>JAFMCI010000062.1 GCA_017857855.1 Bacteroidia bacterium | reverse complement strand
TTTAGCTACTACCGCTTTAATGCTCTTATTACGCACTTGTACGTATATTTCAGAACCAGTTTTAGCAAATTCAGGAGTTACATATCCCATGCCTATTGCTTTATCTAGCGTTGGACTTTGAGTTCCGCTGGTTACTTCGCCTATCACGTTTCCGTTTGCATCTACAAGCTCATAATGTTGTCTTGGGATACCGCGTTCTACCATTTCAAAACCTACTAGTTTACGGCTTGCACCATTGGTTTTGATGTCTTGGTGATATGCTTGATTTACAAAAGGTTCATCAAATTTAGTTATCCAACCTAATCCTGCTTCTATTGGAGAAGTAGTGTCATTTATATCATTGCCATATAAGCAATAGCCTTTTTCTAGTCTTAGCGTGTCTCTGGATGCAAGTCCGCAAGGTATAATGTCAAATTCCTTACCTGCTTCCATTATGACATCCCAAAGCGTATTGGCGTCTGTATTCCAAACATAGAGTTCGAATCCACCTGAACCTGTATATCCTGTATTGCTTATCACTACGTCGTCGCAACCGCCAAGGCTGCCCGCATCAAAATGATAAAATTCGATAGCAGATAAATCTATATCGGTCAGTTTTTGCAATAATTTAATGGCGTTAGGGCCTTGTACTGCAAGTAGCGAGATGTCATCAGACTGATCTTCTAGCTCACAATCAAAACCTTTAGCCTCTTTTTGGCTCATAATCCAATCCCAATCTTTGGCAATGTTACTCGCATTTACCACCAAGGTATAATCGGTAGCAGACCATCTGTATACAATAAGGTCGTCTACAATGCCGCCTTCATTGTTAGGCATGCAATTATACTGTGCTTGCATGTCTACCATCTTACGTATGCTGTTAGAACATATCCAAGATACAAGTGCTTCTGCATCGTTTCCTTTTACACTAAACTCACCCATGTGACTTACGTCAAACATACCCACGCTATTGCGCACAGCATGGTGCTCTGGAGCAAGTCCTGTGTATTGTAACGGCATATCGTATCCGGCAAAAGGAACCATTTTGGCACCAAGAGAAACGTGTTTATCGTAAAGTGCAGTTTGTTTCAAGGCATTTAATTCTGTAGACATACTGCAAAGTAAATTGAAGAGTTGAATTAAATTTTAATTGATATTTAAAAATGATGGGTAAAATGTGTGTTTGGACTTTGATGATGAATAAAAACGAGCATACTGGTGGTTCATCTTGGGTTTATTAGCTTAAATTAAAAATTATTCCAAATAGATATATTCGAAAAATATTGGGTTGATATGGAACCTAATTTAGTTGTTGGTGCATTGAAACTAAAAGGTGAATTCTGATTCTTAAATTCATGTGGTGTATTTGATATATGGTCATTGACATTTAACATTACTTTTGTTTCATGAAACGCTTTCGTTGGCAAATAGCACAGTTTTTTGAGAATTTTTGGTGGAAGCGCTATTTGAAAAATCGCTCATCGAGTGAATATTTAGCATGGAAAAGAGATTATTGGACAACGTTTCTGAATGATATTTCTTTAAGCCCAACTACTGTTCAAGAGCCTGTAATCGATATAGGGTGTGGTCCTGCGGGTATTTTTTTACTTTTTGAAGGTAAGGAAATTACAGCATTAGATCCCTTGCTAACTCAGTATGAAGAGTTAGATATTTTTAAAAAGAAGTCATATAGCTCGGTAGACTTTGCAAATGAACGTTTTGAGGATTTTACCGCTGCTAAAAAATACAAGACCATTTTCTGTTTAAATGCCATTAATCATTTCGTAGATATTGATTTTAGTTTCAATAAGTTAAGGGAGATTTGCGATAACCAAGGTGAGCTAGTACTTTCGGTAGACGCTCACAATTTTTCATTTTTCCGAAAATTATTTGCCCTTATACCTTTCGATATTCTGCATCCTCATCAATACAATCTAGCTGAATATGAACACTTTTTAGAAAAGAGTGGATTTTCTATAGATAGAAAGGTGGTTATGAAGAAAGAATTTTTCTTCGACTATTGGGTTTTGGTTGCTAAACCGACGCATTAAGATTTATCTGGGTGTTTTAAACCACATTTACTTCCATTTCAAGCATTATTTGGAAGGTTTCCCAAACGTCTTCTTGTATATCCTCGGCCAGTTTCAATACATCTTTTCCTTTAGCATATCCGTAATTTACGAGCACGAGTGCTTGCTTAGCATGGCAGCCCGTATAGCCAACACGACGACCTTTCCACCCTAGTTTTTCAATAAGCCATCCCGCAGGAATCTTAACTAAGGTTTCGCTCACCGGAAAACTCTTTATGTCTTCAAATTCATATTTGAGCATATTAAGTTGGGCTCTATGTATGATTGGATTTTTGAAAAAACTACCGCTATTGCCTAATTCCGCAGGATCTGGTAATTTACTTTGGCGTATCGCAATTACGGCGTTGCTCACATCGCGTAAAGTAGGAGTGATAATAGCGTGCTCTACTAGCCAAGCTTCAATATCACCATAACTGGTGTTCAGCACATGGTTTCTTTTGGTGAGTTGTAACCCTATAGAAGTAATAAAATACTTGCCTTTAGCGTGTTTTTTAAATATGCTTTCTCGGTATCCAAATTCACATTCTTTGTTTGTGAATCGCTCCAGTTGCATGGTGGTTAAATTGAGTGCTTCTACATAGGTTAGCAAATCCTTGGTTTCTTTGCCATACGCTCCTATGTTTTGCATGGGCGCAGCACCTACCGATCCCGGTATTAAACTCATGTTTTCTAATCCACCATATTCTTTTTCAATACAATGCAAAACGAGTTCGTGCCAGTTTTCACCACTGGCAATGGCAAGTTCTATAGTATCATCATCTTCCTTTACCGTACAAATTCCTTTGGTTTGGTTGATGATAACAGTGCCATCTACATCCTTGGTAAAAAGTACGTTGCTGCCTCCTCCTAAGAACAGACAATTTTGAAGATTTTGTACCGTATCCAACTGCTTTAGGTCTGTCAAAAAAATAACGTTTTTGGCAAACACTTCGATTCCGAAGGTATTGTAATTTTTTAACGATAAATTGGTGTTTGGTGCACTCACCTTGCAATAGTAATTCGTCAGTTTAAATTTTAGTTGTATTTTTCCCAACAAATAAACATTACATGAAAAAAATCGCCTTTTTATTATTCAGTATTATCACATTAACAATGGCTTGCAAGGATGACGATATCGTTATTACCGCTCAACCAAAATCACTTTGCGATAGTTTGGATATAACCTACACGTCTTACGTTAAACCAGTTTTAGATAATGCAGGTTGCTCAGGCAGCTATTGTCATGGATCTGGCGCTGGCGGGTTTACCATTACAGATTATGCTACCACAAAGGCAACAGCATCTGACGTTAAGTTTTTAAAGGCCATAAAGCACGAATTGGGTGCAAGCGCAATGCCCAAAAGTGGCAATAAGCTAAGCGACGAGCAAATCACCCGCATAGAATGTTGGGTACAAAATGGATTTAAGGAGTAAAAAAGGAAGCGGCTACCTAAATGGGCTTTAGGGCAACCGTCATTTCTCTTTTACCATTGGCGCCGGGAGGATTTTCAATTGAATATCCTGCTGCTTTTAAGTCTCGCTTAAGTTGACCAGCTGCGGAATAAGTGGATAACACGCCTCCTGGTTTGGTTGCGTTAAATAATTTGGTAAAAAGTGTCTCATTCCAAAGTTCGGGTTGCTTCTTAGGTGCAAAGGCATCAAAGTAGATTACATCATACGCTTCATTTTCGAGTGCTACATATTCTAATTTTTGATTGGTCTTATGCAGCATAAAATGACTATTTATGGCTACTTTTTGTTCCCATTCTGCTTGGTGTATTTCATTAAAAAGAGACTCGTCGTCTTGTAAGGTGCCGTAACCGATTTGTGCGATGAGATCAAACGGAACTTGAAAAGGTTCTAGCGTGTGGTAGAAAACCTTTCTCTCGGATTTTGTGGCATGTTGTGCAGTGAGTAATGCGTTTAGGCCTGTTCCAAAACCAACTTCTAATATACGGATATTGCCTTTGGTGCGGTCCATTCCTTCTTGAAGGAAAACATGCTTGGCTTCAGAAATTGCGCCATTTCTACTGTGATAAGTTTCATCCATACTGGGTATGTATAAGGTGTATTCTCCCGAAGTAGTTTGTTGCAATTCCATGGCAGCAAAGGTATTTATTTTAGCTTCAAGCGAGGATAAGTATAACGTTTGGTCAGAATACTCTGAAATGGGTTTAGCGGAAAAAATCGGGGTTTCTGAAGGCGAGGTGATCGAATAAATAATGCATTTTTAATTCTATCTGTATTTTCTTTTAATATTGCACTTGAATGCATCCAAAAGTTTTGTCCATTATTATTCCTGTGTATAACGAGGAAAAAACGATACACCTAATTCTGGACAAGATAAAACAAGTTCAACTTATCGGAGGCCTCGAAAAAGAGGTGGTAATGGTCAACGATTTTTCGAGCGATAATTCGTGGGCACGCCTTCAAGCCTATCAAGCGCAAAACCAAGATTTAAAAATATCACTTTTTAACCATGCCGTAAATAAGGGGAAAGGTGCTGCCCTGCATACAGGTATTAAGGAGGCAACAGGTGATTTGGTGATTATACAAGATGCCGATTTAGAGTACGATCCACTGGAGTACAATGAGTTGTTAAAACCTATTCTTGAAGGACACGCTGATGTAGTTTACGGGTCTCGATTTATGGGAGGGAAGCCGCATCGTATATTGTTCTTTTGGCACAGTATCGGGAATGGTATTCTGACGTTAATGAGCAACGTCTTAACCAATTTAAACCTGACCGATATGGAAACCTGTTATAAACTCTTCAAGGCTGACATTATCAAAGGCTTACATCTCAAAGAAAATCGTTTTGGTTTTGAGCCAGAAGTAACAGCTAAAATCGCTCGAATTCCTGGCATTCGTATTTATGAAATTGGGATTTCCTACTACGGACGTACCTATGAAGACGGCAAAAAAATAGGATGGAAGGATGGTCTTCGTGCTATTTATTGCATTTTAAAATACAATATTTGGGCAAAAAAATAAGCGCAAACGAGACCTCGTTAGATTACTTGGGTTCTAGTCCCAATTTATAAGTCGCCAAACATAATTCTCTGGCCGTTTTGTGGTCTACAATTTCTTTTGGATACGCTGTGGTGTTCCATTCCGGAATCCATTTTTTAATATACGCATGCTTCGAGTCAAAACGCTCAATTTGGGTATATGGATTAAAAATACGGAAATACGGTGCAGCGTCAACGCCACTTCCTGCGGCCCATTGCCAACCACCGTTATTACTAGCTAGATCAAAATCAAGGAGTTTTTTGGCAAAATAAGCTTCGCCCCACCGCCAGTCTAGCAATAAATGCTTGGTTAAAAAACTGGCTACGACCATACGCACCCTGTTGTGCATAAACCCGGTAGTATTGAGTTCCCGCATCCCTGCGTCTACCAAGCCATAACCTGTTTTACCTGCACACCATGCTTTAAAATGTTCTTCATTGGTACTCCATTTAATTTGGTCGTACTGCGGTTTAAAACTACCCTGCGCCGTGTGCGGAAAGTGATGTAAGATGTGTGCGTAAAAATCCCGCCAAATCAACTCATTAAGCCATTTTTCACTCGTTTTTTGTCCTTTGGCTGCTTTATCTCGGATGCTCACTGTGCCAAATCTCAAGTGCAAGGAAAGTCTAGAAGTACCTGCGATTGCAGGAAAGTCGCGATGTGCTTCGTAATTTTTGATAACACTCAGCGTCGTGGACTTTGGTGGGAATGCAATCGATCGTTTTTGGAATCCCATTTCTGCTAGCGATATAAGTGGAGTGGGAGTCCGTTTGTGAAAAGCGTTGAAGTATTTTTCCGTAGGATATGGTTTGAGTTGATAGGGTGTTAACGTAGCTTTCCACTTACGACTATACGGCGTAAAAACAACATATGGACTGCCGTCGTCTTTAACAACTTCATCCATTTCAAATATGACATGGTCCTTGTAGGTATGGAATGGAATAGTCCTATTTAGCAGGATGCTAGATACCTCCTTATCTCGTTTGTTGGCATAGGGCTCGTAGTCACGATTTGTATAAACCGCGCTCGGTTGCAATTCTTCTAGTATAGACGGCCAGAGCTCTAATGGATTTCCATAGTACACCAGCAAGTCACTCCCTAGGTCCTGTAATTCTTGCTTAAGTCGACTAAGTTCTTGGTGAATAAACGTAACGCGCGCATCAGCTTTATCTTCGAGTTTGTTCAGTATTTCTGTGTCAAAAATGAAAATAGGTTGAACAGGGATGCCACTTTTAAGTGCGTAGTAAAGCGCCGCATTATCTTCTAATCGGAGGTCTCTCCTAAACCAGTGTATTGCTAAATTCATAAAGCGTTGAGTGCATCATTAAGGTTATGGTATTTATGGAGCTTGAGTTGTGCCATTTTAGGAGAAGTGATGCGATAACTATTAAGTAGGGTCGCCGATGCTTCACCCAATATCCATTTTAAAAGAAAAGCAGGAATGTGAGGGAGAATTACGCTTCGATTTTCGTTTTTGGCTATGCCTGAAATAAAATCATCCATCATAAAGGCATTTTCACCCACCACATTATACACATCTGCAGGTATTTCCTTTTTAATCAAGGCCACAATGAATTCATTCAACTCATCACGGTGTGTATAGTTGGCCCACATCTTACCATCGCCAAAGGCCGATGCGGCATAAAATTTAGCCAATAAACCTAAGCTTTTGTATACACCACCATTTCTACTTAAATAAAGCCCGATGCGTATCACGCTTCTTTCTATGCTGGGATTGAGTTCTAGCGAGGGTTTTTCCCAAGCTACACACAAATGAGCCATAAAATCGTCGCCAGCAGGAGTGGCTTCGGTGATAACGGTATCCTTACAATCGCCGTAATATCCCATCGCGCTGCCTTGTATATACTGGGTAACTTTGGTTGAATGGCTGTTTAAATAGTGGGTTAATAATTGAGAGGAGTCTACACGCGAGCTGGTAAGGTCTTTTTTGCGTTTGGTTGTCCATCGGCCGCCAATGATGAGACTGCCCGCTAGATTGATTACGGTCGTTATGCCGTCAAATGCTTTTGGGTCAATATAGTCTTTGGCAATGTCCCAGTTGTAAAGGAATTTTGACTCATTGGTAGCGCCCCGGGTAAGTATATGTACTTGGTGTCCCCGCGCGCGCAAGTACTTTGTTAATTCAGAACCTATAAGACCAGAACCTCCTGCTATTATTATACCCATATATGCTTAACACTATCCTTTTTTAAATGTTTGTAGATAGATGGCCCAAAGTAAATTAATTTTTTGATTCTGACTCCCGTTAAAAATGGGGATAACCGAAATCGTCCGATAATCACAGCCAAGGGTAAAGTGAGTCAAAAAATAAGGTTTTGTTTCTTATATTCCTGGATAAGTTAAATTTTAGCACCTTTGCATCGTGAACGGAACCACCTTAAAAATACGCGGATATCATTGTGATGCCTACGGTCATGTAAATAATGCCCGTTATTTAGAACTTTTGGAAGAAGCGCGTTGGGAGTTTTTAGAGCCTGCCCTTCACGAAAAGTTTTTTGAAAGTAGAAACCTGCTTTTTATTGTGGTGAATATCAATATTTCCTACAAAAAGTCATTGGTTCCTAACCAAGATGTGCTCATCAAAATTACGAATGTAGTTTACCATAATAAGAGTATGGTTGTAACCCAAGAAATAAGAGATTTGGCTTCAGATATCCTATGCAGCAGTGCCGAAGTAACTTTTGTATTGCTTAATTCAACTACGGGAAAACCAGAAACGATATCGGAAGAAATCATTGCTAAGTTTGACGCATTAGAGGCATTAACCCATGTTTAAGAAAATAGCAAAATGGCTTTTTGAAGTAGTGTGGGGCTGGAAAGTAGTTGGGCCTGTTCCAACTATTCCAAAATACTTAATCGTAGTGGCACCTCACACCAGTAATTGGGATTTTTTGATAGGCGTGCTTTTTCGCAGGTACACCGATGGTTTTGATCCTAAGTATCTGGCAAAAAAAGAATTATTCGTTTGGCCTCTGGGTTATTTTTTCAGAGGTTTAGGTGGCTTTCCGGTAGAACGCAGTAAGAACACCAATTTTGTGGATTCACTGGTAAATGTATACAACACGAACGACACGTTCGTAACGACCATAACCCCAGAAGGAACGCGTAAGTACAATCCAAAATGGAAAACTGGCTTTTACCATATTGCTACAAAAGCGAATATTCCAATCGTAACCGTTGCCTTTGATTACGGAACTAAACGAGTGGTATTTGATGAACCATTTTACCTAACGCAGGAAGTGGATGAAACCGTTATCGAGTTAAAAAAGTATTTCAGTCAATTTAAAGGAAAACACCCAGCTTACGGACCCCAATGGCCAGAATGAAAATAGACATGCCCAAGGAATGGCATTTTAGTATTACTATGAAGGTACGTGTTACCGATTTAAATTACGGTAATCATCTCGCTAATCAGCAGTTTTTAGCGTTTGCACAAGAGGCACGAATGGCCTATTTCGCTGAATACGGTTTTACGGAATTAGATTTTGGAGGAACCTCGCTAATTCAAGCAGACGCTGCTATAACCTTCAAAGGAGAAGGGCATCTGAACGATGAAGTGCAGATAGACGTTGCCGCGCATACAGAAGGCGGCTCTTCGTTTAATATCTTTTACAAATTCACCAATCTCACTAAAAACAAACCCATGGCAGAAATTAGAACAGCGTTGGTGTGTTTTGATTACACCAAAGGGAAACCAGTAGCGCTCAGCGAAATAGTGCTTGCATCAGGTTTATTCAACTAAACGATTAAGCGAGGGAAGAAGCCGCTTGTTTATCCTTTTGAAACGGATTTTGGCCGTAATATTTTCGTTTAAAATGATGCTAAATAACTATTATTGCCCGCAATAATGTGGCTTAGTTTCTATTCCAATGTTCTGATTTTTGTGGTGGGAGCCGCAGTGTACTTTATGCATAAGCCAAAGCTTGCACACGACTTTGCGTGGTTTTTAACCACAACAGCAGTGTCTGCATTAATAGGTGCATTTGGCCATTTGGAAATCTTACCGCTTCAAACACAAGCTATTTTATTGTTTTGTTCCAGAGTTATAAACTTGATTAGTTTTTACTATTTTGGACGCGGTACCTTACATCAATTTGGATGGCTAGATAGCGGCCAGATTAAGCATGGTCACAATGCCATCTTGGTGCTCGCTAGTGTATGGTTGGTGTACCTCAATGTGCTTTATCCGGGGACGAAACTTGGTTTTAGACCCGTGATGACCTATGGTATAATTGAAATGTTGCTGATAAGCGGATTCTTGTTTATTAAAAATGTAAAGCAAAATACAGCGGCACATAAAACCATACTTATTGGCATAGGAATCATATTGGTTTCTGCCGTTATTTTTAAAGCTATGCCACAAGGATTAGGCTTAAAACCGAGCGATATAAGCCATGTGCTAGTAGCGCTATCACTTGTGGTCTTGTCTAAAGGATTTGTAAAATTAAAATGAGAAAAAAAATAGTTCTGCTTCTTATTATAACAGGGAGTATCCATTCATTTGGACAGCAGCCGGCATACACTAGCAATGATTCGCTCACCATCCGCAACATTTTTGATGAAGCACTTTTGAAAGGGGAGAGTTATTTGAACTTAAATGTGTTGTGTAAGTCAATTGGTCATCGGTTAACAGGGTCGCCACAAGCAGATCAAGCAGTGAATTGGGCGCAACAAGAAGTTTCGGATTACCAAGTAAGCAGGGTGTACAAGCAAGAAGTAACAGCTGTTCGTTGGGTTAGAGGTGATATTGAGTCGGTAAGCGTGCAGCAGATTTTGCCATCTCCGCAAAAAGGCCATGCTAAATCAAAGCTAGAAAAA
>JAFMCI010000061.1 GCA_017857855.1 Bacteroidia bacterium | reverse complement strand
GGTTTGGTTAGCATAAATACCGTTTCAAAATCACCGTTGTATGGCGGAAATAACACAGCAACCAATTATGCTGCTTACCTTCAGTCTGAAAAGTCTTGGAAGCGATTGTCAATAGCCTTAGGTGCTCGTTATGAGCAATTTAAACTTAATGATCGTTCAGAAGGTAAGCCTGTTTATCGCGCAGGTTTAAACTATAAATTAGCATCGTTTACCTATTTAAGAAGCAGTTTTGGACAAGGATACAGGTTCCCAAGCATAGCTGAGTCGTACATTAAAACGTCCGTTGGGCCCGTTACTATTTTTCCTAATCTGAATCTAAACTCAGAAAGTGGAAACAATCTTGAAGTAGGTTTAAAACAAGGTTTATCACTAAAAGGCCTGCAGATAATGATTGATGTTGCGGGATTTCAAATGCAGTTTGACCAAATGATGGAGTTTACCTTTGCACAATGGGGCACCCCAGATCAGCCCAGCTTTGGTGCTGGTTTTAAAACGTTAAACATTGGAAAAACACAAGTACGCGGCGGTGAGCTCAATATTGCCTTTCAGAAAAAAAATAGGTCTTTAGACATTCAAGGTTTTATAGGTTATACATACGCAGTTTCCAAAGCACTTGAGCCCAAGAAAAGTATTGGTTCGGATATCAATGGAAATCAATATACATACTTAAATACAAGTTCGGACACCATGGGATATGAGCTTAAATACCGACCTAAACACTTAGCCAAAGCAGATATTATGCTTAGCTATAAAAAGTGGAATATTGGAGCAGGTATATCTTACCAAAGTATCGTTAAAAACATAGATGCTGCATTTACCACAGGCATACTTCCTTTCTTTATTCCGGGGATACAAGAGTCTATAGATAAGAGACTTACAGAATATGTTCTAATTAACACGCGAATAGGTTATGAACTCAATAACCTATGGAAATTAAACCTGTTAATCAGCAACTTAGCCAATGTAGAGTACGCTACGCGTCCAGCGGACTTGGGTGCACCCCGCTCTGTTCGAATGCAAATATCCTACACATTAGACAAGTCTAAATAAAGTGTGAATAGCTATAACCAGCATCTGTTAGCTTTGTAACCCTTATGAGTATCCTCAAAAAACTAGCTAGTGATACGGCCATATACGGTATACCTAGTATCGTGGGCAGGTCTATTAACTTTATTTTAGTATTCTTTTTTGCGGCGTACTTTACACCATCGCTTCTCGCGCCACAAATAGAGTTTTATGCGTATGCTGCTTTCTTTTTTGTAGTACTTCCACACGGCATGGAAACCGCATTCTTTAATTTTTCTAGAATTGAAAAAGAATACAAAGACGTTTTCGCTACCGCTATGTCTTCTCTGCTCATTATTGTAGGATTTTTTATTGGACTAATGTTGCTTAATACACAAAGCGTTGGTCGTTTTGTAGGGTATCCCAATAACCTGGATTACGTCGTTCTTTTTACTATAATCCTAGCAATCGACGTACTTAAATCTATTCCATATGCACTTTTAAGGTATCTGAATAAGGCAAAAAAATTCGCTTTTATCAAAAGCACAGGGATTGTCTTAAATGTAGTTTTCAATATCTTTTTTGTGGTTTACTATCCTGACATAATGGGAGTGGAACGAAATATTATTTATGTATTCATTGCCAATTTAATAGCAAGCGCAATTGAGTTTTTATTGTTGACCACAGAAATCTTTAAGCATTTTGGCAAACCCAATATGGAGCTTTGGAAAAAGATGTTTGCCTATTCTTGGCCTCTTATTATTTTAGGTTTTGCGGGTATGGTGAATGAAACATTTGACAGGCTTGCCATGAGAAAACTGCTTCCCGCAAGCGAAGCTTCTTATCAAATAGGGGTATACGGTACCTTCTACAAACTGAGTATGCTAATGACTTTATTTATTCAAGCATTTAGATATGCCGTAGAGCCATTCTTCTTCGCTCAAGCAGATAAGTCAGATGCCAAAAAATCATACATACAAATTATGGATTGGTTTGTATTTGCTTGTGGAGCAATCTTTTTATTTACCTCCTCTTTTAAAGGAGAGATAGCAAGGGCTTTAATTACCAACGCAGAATTTCATCAACATCCCGATGCGCTAACCATAGTACCTATTTTATTGCTAGCAAACATGTTTATTGGTATATTTTTTAACCTGAGTATATGGTATAAGCTCAACAATCAAACCAAGCTAGGCGCAGGAATCTCCTTGGTTGGCGCAGCTATAACCATAATACTTTTAGTGATTTATGTTCCAATTTACGGGTTTTTAGCTGCGGCAATCACTACTTTAATCGCTTACTTTATAATGGCAGCCTTAAGTTATTTTTTAGGTCAAAAATTTTATCCTGTCGCCTACCATACTTGGCATATTATTGGAATGATCATGCTCGCTATCGGGCTATACCTATGCACAGAGTACTTATGTCTGAGTGGCGTAATCAAAGTTTTAGTCAATTTGATTTCATTTGGTGTTTACACATTCATTGGTTATCAACTCATTTTAAGCACTAAAAACGTAAATTTGCCAGCCGAATGATCGAACTTTCTATCATAAATACAAGTAATAACCCGCTACCTGCGTATCAGACTCAGCAAGCAGCCGGTGCAGATTTAATGGCATTCCTAGAAGAAGCAATTGTAATAGAACCCATGGACCGAGTGATTGTAGGAACCGGATTATATATAGCTTTGCCCGAAGGATATGAAGCAATGATTCGCCCTCGGAGTGGCATGGCGTTCAAACACGGAATCACCGTGATAAACACACCAGGAACCATAGATGCTGATTACCGTGGTGAAATAAAAATAGCATTAATTAACCTTTCGAAAGAAGCATTTACCATAAATAATGGAGATCGTATTGCTCAAATGGTAGTTAATAAATATGAAAAAGTAACCTTTAAAATTACCGATAGACTAGATGAAACCGAGAGAGGATTTGGAGGCTACGGACATACAGGAAAATAATAAATTAAAAATACAACATGAATATAATCATACCAATGGCCGGAATAGGCAGCAGGTTAAGACCACACACACTAACTGTTCCAAAACCTCTAGTACCAGTAGCAGGCAAAGCAATAGTGCAACGCTTGGTAGAAGACATTGCAAAAGTGGTAAATGAACCACTTGAAGAAATAGCCTTTGTAATAGGACCTAACGAACAATTCTTTGGCAAAGAAGTTCAAAAAAACTTGCTAGAAGTAGCTGCTAAACTTGGCGCTAAAGGCTCTATTAATATTCAGGAAGAAGCGCTAGGAACTGCTCACGCTATATATATGGCTAAGCAAGCACTTACCGGAAATGTAATTGTAGCTTTTGCAGATACGCTTTTTAGAGCGGACTTTGTGTTGGATGCATCTGTAGACGGCACTGTATGGGTAAAAGAAGTAGAGGATCCACGTGCATTTGGTGTTGTACAATTAGACGCTAATGGCATTATTGAAGACTTTGTAGAAAAACCTGAAAATCCACAATCAAATTTGGCCATTATCGGTATTTATTACTTTAAAAATGGGGAATCATTAAGAACAGAAATAGAGTACCTGTTAGACAATAACATTACTGAAAAAGGGGAATATCAACTTACAAATGCACTAGATACCTTGAAAAACAAAGGAGCTAAATTTACTCCAGGAAAAGTGATAGAATGGTGGGACTGCGGAAATAAAAACGCCACCGTTAACACAAACCAACGCGTACTTGCAAATTCTACAGAGAAATTAATTGCTGACTCGATGGTTAACAACGGATCTGAAATTATAGAACCGTGTTTTATTGGCGAAAATGTGATTTTAACCAACAGTAAAATTGGACCTTATGTTTCTATAGGCAACAATACCGTTATAGAGAATAGCACTATAGACAACAGTATTATACAAACGTTTAGCACCATACGAAATGCTCAGCTAACCAACTCTATGATTGGAAATAAGGCCGAGTATGATGGCACAGCCAATGAAATAAGCATAGGCGATTTCAGCACACGACGTATTGACTAAAACGGTACACATAACTCTATCTATTTTCTTACTTGCCACCGTAGGTTGCAAATCCATTTCCTTTTCTAAACAAGCCTCTTCAGATAACGGTTACAAACAAAAAGTAGCTTTTGAAACTGTTTACTACGAAGCCAACAAGCAAAAGGTACTTAACAACAAAGAGAATGCGCTTAGACTATACCATGAAGCAATAGTACTTGACCCTAAAAGTCACGCTACAATGTACCAGCTAGCCAAACTTTACTATCAAGCGAATAAATCGAACGAGGCTTTGTATTGGGCCGAAAAGGCAGTAGCACAAAGCCCATATAACCATTGGTACTCTGGACAATTGGGGCAATTTTACAGCAAGTATGGCAACTACACTGAAAGCGCCAATGTATTCGCAGAAATGGTCGTTGAAGAGCCCGAGGAAAAGCAAAATTATACGGAAACAGCTGGACAGTATTTCAATGCTAAAAATTACAATCAATCTGTGATTTACTTGAAAAAAATGCAAGAGAGGTTTGGAATAGAGCCCGAATCTTCTACCCGATTAGAATATGTTTATTCGGCTTTGGGTAAGACAGACTTAGCTGTCTTAGAAATGGAAAAACTTGCTGACCACTTCCCGAATGACATACAATATAAAGGATACCTATCAGAAGCCTATCAGAATGCAGGCAACACAGAAAAAGCAATCAAAACACTGAACGATATACTGACCATTGATCCTAATAGTGGAAAAGCATATTACGCACTTTCTAAAATATACCACGGTATGCTGAATGAAAAACTTGCTTTTGATAACCTAAAAAAAGCTTTTAAGCATCAAGATCTCGATTTGGTTCAAAAACTGCAAGCCATAAGCACCTACTTTTTAGTAATCAAAACAGACGCTTCCAAACTAAAAGAAGCAACTGAACTCTCTGATATTCTATTGAATGTATACCCTAACGCATCTGAGCCATTTATCTTAAAATCAGATATAGAGGGAACTATGGGGAACTATTCTATAGCCAGAGAATACAATATCAAAGCACTTGAGAAAGACCAAAGTGACTATAAACTTTGGGGCAAACTAATCAGTATAGATGAACGCATGGGAAATTCTGCTCTTCAGCTAGAAGATGCCAAAAAAGCCATTGAATTATTTCCAAATGTTATTCAATTATATGCCCAAATTGGATATGCCTTAATCCAAGAGCAGGAATATTACCAA
Source organism: Bacteroidia bacterium (assembly GCA_017857855.1). Classification (GTDB taxonomy): domain Bacteria; phylum Bacteroidota; class Bacteroidia; order NS11-12g; family UBA9320; genus UBA9320. Next base: position 5,007 of record JAFMCI010000061.1, on the reverse strand, counting down.
GCAATAAGTATTACAGAAGAAGGTTTAGAAATTGCTTTAGATAAAAACGAAAAAATAGACCTTCTTCAATGTCAAGCAACTGCCTACCAAAAATTAAATAATCACGCTAAATCTGATGGTATTTTTGAAAATATTTTGAGCATAAGCCCTTACAACGGTGTCATAATCAATAACTACGCATACAGTTTAGCCATTCGAAAAGAAAAGTTATTCATAGCAGATTCCCTTATAGAAATAGCATTAAGAATGGAACCCAACAATCCATTTTTTTTAGATACCAAAGCATGGATTTTCTTTGCCAAAAAAGAATACACGTCCGCTCTAAAATTACTGGATCAATGTATGGAAATCGACTCTAAAAACCCTGAATACTATCGCCACGCAAAAGAAATATTTATAGAAATGGGTAATCAAACTATGGCCAATGAAATGCAATCTAAAATCGACTTTATTGATGTCAAATAAACTTATTATCTTGTTTTCACTTATTCTAATCGGAATATCCTCGGGATGTAAATCAACCAAAATAGTAGCTAATACTATGCCCGATCCTACTGCTGAAAGCATACAGAGCTTTTGGAAAAACCAATACAAAGAAGACTATTTTGAAGCTAGAGGTAAAGCTACGTTGGTAATGGACGGAAAGAATACCAATTTAGCATTACACCTGAAAATGAAAAAAGACAGTTTACTTTGGGCTAAAGTAAGTATGTTTGGAATAGGAGCAACCGTACTTATTACACAGGATAGCTTCTTTATGATTAATACGCTTAACCAAGAATATATGGCATACGGTAATAACTACCTTTATCAGTACCTGGGCTATAAAGCAACACTATCACAAGTTCAAAACCTTTTAATAGGAAATGCGGTTTTCAAACAAAATAAATATCGCTATCTTCCTGATATTAAACAATTAAGTGCAAGTGACGGGGTTGCAGTTAACCACATTGTTATAAATGAAAAAAATAGAATATTTCGTTCTTTAGTAACTTCACAAGATACAACCCAGCAGGCTGTTATTCAATATGATGCATATCAAAATTTGAACAATACTCTAATTCCCACTCTTGTTGATCTTTTGGTTCAGCAAAAAACCAAAGACCTTAAAGTAATACTAAACTACCAAACCATGAGTAATAATATTATAACTTCCTTTCCCTTCAGTATACCCAGCGGATACAGACGAAAGTAGTAGTCGGTTTGATTTCTGAAGTATTCAAATGCTCTAATTACTATGGTTTAGTACACACTATTTGATTTATACCAATAAAACCAAGATATTAGCAGCGATGAAAATAGGAATAATAGGCGCTGGTGTAATGGGTCGCGGTATAGCTCAAGTATCTGCTACAGCTGGGCATCAAGTAGTGCTTTTTGAGATAAATGACGAAGTTTTACAAATTGCAAAAACTAGCATTACTGGTAATCTATCAAAAGCCCTTGAATTAGGTAAAATAGATGCAGAAAGTGTTGCCACTACACATGAAAATATTTGTTATTCTAACAATATAGCCGATGTAGAAGTCGACCTGGTTATAGAAGCTATTGTAGAAAAACTAGAGGTAAAAATCACTGTTCTTTCCCAACTAGCAGAAATAAATGGTCCTTCTACTGTTTATGCCTCCAACACATCATCTATACCCCTAACACAAATTGCAGCTAACTTTGCTTATCCAACACAAGTCGTTGGCATACACTATTTTAATCCTGCTCACATTATGAAACTAGTAGAGGTAATAAGTGCAGAACAAACCTCTTCGGAGGTACTGCAAATTGCAAAAAACTACGTAGCCAGTGTAAATAAGACTTGTATTGTAGCCAAAGATGCTCCCGGTTTTATTGTGAATAGAGTTGCGAGACATTTTTATGTAGAAGGCCTTAAAATAGCTGAAGAAAATGTAGCCAGTTACGAAGTGATAGATGACCTTGTGCGTGCCAGTGGTTTTAAAATGGGTCCATTCCAATTAATGGATCTAATAGGCGTTGAAACCAATCTTTCTGTCACCCAATCTATGTACGAACTATTTAATTACGACCCTAAGTTTAGACCAAATCGTATTCAGCAAAAGATAGTGCAAGCAGGGTATTTTGGTAGAAAAACAGGAAAAGGATTTTATACCTACGAGAAATGAAAAAAATCCTTTCCCTATTCATTTTATTCTGTTTTTTATCCCCTTCCTGCAAAGACGAAAATCCTTATGCTGGAGATTGCTTTGTGCCTGACGCCAACGTTAATATGACCATAAACATGGAATTGCCCGAATACTATAATCTTAGAAATTTAGGTGAATACATCGTTATAAATCAAGGCAATAAAGGCATCTACTTGATACACAATTACGACGACCTATATTACGCTATAGAAAGGACGTGCACCTATGAGTCTGAGCGTGAATGCTCGCAAATACACATAGACCCCAAAACCCTCCAATTGCGATGTGGAACCGAGTCAGATACTGCTTTTATAACGTGCTGCGCCTCTACATTTTCATTTAATAGCAGTTTGCTAACGGGCCCAGCTCGTTGCAATTTAAAAACATATAAAGTGAGCCAAAACGGCAATTCTCTGTATATAAGAAACTAGTATCTTGGTTAAATTCTTACAATCTTTTTTGAATGTTTAATGATTAAAACCAGGGTTTTTCAGATACCAAATCAAGTGAAACTATAATTTCTCACAAATTATTATACATTCACAAGCGCTTGGAATAACATTGATGTGTAAATGAAACAGATACACAAAAAGAACCTTTATCTTATTAATCCAGAAGTACTACTAGAGATACTTTGTCATTGGAGGGAGTATAAACCATTATTTATAGTACATATTATTGTTGAGTTACAAAGAAGGAATTTCTATGCACCACCTATTAAAGATCAGGCAACACTGCTTCAAATCATAAATGACATCTGCCAAGATCATTTTGTGGACAATGTGAATGATTTAATTCAACTATACGATGTACAATCCGTTATCAATACAGAAACTGATACTAGCATCTATAATGCCTCTGTAAACAATAAAGAACTAACTGATGAATTTGGACTGTGTTGGAACTTAGATTATTAGAAAATTCTCCAGCGTCAAAGCAAACCAACACCTTGGTGCCATAGGAAAAATGGAGGAAAGTATACTTTCCTGTAATTTCCATAAATAAAAAGGCGATATATATTTAAGTTTGAGCAAACAACTTAAGAAAAATCCTTGGAAAAGCTTTTAAAATCAATTAATAAGTGGGCTCTGGCTCACTCAGATTTCATACGAAAGTTAGAATTGCTACTTTATATTATTGCTTGTTTAACCGTTGTTATTGAAATCGCCTACTATATTTACATTGGTTCTTGGCCCCATAGAGACGTCGCTGTTCATGCTGTTTCCGAACAACTACAATGCTACACGGATACCGTAAAAACCGGTTTTTAGTGAATCTACTACGGGTTATTCAAGCTCCTCCATTATACCTTCTCAGACTTTATCATAAAAGTCATTAGGATAGAAGGCATTAGGTTACCTTCCGTAAATCTTTTCCCACTTTTGACATCCCATAAAATCAAATTGATTAGATACTATTGTTAGAAATATTATCACTTAGCAATTCCAAAGTGTTGAGCTTCATTTTTTTTATGCGTTTATCCTCTCCGTCTCTGATCTCAATGAATACTTCCTTGGGATTAATATCTAGGGTTATTGCTAGTTTTTCTTTTATAATTCTTAAGGACTGCTCCCTTCGTTTTTTAGCAGATACATAACTTGCCTTTCGGTCTGGGTTGCACAGTTCGTCAAGCTCATTTAAACTGATATACTCCTCTGGTGCATTTAAAAATTTCTGTAGTAAAGTTAGCGCAAAGCCATCAAAGTAATCTTCTACGGGCCTGTCATAAATATTAAACAAACCGTTTTTATTTATAATTTTCTGACTATTCTTATGTTGTTTAACCTTTTTCGTTCGCTTCCTTGTTCGATAGACCAAGAAGGCAACTCCCATTACAAAAAAGACAACAATCAAGAGGTAGTTGGTATATCTTGATTTGGGAGTGTAAAAAGGTATCTCATCTACGTAAGTATGCAAAATATCAGTAGTCTTATTCAAAGAGATGACCTTCAAATTATTTACTACTTCGCTTAAAAGGATATTATTCTGAGAAGTGTCAAATTGACCCACTGATTCCAAATTAAGATCTCTATCAGTATATCTCTTTACTTTATTGTCTTCTATATTTACTCTGAGAATATATGGCTCTTGAAAGAGTAGCTGACTTTGAAAATTATCTTCTGATTCTCCGTGATTATCATACTGAATAATTACCTGTCCTAATTTCTTCCACTTACGACTTGAAAATTGGTACTTCCAACAATCGTCATATTCGTGATAGACATCTGCATCTATTTTATTAAAACCTCCAAACACATAAAGCGCATCTCTGGTAACGATATGTTTAGGACTCGTTCTAGGTTGTATGCCCTTGTTAGATACGACCTGTCTCCATTCATTAAGCTCATTACTGTAACTAACAAATAAATTTTTGGTCAAAAAAAGACCATATCCTCCGAATGCATAAAGATTATTTTCGTAACCAAATATGGCAGAATTATACTGATTCCTATGATTAAAAGATCGATCTATTCTAAGTATGGTGTCGTTTCTTAATTCATAGACGGTTCCTACTCCATGATGACAAAATAATATTCTTCCGTTATTTAAGCTGACCGGACGGTAGTAACTTAAAAAGTCACCGAAGGATAATTCATTCGATTTAAATACGTAATTGTTCTTTTTCCAAACCTTATCACTGACCTTTATGGACCAATAATAAGCGGAATCATCAATTACTATAAAGGAATTATCCTTTTTATTCAATAAACTAAAAGCGAATTTTGAAACTGTAATTTGTGGATTTTGCGCATGAACTTCAAAGCAAATAACAAGCAGAAGGACTATTGAGAGTGTACTAATAAACGTTCTTATTTTACACCTAACCCTGATAAATAAATCGTATTTTATC
>JAFMCI010000014.1 GCA_017857855.1 Bacteroidia bacterium | reverse complement strand
CTTTTGGTATTTTCTGGGAAATCACCTTTCATCATCCAATCATAATACCCACGATTTTCTTTAAAAACCTCCACTACTTTTTGACCAGTATACTTTCCAAAGTTAAAGTAGGCTTCTCCGTTTTCGCCTCGTTTGATTCTGCGCGCAAAATCAAAGAATTCAGATTCACCGCTAAACTCATTTAGAAAATCAATATCACCAATTATTTCAGGGTAGTAATCAACTTGTGCTTTAATTATTTCCCATGTGGCAACAGTATCTGCTTTGGCACTGTGTGCATCGGTTAGCTCTTTGTTGCAATAAACCTTATAGGCTGCCGTAAGATTTCGAGGTTCCATTCGGTGAAAAATCCGTTGCGCATCTATAAATTTTCTGTTGGTATCAAAAGCTACCCCTGCGCGGTAGAATTCTTCTGCCAATAACGGAAAATCAAACCGATTACTATTAAAACCACCAAAATCACAGTCTCCAAGGAATGTATTTAACATCTTAGAAAATTCTTGAAAAGTAGGTTTGTCTATAACATCTTTATCCCAAATGCCATGTATCGCAGAAACTTCAGGTGGAATAGGCACAGTAGGATTCAGTACTTGATGTAAGTGTTCTTCACTCCCATCCGGTTGTATTTTAATGCAGTATATTTCTACAATTCTATCATTGGCTACCTGTACTCCCGTTGTTTCCAGATCAAAAACAACCAGTGGTTTTGTCAGTTTAATGTTCACATGACAAATTTATCCTTTCAACTAATATCATTCTTAAAAGTAAGTAAAGGGTTGTCCACTAATTATATAGTGAAAACATACATCGTAACTTAGCACAACATTATCTAATCGTTTTGAGATGTCTGATATAACAGATTGACTCATAAGACGTAGATGAAGTTTCAAAAGCACTAAATGCTATAAAACAACTCTTTTTAAATAATCTCTTTACCAACAAATTAAGCATATAGGCTCATCTATACTCTTTTACAAATTATTATTGTAGCAAATACACATGAGCTACACTGCAGTACACATTAAATGCAACGAAGATTTAGAAGAAACAGTTTCGTTTTTACTTCAAGAAAACGGTTTTGATGGCACCTCTTATGAACAAGGAAACCTAATAGCTTACTGCAATTCAGGTCAATTTAATGAACTCGCACTAAGCGATATATTGAACCAATTTGGACTAAAAGCGGAACAGATAAGCGAAGAGAAAGATCAGAACTGGAATCAAGTATGGGAAGATAATTTCAAGGATGCAGACATTGGAGAACATATTCACTCACGTGCTCCATTTCATCCCGCCAAAGAGGTAAAGCACGACATAATCATATTACCCAAAATGGCTTTTGGAACAGGACATCATGAAACTACACAATTAAGCGCTATATCTCTTGAAAAATTAGACTGCCAAGGCAAGACTGTGCTGGATATGGGATGCGGAAGTGGACTATTGGCCATTTTAGCATCACAGAAAAAAGCTTCTCGCGTACTAGCCGTTGATTATGATATACATTGCGTAGAGAACACCAGAGAGAATATACAATTAAATGCGGCAGCAAACGTTGAGATATTGCAAGCAGACAGCATTGCACATCTAAACGAAACGTTTGACGTTATAGTAAGTAACATTGTTAAAAACATAAACTTAAAGCTTTTACCAGAATTTGCGCAGAAACTCCATCCGGACGGACATTTAATACTATGTGGATTTATAGATACGGATATCGACCAACTGGTGCTTGCAGCTGAAGCGCATAATTTGATACTTATTGAACAAAATATTGCAAATAATTGGCTTCAAACCCAGTTTAAATTTAAATAGACGAATGGCTAAAAAACAATTCCTAGTAACCCTACTCCTGCTTTTTTTTGAGGCTATAGCATTTGGACAACCACGTTCGTTCTCTAAAAAGCCTGAAGTTTTTATCAATGAGTTTACGGATTTCATAAAATCAGACAACACCATTGAATCGAAGGAAATTCTCAAGCAATTTACAACCAAGTGGGATTCTGGAAAATTTGTATTACCCGAGCAACGAAATATCATGGAAGTCGCTAACCTGATGCTGATGAACGAGCTGCGCATACCGACGTTCTTATTATTCACCGAAACGATGCTTTATGCCAAAGATTCTATTGACGAAGCAAAATACATCAATTGGTCTAAGGCACTTATTCCGGCTATAAAAAATGGAAATAAAACATTTCTAACGCTCCTAAACGCCTCTAAAAATTTATTTAAAGAAAATATTATTTATGCTTCTGAATCTAAAATATGGTATACCTCCACAAATAATTATCGATTTAATTTTGATAATAACAGGGTTCAAATAGCCTTTAAGGATGTGGATTTGTTTTGCCAAGCAGCATCTGATAAGCTTAGGATATACAATACATCCGGCAGTTATTATTTAGACACGGACGAATGGCAAGGTAAAAAAGGCAAGGTAACCTGGGAACGAGCAGGATTTGGACCTAATAATATATATGCGGAAATAATAAGTAATTATGTGGTTCAGTTTAATCGCGCAGAGTTAAATGTGGATTCCGTACTTTTTATCAATAAAGATTTTTTATCAACTGGACTCTATGGTACGTTTAAAGACCGATTATCTAGCGCAAAAAATGTAGATGACGACGCACTACAAAAATCAAAATTTCCTCAATTCTCTTCTTTTAGAAAAGATCTAGAGCTAGGTTCTTACTTGGATAAGACGGTAGTTTTTACCGGAGGCTATTCCATGCAAGGAGCAGAAATTGTCGCTAATGGATCTGCGCTTTCTCCAGCAACGGTTTCGATAAAGTATAAAAATAAGATTAGAGTAACGGCCAAGTCAGAGTACTTCAGTCTTAAGGAAGGAAAAATAACTGCTCAAGAAAGTGAAGTAGTAATTTACAGCGACAGTGGAACTATTTTTCACCCTAAGCTTAACTTTAATTTGAACCTAGAAAAAAAAGTATTGGTTCTAACCAGAGGAAAAGAAGGGCTAGAAATGGCACCCTTTTTCAATACCGACCACCAAGTAGAGATGTACGTAGATCAAGTGATTTGGAGACTTGATCTGCCTAAAATTGAGTTTGATATGACTGGCGAAGAAGCCAAAGCCATTATTGAGTCTAATGATTTCTATAAGGAATTTCGCTACGAAAAAATACCACGAGGAATGCTTAAGTATCATCCTCTTAATAAAATGCGCGACTTTGTAATTAGATACCGTAAGCGCGAATTTACCTTTACAGAATACGCCCAATGGATGGAGAGTCAACCTGTTTACCTTAAAGCTCAAATTGTAGACTTGGCTGACAATGGTTACATTTTCTTTAATCCCAATACAGATACCATCAAAGTGCGTAAAAAGTTAGATCATGCCGTACTCTCCCATATGAAACTAGCAGATTACGACGTCATCAGATTCGCGTCTACTATTTCCGCTAGACCTAATGCTTACTTGGATCTTATCAGTAATAATTTAGTATTAGAAGGAGTTGGAGCATTCCGATTCAGCGATAGCCAAAACGTATACGCTTTTCCACATGAACAGATGGTCTTTTTGAAACACAATCGAAATATGACTTTTGGTGGAAGATTAACCGGAGGTAAGTTTGATTTTTATTCAAGCCAATTTTCATTTGACTATTACGACTTTGATATAAGCTCAAATAAGATAGATTCCATGGTAATTTTCACCGAAGATTTCACAGGGAGACCTGGGCTTGTTGCCGTAAAATCTGTATTGAGAGATATAAATGGAACACTGGAAATAGATAGATCAACGAATAAATCTGGACTTCAAAATTTTCCGGAATACCCCAGATTTACCAGTAAAAAAGGGGCCTTAATTGCCTATGACAAAAAAAGCATACACGGCGGCGCTTACGATAAGGAGCGCTTTCGATTTGAAGTAGATCCATTCACCATAGAAAACATGGATAATTTTACGACATCAGAGTTAAGTTTCCCCGGTGAGTTTATAGCTGGAGGCATTTTGCCTAACTTTAGATTTGAAGCAAAAATTATGGATGATTACTCACTTGGTTTCGAAAAATCAATGACCACCTACCCCATGTATGGAGGCAAAGGTAGTGCTGACATAGCCATAAAACTGAGCGAAGAAGGATTTACAGCAAAAGGGAATATTGAATATCAAGGGGCAACTATAAGCTCCCAAGATATTGTGCTTGCGCCAGATTATACCATGGCAAATGCTGATTCATATAGTATAGATGAAAATTCACGCTACCCAAATGTATATGCTATGAATGTAATGACCAAATGGCTTCCTGCCAAGGATAGCATGTTTGTAAATACCAATGGGCATACCGTAAAAGTGTTACGTGACAAACAAGATTTTCAAGGAAATCTGATACAAACAAGCTCACAATTAGCAGGAAACGGTGTCTTATCATGGGACCAAGCTAAGCTTACCTCTGCCGACATGAAGTTTAAACCTAACGAAGTGAAAGCTAAAATATCTCAAATAGAAATAGGTGCAATATCAAGCGACAAAATAGCCTTCGCCTCCTATAATGTTGCTTCTGATGTTAATTTTACCACTAGAATTGGGGACTTTAAAGCCAACGAAACTGGAAAATTAACCGACTTCCCTTTCAATGCATATGCGAGCACCATGGATGAATATAAGTGGGACATGAATAAACAAACTATTGAGCTCAATAAAGGTCCTAAACTAGCTAAAGAAAAATCTATTTTCATAAGCAAGGACCCGGCTCAACAAGGCTTGAGATTTGAGAGTACCAAAGCCCTTTTTGACATGAAGAAAGGTATTATTTATGCAGAAAATGTACCTCATATAGACGTGGCAGACAGTAGAGTTTTTCCATATAACGAAAAAATAGAAATAAGAGAAAATGCGGATATGCAAACTTTGCAAAAAGCAAAAATGCTAGCGTCTCGCGACAATAAAAACCATGAACTTTTTGATGCAAAACTTAAAATAGCTGGAAGATATGCGCTAAGTGGCGCTGCAAGTTACAAATACAAAGACAAGCACAGAACCAATCAAGTGTTGTACTTTGATAAAATTCGTGTAGTAAGCAAAACCGATTCTTCTATAATCGCAACTGGAACGGTGGCAGACTCTTCAGGTTTTAAAGTAAGCCCTAAAATAGGTTTTAAAGGTCTAACTGAATTAAGTAGTATAAACCAGGATATCGTATTTAATGGCTATGTTAAACCGCTCCATAGTTTGACAGAATGGCCAAGTGCTTGGTTTAGGTACAACCAAAGACCTGATCCTAGTAATATTATAATTCCCGCCCGAGAAATCAAAAACGAAGACCAGCGTAAGATGTATGCCGCGGTTAGTTTAGCCAATGATAGCACCCACATCTATCCTACCATGTTTAACTTTAAACGAAGTTATGCTGACATGGATATCACTGCAGACACAGGTGTTTTTTACTATGATGAGACTTCAAATTGTTTTATTGTAGGAGACAGCATGAAACTATTTGAAGGAAGCAGAAGAGGGAGTTTCCTGTCGTTTAATGACGCAACTGGTGAGGTATACAGTGAAGGTAAACTAAACTTTGGGCTAGAAGTAGATGACAACTTCAGTGGCTTGATGGCAGGTAACCTGGTTAAGAAAAAAGCAGATTCAACCTTTACCCTAAATAGTATTCTAGCACTTAATATAAAGCTGCCCGAGGAATGCTACACCAGAATAATCGAAGTAATGAAAAACAACGGCAGTGGTAATCCCGTTGCCGATAACAGTGATGAGTTTATTTATAATGCAATGGCAGAATACTTAGATGACAAAAAACTAAATAAGGCTATTGAGAACACATCTAGTACAGGTGAAATAAAACCCCAAGGAGATTTAGATAGGAATATTTTTATCAGCAAAATGTCTATAGCTTATGTTCCCAGTAAACGCCAGTTTATTGCAACTGATCCTGTACAGATTGCTACTATAAATGGTAATCAAGTTAATAAAACCATAAACGCCAAAATAGTCATTACCAAACGAAGAAGCACTGCGCGTTACACGCTGTACTTCGAAGTAAGCAAGTATGATTGGTTCTACATCGATTACTACTTAGGTAGTGTAACCGTAGCCAGTACCGACAAAGAGTTTAATGATATTATTAAAGAAAAAGGGCCTAAAATGACAAATGGCAAGTTTAGGATAAAAACTGCCAGTCCTCGGTCTGTCGCTAATTTCTTAACCAAGTTAGATTTGGAAGACTAAAGATAGGATAGGTCTAGAATAAACCATAACACCAACGAAAATATTTAGTACCTGTTTAAAAATTAGGCTTCTTATATTTGAAAGATGAGTTTTGGTGGACATTCAAGTGCGATGAACAATTCGTTAAAAGAGAATGGACTCCTAAGAAAACGTTCAGCTAATCGCTTTAAAAAGCTAAAAGAACAATACGTAGGAAACGGAAATCAGGAAGCACATGCTACTAGCCAGCTTAGCAAGGAACAAATTTTAGAAGGTAGAAGACGCGCTAGAAGCTACATTGAAGACAGAAATCGTAAAAACAGAACCATTAGCATAGTGATCCTTGTGTTAGTTTTAGCCATGATTTATTACCTGTCTGCATATTTTTTAGGTTGACTATTTATTTGAGTGGCAATAGGCCTACCTTTGCAGCCATTTAATTTAACACGTGCTTCATTTACAAAACGTATCCTTTGAGTTTGGCGGTAATTACCTTTTTAGAGACATTGACTGGTTTATAAAACCACGTGAACGTATCGGCCTGATAGGTAAGAACGGTGCAGGTAAATCTACATTGCTCAAACTCATAATGGGCAAATACGATATACGAGAGGGTTCTATCAATAAAGCAGGCGGTGTAAATCTAGGATATCTATCTCAAGATATGATTAGTGAAGATGGTAATCAAACTATCTTAGAACACGCTAAAGGTGCATTTAAAAGAGCCATGTTTTTAGGTGCTGAATTAGAAAAACTCTACACCTTGCTAGAGACCGATCCTAGTGACGAAAACATACAACGTATGGCCGATTACCAAGAGGAGTTTGATGCGCTTGACGGTTACAATATGGACAATAAAACGGCAGAAATTCTAGAAGGTCTAGGATTTAAAACCGCTGATCTTAGTCGTCCTATGCAAGAATTCTCTGGTGGATGGCGTATGCGAGTAGTATTGGCCAAAATGCTATTGGAAGAACCAGACATTATGCTCATGGATGAGCCTACCAATCACCTTGACTTACCTAGTATTGAATGGTTAGAAAACTACCTAAGCGGCTATCCGGGCAGTGTGATTATTGTATCACATGATAGAGAGTTTTTGAATAAAATGATCAATAAAACGGCTGAGTTAAGTAACAACAAGCTTTACTTATGGGATGGTAACTATGACTTTTATCTTCAAGCCAAAGTAGAGCGAGATGATCTGATTGGAAGACAAGCAGCCAACCAAGAGCAGTATATTAAGGAACAAGAAAAATTCATCAATAGATTCAAAGCTAAAGCGAGTAAAGCAAAGGCAGTTCAGTCTAGGGTGAAAATGGTCGAGAAAATAGAAAAAATTGAGGTTATTCAAGAAGATAAATCTAACCTTAAAATAGACTTTAAAGTAGGCAAGCAAAGCGGCAAGGTAGTCATGGAGCTCAATAAGATTACGCAAGGGTTTAATAACAAACTTCTATTTGATGATGTAAATCGCGAAATAGTACGTGGTGATAAAATTGCGCTAATTGGGGCTAATGGTACAGGTAAATCTACTTTTCTTAGTATTATAGCAGATGAGCTTCCTTTTACCGGGGAACGTAAGCAAGGGCACAATGTAGTTCCTTCATTTTATGCGCAGCATCAGCTAGAAAGCTTGCACATGGAATATGAGATTCTAGAAGAATTACAATACGATGCCCCACATAAAACAGACATGGAATTGCGTAGCATGCTGGGTTGTTTCTTATTTGCTGGTGATGATGTATTTAAGAAAGTAAAAGTACTAAGTGGTGGTGAAAAAGCGCGGGTTTCATTAGCTAAAACACTGGTTAGCGAAGCTAACTTCTTGTTACTGGATGAGCCTACAAATCACCTCGACATTGATAGTATAGAGATTATCATCGAAGCATTAAAGCGCTACGAAGGAACGCTCATATTTGTATCGCACAATAGATATTTCATAGAGAAATTAGCGAATAAAGTTTGGTGGATAGAAGATGAAGAGGTTAAAGAATATCCGGGCACATACCATGAGTATAATTACAAGCTCGAGCAAGATAAACTGAATCCACCCAAAGTAGAAGTGCGCAAAAAAACAAGCGTAAGCTCTTCTGAAAATAGCGTTGATAGTAAAAACACCTGGAAACAAAAAGACGAAAAAATAGAACAGGTCAAAAAGTTACAGAAACAGCTTGATGGCAAAGAAGAGCAATTAAAGAATGCTAAATCTCATGGGGCTTCCCTTGAAGCCAAGTTAGCAGAGGCTGCCAATTTAACGCCAGAAGACTTTGAGTCATTGAGTAAAGAGTATGCAGCTTCTACAGCAAGTATAAAGTCAATTACCACGGAATGTGATGCCTTACTTGAAGCCATCATGGAACTAGAAGACTAAACAATTAATTGTATAACTAAAAAAGGGTTCGTGTAGCACACGAACCCTTTTTTAGTTATTGTCTTTTTTTTAATTTAATTGGAACTGTATGCGTTCACAAAATTGTGAATCGTAATAATTTTTTTCCAGATGATTACACCATATGAGAAATTAGCGCTGTTATATCCTTCGGGAATAGTTACGCTGTAAGTTTTCTCATATTTCTGCCCAGCAGTCAATCCATTTTCTGTGATTACCTCGCCCCATGCATTTGCAGAAAGTGAACCTCTCATTACATTATGGTGCTCTACGTAGCCACTTGCCCCTATTGGACCAGACTGAGGACCAGAAACTTTATCTTCTATTAGGTACGCTCCCATCACATAAACGCCTGAAGCATCAGAAAAGGCCTCTGCTTCAGCATTTATAATGAGTTTATTTCCCTCTATTTTGGCACTTAGCACTACTCCCACTGGGGCAGTCGTAAGCGTGAACGCATCTGCTGCTGCTTGAGCATCTGCTGAACTTGTCGTGTAATTTTTTCCGTTTGTAACGAAATTCGGTTTAGAACTATTAGGTGCAAATCTCGTTTGTAAACTTTGCATAGTTTCTGTGATTTCTTGATTTCTAAAAAAGCTGTTAGAGAATCCTGTACCATAATTACCCCAAGTAAGCGCTTTACCACCTTTATATCTATCAATTAAGCTGGCAAATGCCTCCCAGCCCCAATCTCCACAGTAGTAGCAGGTTTCTCCTGTTACTTTAAAAATCATTGGAACACCAGCTCTTGAAGCTTTTAGATCTACTTTATCTTCGCTATTTTCCACATAACCATCAGGCCGTCCACAGTCTTTTTTAGATACTTCTGGGTTACCTAGGCCATCGCCATCCGCATCTTGATACCATGTTTTTTCTTCACACGGCACTTCTAATGGAGCTGTTTCTGTCTTTTTACATCCTGAAATTAAACTACCTACTGCAATGAGGCAGAGTAAAAGAATACTATTTTTATGTTTCATCAAGTCAAATTTATTCAATAACTTGAATATTCAACACAAGGGCTAAAAAATATCAAAGAGATGGCAGCAACTTTTTTAAAAGTTTACGCCAAGCTTTAATGTTTGATAAAATCCTCCAAGGGACACTTCTGGTGAAAGATTGAGATGTGTTTTGTTCGACTTCCATAGTTTATTGGATACATCGACGCAATAACCAGTATGATAACCCAAGGTAAACCAACCTAAATTCAAATCAGCCATTAAGGTCGCATCCAGAGTAAAGGCATCATTCACATATTGCGTTAGCTTAGTCTCACCTAAAAACCCATCTTGTAATAGCAACGTCCCATTATAACTTTCTTCCGTATTTAATTTAAGCTTGCTATAGCCCATTCCTATACCTGGAAAAATATCTACCCAAGATTTCTCTTTTAGCATTTCCATCAGATAATAGCTAGTAGCATAAAAACCTTTTAAGCTATAAGTATTAGCAGCAATTTGTACATCTTCGGAAAACCAAAACCCTATTGCTGTTGCATTTTTAAATTTCCCATCTGTAGTTAAAAATCCGAACTCTGAAGCCGTTTTGTCCTCCGAAAACAATTCTAAGCCACCTTCATCTGAAAATCGCTGATTTAAATTACGCAAATCAAAACGCTGCAGACGTGCGCCCAAGGTTATTTTCATTTTGTCTGAATTGCTATTGTCAGCAGAAGCATTTAAATACGAATAGGCAGTTCCGCGCTCTTTTTTGGTATTCAATATCAGATAATTAAAATCGGTACCATAAGCCACATTTAGCGCAGAATCTGTTCTTATGTCTACGAGGTAAAGACTACTTTCGGGCATAGCATAAAAATATTTATCTAGCATTTTTTCTGCATACACCTTGTCTGCACCAAAATCTCTATCGTCATCATATACCATCGTTAGTGTCAATAATTGATTGGTATACAAACCGCCTTTGGTGTGTTTTATCCTATTGGCCAAACTGTTAAACACAAACCAGTCGCAAGAGTTATTAGACTGCAATTCTTGTGTAGTGTGGCATCGGCCAAATTGACCAAACCAATTTCCTGGATGCAAAGATTTTTCTTCTAAAAATCTGCGGTGCATGTAGTCTTCTCTATAAATATACTCTTGTACCGTATTATTTTCCTCATATTCCTCCCACTGGTGAAGTGCATTATAATTAGATATAATGACACGCTTAAAAAGATCAAAATTAGCCCCTAAATAATCTTTAAACTTCGCTTCATTACGTAAAAAATTATGATGTAATAGTCTAAGAGAACTTCCCGTTTTAAACATAAAACCTCTACTACTTTGATTTTCGGGATCATCTTCTTTATCTAATTGAAAATCATTATAGCTCGCCAAACTGCGGAGACTTTGAACATCTACATATAGACTATCATCCATCTCTACACTTTGCGGAGGAAGAAGTCTATCTAATAATTTCACGATAGGATAAACCCCTCGTTCAATATCGATAGCAGCAAAATATAGCTTTTGAGTTTCAGGCAAGCTATCGTTAAAGTCTTTTAAATCTTTAATAACCGAACTATACTCATCGTACGCAAATTGATCTATACTAGAAAACAAGGCCGAATCACCTGTTTGCAAATACTCATTCACCAAGTAACCGTATGAAAAACCATATTCAAACATAATGTTTCGTACACCAGCTTTTGCATGCAAGTACTTTATCATTTTTAGCCAAAGACGAGCATTACTTTCTGTATAGGTATGATTTTCTCCGGTCATGAAAATACTGTACTTCCCAACCACACTATCAAGTATGTGTAAACCACTAAAACTGGTATCGTAAAGGTGCACTGTATCTACATCATTAATAGTGACATCACTTACGTGTGCAGAAGAACCTAATCCTCGAACAGCGCTGGTCGACTTTTTAGGTGCAGATTCGTTGAGCGCTGCTTCCACGGCTTCAATTGCGTCATTCACAGCCTCATCTAAAGCAACTGACGGAACAGAATCAATCAACACTTCCTTCTCTTGAGCCAAGCCTACAAAAGCCTGTAGCAAGAGTGTCACGGCTAAAAAAAGCCTCGATAATTTAACCATTTTCAGTTTTTACAAGTTGTCAAAAAAGTAATTACTTACTTTTTCATATAAGTGAACACGGTCCTTACCTCCCACGTTATGAGGATGATGTGGATACACAAAATAATCCAGCTGTACACCTTCTTTGATGGCTGTTTCTAGGTATTGCAAACTGTGTTGCCAAACCACAACGTCATCTTGTCCACCGTGTATCATAAGCAACTTTCCGTTTAAATTTTTAACATGATTTTTTAGGTTGGTAGCAGCATAACCTTCAGGATTTTCTTGCGGTGTGTCCATATATCGTTCGGTATACATAATCTCGTAAAGGCTCCAGTCTATTACCGGACCACCTGCCACGCCCACTTTAAAAACACCTGGATGACGTGTCATCATGCTTGTAGTCATAAAACCACCGTAACTCCAACCATGAATACCTAATCGATCACCATCTACCCAAGATTGTTTTTTAAGCCACTCCACTCCTGTAAGTTGATCTTCCATTTCCTTTTCACCGCAATTACGATGTATGGCACTTTCAAAAGCAAAACCTCTATCCGCACTTCCTCTTCCGTCTATACTAAATACGACATAGCCTTTTTGCGCCATGTATTGAAACCATAGATTTGCTCCACCCAACCATTTATTGGTAATTAACTGTAAATGAGGGCCATTGTACAAGTAAACTACAGCAGGATATTTTTTAGTAGAATCAAAATCGATTGGTTTAAAAACACGATAGTATAAATCTTCCCCGCTATTTCCTTTAAGTATTCCCAACTCCATAGCACCTAGTTTATAGTCTTTTAATGGATTTTCTGCAGTGTAGATTACTTCTTTTAAGTTACCCAAACCATCTAGTAAACGTATCTGTTTAGGAACCGAAGTTGATGAAAAATCATCTATAAATAACGAACAATTTGAATTAGCCGTTATATTATGAAAACCCGGAGTTTGCGTAAGATTATCCATTTTACCGTTTTTCATATTCACAGCATACAAGTGTCTTTCTAGAGGTGAATCTTTAGTGCCCACAATGTAGAGCTTTTTAGCGTCTGAAGACATGCCAACATACTCCGTAACAATCCATTCTCCTTTGGTAAGCTGCTTAATCAACTTACCCTCTATATCATATAAATACAGATGATTGTATCCGTCGCGCTCGCTCCACCAAATAAATTTAGAAGGGTCATTGGGTAAGAAAATCGCTGCATGTTCAGGCTCTACATATCGTTCATTGGTTTCTTCAAAAAGCGTTTTTATAAAAGCTCCTGATTTGGCATCGTACTTATTTAACCACATGTGGTTTTGAGCGCGATTTACCAAGGCAATTAATACATATTTTTCATCTGCACTCCAGCTTACATTGGTTAGGTATTGCTCTGGATCTCCTGTTGTTTTTATGGTTATCGCATCGCTTACATTACGTAAATCTTTAATTTTAACGTGCACATGATGACTCTTTGCACCAGCTGTTGGATATCTAATCATATTAGTTGTGGCAGGTGTATCAGCCAACTTGTAGAGTGGATATTGGGTCACCATTCGTTCATCCATTTCGTAATAGGCTAATAACGCATGACTTGGAGAAGGAAATAATCCTCCTGAAATCCCAAATTCTGAACGATGAACTGTTTTGCCAATCACTATACCATCAATATCCGACTTGATCTCTGCCGAATTCCCGTTAAAATCAAAAGCTAATCCTTTTTCTGTTTCAGCTATATATCCTGATCCATCACTAAAAAGCTGAGGTGTATTCACATTAAACGCATTTTTATAAGTTAATAGACGAATTGATTTTTTCTCTATGTGATAAGCATACCCTTGACTATTAGACATAAATTGAAATTCCTTATCGCTTATCCAATTAGCTCGTGGCAATCTTTTTAACTTAGCATCTTCTGCTAATGAGGCATTTATGTCATCTAGAGAAACACTTATGTTTCTACCTTTGGTCACGCTAATTTCTTGTACCTCAATAGTTTGTCCTGACTCAGAAATAGTCAATTGCGAAAACCACTGTCCTCCAGGCAACCATTGCACGTCATACAAGCCTTTCGGGTATAACTGAAACCCACGTATGGCATCTTGAATAGTTAAGAGTTTGTCTTGTGAAAAACCAAGTAGCGACGAGGCTACTAAAAGGCCAATAAGTATTCTTCTCATGTCCGCAAATATGTAGTTTTTAGGATTCTAATCGGTACTTTTTTGCCAATAATTAGCAAAAGGACTAAAACTAAATCTACAGTGAACGGATAGTTATAAATAGTACAACAGGCTAGGATAAGGCCGGTAAAAAAACGATTTATTTTACCCGGATTTATATAATCATTTGTCCAAAAAAGCTTAGCAGAGTAGCTTAAAATTCTCCAGTTGATGATTCGTGACACAAAGCTTAATTAGCTTCCAATTTAATCGAACTCCGAATATACCCAAATATTAAAGTACATTGTCTACCTATAAACCTAATAAATAACGCCCTTTCTTCCGAATAAATAATGACTAGCATCAATTCATAGGTAATTAATTGTTACATTCGTGTACAACAAATAATATCCAGGTACAATTAATGTCTAAATCACAAGAAACTTATTCTAAAAAAGAAAAAGAAAAAAAACGTCAAAAGAAGAAAAAAGAGAAGGATGAAAAGCGAATGGAGCGTAAAGCTTCCTCAAAAGGAGGCGGTTTAGACAACATGATTGCTTATATAGATGAGAATGGAAATATCTCTGATACGCCACCAGATCCTGACAAAAAAGTTGAATTTGAACTAGAAGATATTGTCACCTCTGTTCCAAAGCAGGAAGAGTTTGACATGGATACTTCGCGTCAAGGTAAGATCGACTTCTTTAATACCGAAAAAGGTTTTGGTTTCATTAAAGAGATTGGTACCAACGAAAGTTACTTTGTACATTACAAAGGTCTTGTAGATGATGTTGTAGAAGGTGACAAAGTAAGCTTTGAATTGGAGAAGGGCATGAAAGGCCTCAATGCAGTAAAGGTTACTAAAATCTAAACCAACTTTTATATCCAAACAAAGAAAACGCCATCTTAACTTAAGTTAAGATGGCGTTTTCTTTGTTTGTAAACGTAGTTCCTTTTTATAAAAAACTGTCACTCACAACTAGCTCTTTGGTACCGTGCGTCCACGAATAAAAACCTTCTCCAGATTTCACTCCTTTCTTACCCGCATTTACCATATTAACTAACAAAGGACAAGGTGCATATTTTGGATTACCAAAACCATCATGAAGCACGTGTAGTATTGCTAAACATACGTCTAACCCTATAAAATCAGCTAATTGCAATGGTCCCATAGGATGCGCCATTCCTAACTTCATAACCGTATCTATTTCGGTAACCTCTCCTACACCTTCATGAAGTGTCCAAATAGCTTCATTAATCATAGGCATCAAAATTCTATTGGCTATAAATCCGGGATAGTCGTTTGCCATAGCAGGCACCTTTCCTATTTTTCTACTTAAATCATCAATTATAGCAGTTACTTCTTTTGAAGTGTTATAACCATTAATAATTTCTACTAGCAACATCACGGGCACAGGATTCATAAAATGCATTCCTATTACCTTATCTGGCCTATTGGTTTGAGCAGCCAGTTCTGTAATGCTAATAGATGAAGTATTTGATGCAAGTATGCAACCTGCCGGAGCGTAGACATCCATATCTCCAAAAATTTTAAATTTCAGATCCTTGTTTTCGGTAGCTGCTTCTATCACTAATTCAGCATATTTAACACCACCTGCGATATCTGTGTGAGTGCTGATATTAGCCAAAGTAGAAGCTTTATCTTCTGCTGTAATTTTTTCTTTAGCCACCATTCTGTCTAAGTTTTTGGCAATTGTTGCCAATGCTCTGTCAAGTGCGGCTTGGTTTATATCTATTAGCGAAACCTTATAGCCGTTTTGAGCAAATACGTGGGCAATTCCATTACCCATTGTTCCTGAACCGATTACTGAAATATTTTGCATGTTAATTTTATTTATATTTTCTTGTTTAAAATTTCATAGTGAGCGTAAAACCATTATAGTACCCCATATTGTGCTTAGTAGAATAGATCTCTGGGGTTAGCTTTAAACTCAATTCTTTATTTACTTTAAATTCTTTAAGATGCGCATCAACATTGGCATCTATTGCCTGTAATGCATACAGCCCAACAAAACCTAATAATGAAATATCCCTATATCTACGATGAAAGTCCCGATCACTTTTTATAGACGCTTCAGACCGATTAGGTGCTAGATCAAGTATGCTCGTGTCTAACTTTGAGATATAAATATTCTGGTACTTATTAAGACTGTCTGTATTGTACTTAAACATGTAAATCAACCCACCAAAACCGGCATATACAACACCAGCTTTCCAGTACTTTTTATTATAAATCTGACCAGCTCCAGGGATTGACAAAGCCAATACTGTTGCTTTTTTGGGATCAGCCCATTTTATGGAATCTTTTTGCTCTTTACCAAGCAAATTAACCCTCTTTTGGTTGAAATAAGCATGATTGTATGGTATTTGAGCCGAGGTAGCGTAAACTACACTGCAAAGGATACTACCTAAAAGAAAACTCCGCAACATTGGGTGCAAAAGTAATTAAACCATTTTGCTAAGAATCTCTTCTAATTGTTCTTTAGAAGAAAAACTAATAATGATGGTTCCATTATCATTAGAACGAGACTTAAAACGTATGTCGGTATTGAATTTTTTCTCGATACTTGCTTTATCCTTAAGAAAATTCGTAAAATCAAAGTACTTAGCCGCCGCTCTGCTGTGCGTTCCTGCATCAGCAGGCGTTTCTTTTTCAGCGCGCACCAACTCTTCTACTTGACGTACAGATAAACTTCCATTTATAGCAGCTCTAAAAATAGCCAATTGATTTTCCGAGTTTTCTACATTCACAAGTGCCCTAGCGTGCCCCATCATAAGCTCGCCTTCTTTGATCGCCATTTGTATTTCATCAGGCAATTTTAATAATCTAAGGTAGTTATTAACCGTTGTTCTCTTCTTTCCTACCCTATCTCCTAATTCCTCTTGTTTGAGTCCGCACTCATCTAATAAACGCTTGTAAGATAGCGCTACCTCTATAGAGTTTAGATTTTCTCGTTGTATGTTTTCAATAAGTGCCATTTCCAGCATTTGCTGGTCGTTTGCAAGTCTAATATACGCTGGAATAGCATTCAACCCAGCAAGGATTGACGCTCTAGTTCTGCGTTCACCACTTATCAGTTCATACTTTTCATATCCTATTTTACGGACAGTGATAGGCTGTATAATTCCATGTACTTTAATAGATTCAGACAATTCCTGCAAAGCAACTTCATCAAACTCTGTACGAGGTTGAAATGGATTCGCTATAATTTGGCTTATTTTAATTTCGGCAATACTATGAAGTGCCTTTGGTTCTATCCCCGTAATATCGGTATCTGCGTTTTCAAGCAACGCACTTAGCCCTCTTCCTAATACTTTCTTAGTCATTTATTGAATAATCCTTTCTTCTTCGCTAATTTTTGTCATTCCATTTTTTTGCAGAATCTCCCTTGCTAAGTTCAAATATCCCACGCTACCTACAGCTGTTGCGTCAAATTCAAGCACAGGAACTCCAAAACTTGGAGCTTCACTCAAGGTCGTATTTCTTTTGATAATAGTATCAAAAACCAATTGTTGAAAATGAAGTTTAACTTCTTCTACAACTTGATTTGATAACCTTAAACGAGAATCATGCATAGTTAGCAGGAGACCCTCTATTTCTAAATTGGTATTTATACTACGTTGAATGATTTTAATAGTGTTAAGCAGTTTACCTAATCCTTCTAACGCAAAATACTCACATTGCACCGGTATTAAAACCGAATCAGATGCACCCAGCGCATTTGTAGTAATTAATCCAAGTGATGGCGAACAGTCAATAATTATAAAATCATAGTTATCTCTGATTTTAGCAAATAGCTTAGACATGATTCTTTCCCTATTTGGTAAATCAATCATTTCTATTTCCGCACCAACCAAATCAATATTTGCCGGAAGAAGTTTTAAATACTCGTATTTGGTATCTAAAATAGCATCCAATGGATCCATATCTTGCACCATCAGTTCATATAAACCTAATCTTATATTTTTAGGGTCAAAACCTAGATGAGACGTAGTGTTAGCTTGCGGATCAGCATCAACAAGCAAGACTTTATTTTCTAAGATAGCGAGGCTGTGAGCTAGGTTAGTGGCCGTAGTAGTCTTACCTACTCCACCTTTTTGGTTTGCAACGCAAATAATTTTAGACATGATTTATATTATAATTGAAAGGTTTGGTTTATTAAAGGAAGCGTGAGTTGCAGCTGTTCACTTTCAAAATGATCCAGTGCTTCACTGTGGTTTATTTCTATGGGTAAAAACGTATCAAAATGCATTCCTACCACTTTTTTGCATTGAACTAACTTTGCCGCTCGAGCTGCATCTTTTATCCCCATGGTAAAATTATCACCTATGGGTAAAAAAGCAAAATCTAGCTTACTATAAAGTGGAATAAGTTGCATATCTAAGGTGAGCGCCGTATCTCCAGCGTAATAAAAAGAAGCTTCACTACTTTTAACTACAAAACCCGCTGCGTTACCTGCATATGACCCATCCGGAAATGAACTACTATGTTCGGCTTTTACCATTTGAACAGTACAAAAACCTAAGTTTACTGTTCCACCAATATTCATCGGAATGCAATTTGTAATCCCTTGATTAACAAGCCACTCAGTCACTTCATATGCTCCCAGTACTTGTGCATTGCTTTGCTTTGCAATACTAACCGCATCAGCAACATGGTCACCGTGGCCATGAGATATGCAGATGAAATCTGGCTTAATTGTGGAAACATCGACCATATTAGCCTTGGGATTTGGCGTAATAAATGGATCAAACAGTATATTTTTACCCCCTATTAGTATAGAGAAGCAAGAATGTCCGTAATAAGTAATCTGTGGTCGCACCGTTATCAATCTTTAAAATTCAAATCTACTCCGATTCTGCGCGGTGTAATTAACAGGTTTTTCATAGTTATTCACATCGGATTTATGTTGATTTCTTGTCACACTTCTCCCGAAACTAAAAAATATCAGATAATTCGCTTCAATAGCCCTACGGGAATCACCTCTTTAGATCCTGCATTTGCGCGAACTCAAGAAAACATAAGAGCTGTAAATCAGCTATTTAACGGATTACTCCAACTAGACAAGGACCTAAACATAGCACCGGCTATAGCAAAAAAATGGTCTATTTCTAACGACTCCAAAACATATACTTTCACACTCCGAAATGATGTACTTTTCCACAACGACCCTATTTTTAAGGGCTTAAAAAGAGCGGTCAAAGCTGATGATTTTGTTTACACATTCAGTAGGTTAATAAACCCCAAAACAGCATCAGATGGAGCTTGGATCTTTAATGGCATTATAGCCGAATCTAATCCATTTATTGCGTTAAACGACTCTACGCTTCAAGTAAACCTAAAGAAGCCATTTACGCCACTATTGAGTCTCCTGACTATGGCATATTGTTATGTTGTGCCAAAAGAAGCGGTAGCGCACTATGGATTAGATTTTGGTAAACACCCAGTCGGAACAGGACCCTTTCAATTTGCAAACTGGCACGATGGCATAAAACTTAACTTTCTTAAAAACGACTCTTACTTTGAGTCTAGCCCAAGTAATCCCATTCCTAAGCTTGATGCAATTTCTATCTCTTTTATTCAGAGTAAGCAAACGGAACTTCTAGAATTTTCACAAGGAAAATTAGACCTATTTACTGGCTTAGAGAGTTCTTTTAAGGATGAGATTTTAAATGCGCAAGGCTTCTTACAACCCAAGTATTTAAAAGAATTTACATTAATTAAGAGCCCATATCTAAACACAGAGTACCTGGCATTTAATGTAGAAGACAAAATCTCTCCGGTACACAATCTCTACTTTCGAAAAGCAATAAGCTACGCTATAAACCGAGAAGCCATGATTACCTATTTGCGTAATAATGTTGGGCAGGCAGCAGATGGGGGTTTCTCACCCACAGGACTCCCCTCTTATCGAGAAGCAACAGAACCACTTTTCAACCCCTCTAAAGCAAAAGAATGCCTAATAAAAAGTGGAATTAAGCAGACGAAACCAATCCTCCTAACCACCACCAGAGATTACTTAGATTTGTGCATTTTGGTTCAAAAAAATTGTGCCGCTGTAGGAATTCAGCTAAAAATAGAAGTAGTCCCTTCAAGCTTACTCAAACAACAAAAATCAGTTGGCGATTTGTCATTTTTTAGAGGAAGTTGGATTGCTGATTACCCAGATGGAGAAAATTATATGGCTTGTTTTTATGGCCCAAACAAGGCCCCTAACGGCCCTAACTATACACGTTATGAAAACGCTTTTTTTGATGCAAATTATGAGTTATTACTGAAAGAAACAGATCTAACAAAACGCGCCGAAATATTTACGACCTTAGAAGAAAACTTATCCCAGAATCAACCTTTTGCCTTGCTATTTTATGATGAGAGTATTTGGATTAGAAGTCAAGCTGTAAATGGGTTGATTATAAATTCGTTAAACCAAATGGACCTCAGACAAACAACATTAAATCAGCTTCCTAATTCAAAAAAATGATACCTAAAATACTTAGAAATACCCTAGCCTTAACGATAGGAGCAGCAGTCGGCATAATTTTAAACGGGTGGCTGATAAACATAAGTAGCTCCATAATTCCACTACCTGAAGGAGTAGACCCTAATAATCTAGATTCCATCCAAACACATATGCATATGTACTCCTGGAAACACTTTGTAATACCCTTTTGGGCACACGCGCTTGGTACATTTGTATCGGCTTTTATCGCCGCTAAAATCTGGCTAGGCAATACCATGATCCCAGGCTATATCTTTGGATTATTTTTTTTAATAGGTGGAATATCAATGGTCTATTTGATTAAATCACCCATTATACCATCCCTTGTAGACTTGGTATTTGCTTACCTACCAATGGGTTGGTTAGGCGCCAGATTAGCAGGTGCTAATCCATAAATCGACTCTATCCAGCTTTAAGATTTCCCGCTTTTTTAACGCCACCTTTTGCTTTGCTTTGAGCCTTCGGAGCCGGTTTAGCTACAGCCTTTTTGGGAGCTGCTTTAGCTGCTTTCTTAGTTGCATCTTTTTCACCATCTGCTTCTTCTGGCTTAGATAGATTCTCAAAATCTAACACATCTTTAAGCACAGTATACCAATTGGCTAATTTTAAGATATCTGAATTATATACTTGATCTTCATCAAAGTTCTCTACCACTTTACGAAAAAATGATTGAACTTCTTCTCCGCTACTTTTTTTGGTAACCAACTCGAGTCCACCTTTTACTTCTATATCGAGTTTCTTTAGAATTACTTCTAATTTTTCGTCTCCATCATACGTGTACATAGATATGTCACTCAAGAATGATACTTTCTGTGTCAAGCTAGTTGGGAACCTTTTACCAGATCCATCTAACGATTCTACAATTAGTCCATTTGATCTTTTGCCCACAAGTTTGTGCAAACCTGGCTTGCCTGAAACGGAAACGATATCTGATAAGTACAATGTCATTCGTGTTATTTTTCTAATTGGGTGCGAAAATATTTATTAATCTCACATAGAATGCAAGATGTACATCACATTTATAACATAAAACTTAAAATTCAGTTAATTGGTGCTTCAAAAGACCGCTTGTAGATCCCTTATTTTTGATTATTGTCATAATTGTCGATAAGATATCCTTAGACAATATTCAAAAGAAAGCATGTAGATGAAATATTTTTCAACTATGCAACGTTATAAGACTGGTAAAATTTGATTTAATTGGTTAGTTAGTAAAGGGGAAGATTAGGAAACTAGTCTTCCTTTTTTTGGGGCAGTAAATATCTTATTTTAATTATAAACTGGCTCTTAACCTAAGTAGTTTAGAGAGTAAATCTTCCATCTTATGTAGAGAGAGCATGTTGGCTCCATCACTCAACGCCTTACTAGGATCTGGATGCGTTTCAATAAATAATCCGTCAACCCCTACAGCAATTGCTGCTTTAGCCATAGGTTCTATTAAACCAGGCAATCCTCCTGTTATTCCACTACCATTATTAGGTTGTTGCAACGAATGAGTACAGTCCATAATTACTTTATATCCCATTTCTTTCATCCAAATAAGATTACGATAATCTACGATCATATCGCCATATCCAAACATGTTTCCCCGCTCTGTAAGAAGAACTTGGCTATTGCCCATCTCTTCTACCTTAGAGGCGGCAAACTTCATTGCTTCGGCAGCGGCAAATTGTCCTTTTTTAATATTCACAACTTTACCTGTTTTAGCGGCAGCTTGCAATAATTCTGTTTGTCTAAATAAGAAAGCAGGTATTTGTAAAACATCCACATATTCTGCAGCCATTTCTGCTTCATGACTTTCATGAATATCTGTTACTGTTGGCACATCAAACTCAGACCTTACTTTAGCTAGTAATTTAAGTGCTTTCTCATCCCCTATACCCGTAAATGAGGAAGATTGCGTTCGGTTGGCCTTGCGATAAGAGGATTTGAATACAAATGGTATACCCAACTTGTCTGTTAGTTTCTTTAAATACTCGGCAGTTTGAAGAGTTATAGTTTCATTTTCAATAGCACACGGACCTGCTAATAGAAAAAGTTTATCTGACGTCAGAACGTCCTTTAAGGTTTGTTCAATTATTTGCACAAGGGATTAGATAAAGTGAAGGGCAAAAGTAGCCATATATACAGAACCTGGCCACATCACTATTAACTTCTGTTAGAATAAATTTCAGACTCCAACAGAGCGCTTACCATACTATTTTCTTAAAAAAGATAAAAGGGCAGCCCAGGTTTCATCTGTACTAGCCGCATTGATATTGAGCGTTTTAGACCCATGATCACTTATGCCCGTTGGTTTATGAGCCGTAACGTGATGCGGTATCATTACATCTATTATGGGTTTTACCACATTATCATACTCCGCAATACCGCCAGTAATAAAAGAGGGCTTATTAAGTGCAGCTGCTTCCTCTCTTAAATATTCCGGCGTTTGAAAATATTCACCTGGACTAAAAGCAATTACTTTTTTAACACGTTCATCTCGTCCAACTATTAGCGCAAGCCCTGCAGAATATGAGCTACCCCAGATATATATTTCTTTATCTGTATTTGCCGCTACGTAATTTATAGCTTCTCGCATATCCGGCTTTGAATCTATAAACTCAGTGGTTAGACTCTGCCCTTGTGCACGCTTTGCCGTTTCATTAAAGACCTCATTCACTAAACCACCACTTCGCAGGTCAACTGCTAAACAAGCAAAACCTTCTTGCACTAATCTAGGTGCAATCTCCTTATATTCACCTCTGCTGTAGTCTGCTTGATGAAAGAGAATAATTATTTTATCGGCTTTGTCGTTTGGGTAATAGTCCGCAGTTAATTCAAGGCCGTCTTTAGGCTTTATGGACATAACACCTGATTTACCAAGCTCGGTCTCACTAGAAACTCTAGCTAGTTCACCATTATCACTGCTGTTTTTACAACCCACAACTGAAAAACACATAATCAAAACAAAATAAAAAAGACACTTCATTAGCTGTCAAAAGTCTTTTATTTTTCTAACATTGCAATGCCTAAATAAAAATTTATGTCAAACAATCTTTTAAAAGGAAAAAAAGGAATAATCTCTGGAGCTTTAGATAGTAATTCTATAGCCTGGAAAGTAGCAGAAAAATGCGTGGAACAAGGCGCTGAAATAGTTTTAACCAATGCCCCTATAGCTATGCGCATGGGTGCTATAAGTGAACTCTCAGAGCGATTGAATGCCCCCATAATTCCATGCGATGTAACTGATAATAATCAAGTTATTGAATTAGTAGAAAAGTCAATGGATCACTTTGGTGGTAAGTTTGACTTCTTGTTACATTCTATTGGTATGAGTTTAAACGTACGAAAAGGTAAGCCTTACACTGACCTAAATTACGATTGGACCCATAAAACATATGATATTTCTGCCTTGTCTTTTCATAAAATGATACAAGCATGCTATCAAAAAGAAGCTATTAATGACTGGGGTTCTATTTTAGGACTTACCTATATCGCTTCTCAACGTGTTTTCCCAGATTATAATGAAATGGCTGAAAGCAAAGCAATTTTGGAAAGTATTGCCCGAAGTTTCGGTTATCATTATGGCAAACAAGCTAAGGTAAGGGTTAACACAATATCGCAATCACCTACAGTTACTACTGCAGGAAGTGGTGTAAAAGGATTTGACGATTTCTTAAGCTATGCATCTAAAATGTCTCCGCTAGGTAATGCCGATGCTGATTCATGTGCTGACTATTGTATTTCGCTGTTTAGTGATTACACGCGTATGGTTACCATGCAAAACCTATTTCACGACGGAGGCTTTAGCTTTACCGGCGCTAGCAACGACTTACTACGCTAAGGAAATAGTAAAATAGTTACAATAAATACAGTTTATGAAAATTGCTATACTCTCCCGCAATCCGAGGCTATACTCCACACAGAGATTAGTTGAGGCGGGTGAAAAAAGAGGTCACGAAATGGTGGTATTAGATCACCTGCGTTGTGACATCGTTATTGAGAAACGAAAACCTCAGTTGTATTACAAAGGAGAACAAATCACTGGCTTTGATGCCATCATACCTAGAATCGGAGCTTCTGTTACGTTTTACGGTACCGCTGTTGTTAGACAGTTTGAGATGATGAAAGTATTTACAACGACAGAATCTCAAGCCTTGGTAAGATCTAGAGATAAGCTTCGCTCATTACAAATATTATCACGTGCAGGCATAAACTTACCTAAAACTGCATTTACTGATTATTCTAAAGATCCAGATTCTTTAATCAAGAAAGTTGGAGGTCCTCCGTGTGTTATCAAATTATTAGAAGGCACACAAGGTGTTGGTGTACTTTTAGCAGAAACCAAGAGTGCAGCTCACTCGGTACTAGAAGCTTTTCAAGGTCTAAATGCACGTGTTATGGTGCAAGAATTTATTAAAGAAGCAAACGGAGCTGATGTTAGGGCTTTTGTGGTGGATGGCGTAATTATTGGAGCAATGAAACGTCAAGGTAAAGAAGGCGAGTTCAGAAGTAATTTACATAGAGGAGGAACTGCTACTATAATAGAACTTTCTGAAGAAGAAGAAAATACAGCCCTTAAAGCTGCCAAAGCATTGGGATTAGGTATTGCGGGAGTAGATATGCTGCAGTCTAACGATGGACCTAAAGTTATGGAGGTAAACTCATCTCCAGGATTAGAAGGAATAGAAGCTGCGACTGGCAAGGATATAGCTAAAGCTATTATAAGATACATTGAACGCAGTATTGACTAGTATTTGATTATACTCAATAAAGAAATAGGTTTTGGCAGAACCATCTTGCACCTAGACATCGCTAAACTACATACGGGAACACCTATAGATTTACCCGTTATTATACAAAGAGCCAAAAAACAAGGCCCAACAGTATTGTTAACTGCAGGTATTCACGGCAATGAAATAAACGGTGTAGAAATCGTACGTCAAATTATTAGAAAAAAATACAACGTGCCAGCGATTGGCACTATTATTTGCATTCCGGTGGTAAATGTTTTTGGTTTCATAAATCAAGAACGCGCATTCCCAGATGGAAGAGATTTAAACAGAATGTTTCCTGGCTCTAAGCAAGGATCTCTGGCAGCTCGCTTTGCATACAATATTATGAAAGATATAGTGCCTCATGTAGACTATATTCTAGACTTTCATACAGGTGGTGATGAACGTTTTAATTACTCCCAAATACGCATGGATGCTAGTGATGAAGAAAGCCTAGAATTAGCAAAAGTATTTGGTACAAAATTCATTTTAAACTCAGAAAATAGAAGCAAATCTTTCAGACAAGCAGCGACTGATCTCGGTAAAAAAGTATTATTATTCGAAGGTGGTAAATCTCTTGACTTGGATCGTATCGTAACTCAAAAAGCAATTCAAGGAACCGCTAAAATTCTGCGCCATTTGCACATGGCCAATAAAAATATGGAGGATGAGATTAATTCGGCAGAAATCGAAGATCAATATTTATTACAAAGTACCACTTGGGTAAGATCTCCATTATCTGGCATGTATCGAAATTTTGTCAAATTAGGATCTTTTGTTCAAAAGGGAGATTATATAGGTAGTTTATCTGATCCCTATGGTGGTACTGAAAAGAAAGTAAAGTCACCCTGTGATGGATTTGTGATTTGCAGCAACCACGCTCCTATTGTTAATCAAGGTGATGCACTCATGCACATCAGTACGAGCTTCGAAAAGCTATAGAGTCACTCCCATTTCTGCAAGGACTTCATCTGCCTCCCCAAAATACTTCATGACATACAATACGTAGCGAATATCTACACCTATAGACCGACTATAACTCTCGTTCCATGCATAATCATTTATGGTAGCGGTATAAGCCCTATCAAAATTTACACCCACTAGTCTTCCTTTACTATCCATGACAGGGCTTCCACTGTTACCGCCGGTAGTATCCATATTGTAAAGCATTCCCACTACAACCTCTTTGTCTGTAGGGTGTCGCAATACGTCAGCAGGTTCTATCTTCTTTAGCTTTTCAATAAATTCATTTTGTAAAAAATAATCTGGATTAGCGGTACCTTCTGCTTTTTCTAAAATTCCTTTAATAGTTGTAAATGGCTTTAAGGCGATGGCATCTTCAGGCTCGTATCCTTTTATATATCCATAAGTGAATCGTAAGGTTCCATTAGCATCAGGCATAAAATCACCCCCATTTGCAGCCATTTCTACATCATTAAACTTAGGAATAAGCGCGTCAATTTCCGCATTAAGCACATTCATTTCTACTTGCATCTCACTAAAAACACGATTGACTTTATTCCCCATTGTTATAAAAGCATCCTTGGTTTTTAAGAATTTATCTAAATCTTTCG
This sequence comes from Bacteroidia bacterium, assembly GCA_017857855.1. Classification (GTDB taxonomy): domain Bacteria; phylum Bacteroidota; class Bacteroidia; order NS11-12g; family UBA9320; genus UBA9320. Next base: position 17,084 of record JAFMCI010000014.1, on the reverse strand, counting down.
TCATTAATTCAGCTGCTGATTCTATATTCTTTAACTTTGATTTATACCAAATATGTCGAGCAGCAGCGTACAAAGACTCTTTATCAATACTGCCATTTTCAGCGTTAAAAATTTCGTTTATTTGAGGCAAACTACTTTGTCCTAACTGGTAATATAACTCACAAAATAATTTCAGTTCCATCGATTCTATGGAGCTTACACCCTTGTACCCAGAAAGATCTTTCTCTATTTGCTCTTTAGATTCTGCTAAGTAAGAAGCCTTATCTTCCTTACTCATTTCCGCAATCTTGCTAGCATAAAGCGCAGCATATGCCGCACCTCCAAAAATGCCATTCCCATAAAGTTGATTTAAGTATATAAAATCTCTACTTAATTCAAATTTTCTCATGTACAGCTCATTATTTTGTTTAAAAATAGGAAGGTACGAGCTCATTTCTTTATTAGAAGCTACATATTGTGCTAGTTTTATTTGATCTTGATATGTCTTTACTAGTACGTCAGTACGACGCAAGCCTTGCATCTTTCCTTTAAAATTTTTGGCCGTATTATTTAAGCTTGCTAATCTACCGCTATATCTTAATTGCAAATCTACATTAGCTCCTGCGAACTCTTCAATAGCCGCAATTCTAAAGTCAAACCAATCTGCAATAATGGGTAAGACAAATGTATTTTGATACTCTAAAAATTCTGCGGTTTGATTTCTATAAGTAGTACCAGGATAGCCTAAAATAAAGGTAAAATCACCTTCTTTGGTCCCATTCGGGTTTACTTCAAGATGGGCTTCAGGCTGGTAAGGCATATTATTTTCATAAGCACGTACGATAGAGAAATCACCGTTATGTCTTGGCCATTCCCAATTATCTGATTCTCCCCCAAATTTTCCAATATTTTTGGGAGGCACGTACACTAGCCTCACATCATTTAAGGTCTTATATCTAAATAGGGTATATGATTTACCTACAAGCATCTCAGATACTTCTACCGTAAGATTGGGATACTTTGCTTGTTCTTTTTCTACAATGGCTTTGATATTGTCCGAAATAATATCTCTTTTTAGCAAGGCATCTGTAGTTTCACTTATATCAGCTAAGACTATCTCTGACACGTCAACATAGGATTGGGTGATACGAACCGGTAACGTGGTTTTAATCTCTTGCTCTTTTTTAGCTGCATAAAATCCATTTTCAAGATAATTATTTTCCGAGCTACTGGCCCCGGCTACACTGCTAAACACACAATGGTGATTCGTAATAATAAGACCTGATTCCGAGATAAATGAACCCGTACAACCGCCTAATCGAACTAGTGCATTTACCAATGCAGGCTTTTCCTCATTGTATATTTCATCTACGTCAATTTCTAGTCCTGCTTTTTTAAGATCTAAGCTAGACAAATGACTCATTAAAAACATTCCTTCTTCGTCTCTATCAGACTTGAAGGCAAAAATGATTACAAGTAATAAAAGTGTAAGTGTTATATTTTTCATCGTGTATCGAATTCGTTTATATGGAGAACTTTTAGTGAAATTGAGATGCTTCTATAAATCGAGTTAGGATTTCATTACCAGAAGTCTTAATGTCTTTTACCTTTCCACTCCACTCATTATTTCCTTCGTAAATAAAAACCACATCATCTCCTATATCAAATACGGTTTTCATGTCGTGCGTATTTATAATGGTAGTAATTTTAAACTCTTCTGTAATACTTTTTAGTAGTTCATCTATAAGCCTGCTCGTTACAGGGTCTAAGCCCGAATTAGGCTCATCACAAAAAAGATATTTAATATCCAAAGCAATAGCTCTCGCAATACCCACTCTTTTTTTCATTCCTCCACTTATTTCAGACGGAAATTTTTGATTAATGCCAGGCATATCTACTTGTTCTAAACAAAAATTAACCCTGTCTCTGCGTTCTGCAGGGGTCATATTGGTAAACATTTTTAGGGTGAACTCTACATTTTGTTCCACCGTAAGTGAATCAAATAGTGCTGTCCCTTGAAAAAGCATTCCTATTTCCTTGCGCACTTCTCGGACCTGCTGGTATTCTAAGTGTGTAAAATCTCTTTTATCGTAAATAACACTGCCAGAAGTAGGTGTTTCTAAGCCCACCATGCACTTCATCATTACGCTTTTCCCATGCCCACTACTTCCAATTACCAAATTGACTTTTCCTGTATCAAACTTGGCATTGATACCTTTTAGAATTTCAACATCTCCAAAAGATTTATGAATGTCTTTTAGCTCTATCATAATAACAACTGTGCTAATAAATAATCTGAAAATAAAATAGCAACAGCACTGTAGACTACGGCTTTAGTACTACTTGCTCCTACTTCTAATGCTCCACCTCTAGTTGTGTAACCGTGAAAACTAGAAACTGTGGTAATGATAAATGCGTAGGTAAATGCCTTTATTAAAGCAAAAAATAAATTGTACGGTAAAAATGAAGCCCGAGCCCCCTGTAAATATTCTTCACTTGTCAAAATACCAGAAGCTTCCCCGGCTAAAATACCACCCGCATTACTTAAAAATATAGAAATAATGACTAAACAAGGGATCATAATAAGACCTGCAATAATTTTAGGTAATGCCAAATAACCACTTGAATTTATTCCCATTACCTCAAGAGCATCTATTTGCTCACTTACGCGCATGGTGCCTATTTCTGATGACATATGAGAACCGACTTTCCCTGCCAAGACTAAACAAGTGATGGTCGGTGCTAATTCTAACATAGACGAATCGCTAACAATAGAACCGATTACCGGTTTAGAAATTAATGGTGAAATTAATTGATATGCGATTTGTAGCGTAGTAACTGCTCCTTGAAACACTGCTATAATAACTACAATAGCAAGTGAGCCAATACCAATATTGTTCATCTCAGTTATGGTACGATCTACGTACACACTAAGCTTTTCTGGTTTCGAAAACATCCCTTTAATAAAGAGAACGTACTTACCAAATTGATTGAAAAAATTCATTTCGGCGGTAAAGATAAGCCCATCTATTTTTTTCACTAAATAAAAAGTCCACAGTATGTTAAAATGTCCTAAAAAGTATCGAGTGTATTATCTGATGTTATCTTTGTAGCCAGAAAAATCATGAAAGTAGCAGTTATAACCGGAGGCACAAAAGGAATTGGTAGAGCGATAAGCAATTTATTTCTAGAAAAAGGATTTAAGGTATACATCTCAGCGAGGAGTTTAGACATCGATTTTCATCATCCCAACCTAGTTATGTTTAAAGCCGATTTAGCGATCAAAGAAAATATTACCTCATTTGCTCAATTTATTACGAAAAGCGAAGGCCACATAGATGTTTTAGTAAATAATGTAGGTGTTTTTCTCCCTGGAAAACTAACCGAAGAACCCGAAGGCAATTTTGAAGTCATGTTAAACACCAACTTAGCTTCCACATATCACTTAACAAGAGCTTTGTTTCCTTTCATAAAAAACGCCGAACAACCCTATATCTTTAATATCTGTTCTACAGCAAGCATCACTCCTTACTTAAACGGAGGTTCTTATTGTATTTCTAAATATGCTCAGTATGGATTAACCAAAGTCCTACGCGAGGAGTTAAAAGAATACAACATCAGAGTTAGTGCTGTGATGCCTGGCGCTACATTAACCAACTCTTGGTCGGGCACAGATTTACCCGAACAACGATTTATTGATCCTAATTCCGTTGCTCAAATGATATATACCGCTTACCAATTACCCGGCAATGTAGTTCTAGAGGAAATTCTAATGAGGCCAATGGACGGCGACATATCCTAGCTTAAGTTGCTTTACTGTGACACATTTTATAATTTATACTTCCTAATTTTGAAATATAAATTACTTTTGAAAAAAATTAACAGAACAACAAATGAAAAGAACATTACAACGTTTAGCATTTACTTTTTTACTAGCAGCAGTAGTGGCTCCTACTTTTGCACAACAGCAGGTTAAGGTAAAAGGAGAAAGAGCACACGAGATACCAATGTCTCAAGATCCTACCTCAAATAACAAAGCAAAAGCTTTTTATGCAAATTGGAAATTCCCTGCAGATGTTGTAGGTCAATTAACTACTTTAGATAGATATGTAGGATTTTTATATCCAGATTCAGTTGTAAAGATCATTCCAGCTTCGGGCAATCCATATTTCCAGTTCACTCACGCAGTAGGCGCAGCTTTCACTCCAAACGATCCAAACTTAGAGTTATCTGACGATAATACTATCTTGTCTAGATACAATGCCTATACAGTTGACTCTGTTTACTTTCCTTACATTTACGTAAGATATGTAGATTCAATCGACCTAGGTGCTGGTAAAGTTAAAGTTGTGGATACTTTAGTAGTTCAGTTTTTTAAATTCCCTAACTTAGTTAAGGGTTCTTTTAATGCTGCTGATCCTGAGACTTTTATGAAAAATACAAACTTCACAAAAAGCTTAATGGGTGCAAATAATGCTGCTTATACCATGAATATTCCATTGACAGATGCAGATTCGACTTCTGCTCCTTCTGATCAAGGATGGGGTTCAAAAGGTAGAATAGTACCTCTTCCAGCTAATTTCAATATGCCTGCAGATCCATCTCTTACTGGTCAAAACGTTTTTGGTTTTATGATTTCATTTAAAACAATGCTTCCTTATAGCCTTGGAGATACAATGGAAGCTAGAAATGGTGCAAACGTTACCAAAAAATTAAATTACTTCGGACACTCACTGTACAGTAATGGTTCAACTACGCAAATAGCACAAAAAGAGTATGTCAACAACTCATGGTGGGTAGGTAGTGAGCACATTTATGGTGGTAACATCAATGGATGGGAAAATAGTATACCAGGAAACGCTTACTTCAGTGATCAGTACCTAAACTATGGTGTACACATCACTACCCAAACTTTAGGTACTGAAAAATTAGATAACAACATCACTTTTGGTGTATACCCTAATCCAGTTTCTACAACTGAAAACCTTATGGCTGATTTCAATTTGGTAAATGCTTCTGACGTAAGCATCGCTATATACGACATCTTAGGCAACAAAGTAATGGACGTAGTAGACGGTTATTACACCAGCGGTGAGCACAAAGTAGATGCAAACATCTCTGGCTTGACTCCTGGGATGTACATTTACAATGTAAAAGCAGGAAACGCAGTAACAAGTAAAAAAATATCTGTAATCGACTAATTTAAATAGTCTGTTACTATTAAAAATCCGAGATGATTATTCATCTCGGATTTTTTTTGTGCTATTTTAAGATACTGTTAAATTAACCCTGGCGTTGGTGAAAATATAATATCTTCTATAGAAGGTGAACCATCAAAAACTTTGTCTCGTATTTTATCAAATGCACGTTTTGTTTCTGCAGAAAGGACTCCTTGTAGTTTTTCCATAAATTCATCTGAAACTACCATTGGTCCTTGTTCAAAAACCATATTCCCGTTTTCAACTATACAACTCACTGCATACTCATTACATAATCTAATTTCTTTACCCGTAAATGAGCATCTTTCCAACCAACTCTCGAGATTGTACTTTTCTGTACTGTGTAAATAGTCAAGCTTCATTGTCAAATGATCTCTATGTGCATTAAAAACATTAGTAATTGCTTGTCGACTTTCTTGGCTAATTTCATCTCCTGCCGCTCCAGCACATTCCAAGCAAATAGCATATTCATAAACTATCTCTGACACCTTAAGGTATTTATTTTGCTTAAAAACCTTCTCTACAATATAGGTGTTTGCTAATACAAGTGAAGTCTCACACATAGTGCATCTTACAAATGGTGTCTCTGTATCATACTGATAAAAAAAAGAAGGAATGCCATCAAATAAAAATTTTCTAATCATAACTATTTTGAGAGCGTAAAAGTATTACTTTTGCAAAAAATTTTAGGTATGGGAGTAACAAGATTAGAACGAAAAGGAAGAAAAAATAAAACTGTGGCGAAAGTCAGAGTAGCAACTATAAAAAGACTTAGAACTAAGTTATCGGTTCCGTCTCCATTCAAAGCGGAGTCTGGCGTAGTTGTAGGAGATGTAATGGATGTACTATCTTCTTTGAACGCAAAACCTGCAAAAGCCCCAAAGGCTGCTGAAGTGAGCGCTGAAGACTAGTTCTTTAGAATATTTTCTTACAATAAAAATAAAGCCTTTTGCATATGCAAAAGGCTTTATTTTTATTATCTCTTTTTACTCGTAGACCCTAAATCTATGTCCTCTCATTACTATAAAAAAAACTACAACACAAAAGGATTTCATTGAACTTAGGCTGTTTTATACTACTTGAATAATCACTTCCTTTTATTTGCTTAATGTCCTCTGCTAGGAACCGATATGTCTATCGGATAACATGTAAGATGCCCTTGTCAGCTTTTCTTTCTATTTGACCGTTTTCTATTCCACTCCATACCGCGATCCAATAGTAAACTCCATTCATAACCATGATATCTTGATATGAACCATCCCATGTCTTATTCACGTCGGTACTCGTAAAAAGTAGCTCTCCCCATCTATTATATACACTCATCGTAAAATCTCTTAGTTTGGGACAATCTACCGTGGGCCTAAATTGATCATTAAGTTGATCTGCGTTAGGAGTTATTGCATTAGGGAATAGAAGATTACAATAACAATCTATTAAACTCACCTCGATTTCATTACTGTCAGTACCGCATTCATTGGAGGATTTTACAGATAATTTTCCTTGATAATTCAGCAGTGAATAACGTTCTCCCTCTACATTATTATTCCATAAGACCATCCCATATTTATTATCAATGGCTATCTCTATCAACTCATTCTTGCAAAGTATTATATCACTAAGAGATCCAAGTTGCGGTTTATTAATTTCGATAACATTAATGGTATCAGATGCATAACAAAGATCTAACTCCGAAACCTCAAGCCAATAAGTGCCCCCTGCACCTACTTTGAGAGTAGAGCTATTAGCTGAAGTATTCCACCTGTACGTATAAGGTCCTGCAATCTTAGGATCTAACAACAAGGAATCACCTTTACAATTGAGTGTATCTTTACCTAGATTTATATCTGGGAGTATTACTTCCCGGATACCATAAAAATCTTCTACAGAGCCGCACTCATTAGTTGCTTTTGCAGAAACTATTTCACTTTTATCATAAAAATAAGTTGACGCATTGCTCCCGTTCATCCAGGTAAAAACAGCATCAATTGGAGTAGCCGTTACACTTAACTCCACAGAATCTCCCTCGCAAAAAATATTTTTGCCAGAAATCGCAATAGTCGGACTTTCGTTCGTAGTAATATTAAAAGAATCGTCGTCATAACAAACTCCTTTCCAAGCTCTTAAGGTGTAATATCCGGATCTATCCCAGAACTTATAAGATGAACGATTTCCATTTTGCCATAAAACCGAATCATAGGCATTGGTTAAGTTAAACAAATACTTTGCACCATCACACAACAAACTGTCTTTGCCCTCGTCCATAACAAAAGGTTGATCAATAACTACGTCAACAGTGTCCCGCAACTGATTTCCACATCGATCTGTGTATTGTACAAAATAGGTTATCGGAACCACAGATGAGCATACCGGATTCTTGATAGTTCCATCATCCAAATAAAGATTGGGTGTCCAGACGTAACTATTATTCTTACTCTCTCTGGCGTTGAGCAATACCGTTTCCCCTTTACAGAGTGCGAAAGTATCTTGCACAATAATATCATCACTCAAACAAGCTAAGTGCGCATTGTTAGACCCACCTGTTGCAGAGGTGAATCCCCAATAAACAAGATTATTCCCCGAAAAAATTCTGTTCTGAATGTCTATAACGGCAGTTTGACGTAAAACACAGTCAAAATAAACCTGAATTCGTTTATCTGAAAAATCCCAAGTTATTCTAACCAAGTGATTTTTACCATCTTCTATGTTTGCACCACCCGAAATGGCAGTCGTAGCAGCTACTAAACTATTTGAGCTCTTATGATCTACACTTCCATTTTTAAACATCGCAATATGGTCGCTCGCCATATCATCAAAATTGGTATTTTGCCAAGTATCAAATTCAATCCCAAAACTAGGCGAAAAGCCTTCGAAGCCTATACCTGCTCCCGATGCACCTATGGCTTTTGTTCCCACTGTTTGCATAACGAATACGATTCCATCGGCTCCATTGTCGTTATTGTTGCCAAAATTCAATTCAAATTCCAGGTCAAAATCCTTTGCTAAATCCAATTTATCAGCATACCAAACTGAACCCAATTGCCAATTGGCAGCCGAAGTTAGCTGATAACAACTGCCACCAATAGAACGTGCATTCCCATTCGCAAAATAAGATTGGCCATTGGAAACAAACACCAATAAAATGCTGCATAAAGTAAGAAGAATACGTTCTTTTATAAGCCTCAAAATTGTAATTTCAAACAAATATAATAATTTGACTTATGGTACAAATAACTATATGTTTTGACGCTTAAAAAATGACATTAAGATTTCCGCCGAGTAAAGAAATGGAATCCGTTGAGACTTAAGAAATCATTTCTTTAATGTCTCGCTTGATTTTATTTGCCAAGCTATCTGCCACAGATTGAGTACTACCTTCTGCATAAATACGCACAATAGGTTCGGTGTTTGATTTACGTAAGTGAACCCACTCTTCATCAAATTCGATTTTAACTCCATCAATGGTATTAATGGGTTGTTTTTTATACTTTTCCTGAAGCTGAATTAAAATATTATCGACATCAATATCAGGTGTAAGTTCAATTTTATTTTTACTTATAATAAACGGAGGATAACTTGCCTTAAGGTGACTCATAGGTTTACCACATTTGGCTAAATGACTTAAAAACAAGGCGATACCCACTAAAGCGTCTCTACCGTAATGCAACTCTGGCAAAATAATGCCACCGTTACCTTCTCCACCAATAATCGCATTGGTTTCCTTCATCATCTTAACTACATTTACCTCACCAACAGCACTTGATGCATACGACTGGCCATATTTTTCGGTAACCACCTTCAGTGCACGCGTACTTGATAAGTTAGACACCGTATTCCCTTTTTGTTGACTAAGCACATAATCTGCAACAGCCACTAATGTATACTCCTCACCAAACATATCTCCATTCTCACTCACAAATGCGAGTCTATCTACATCTGGATCTACTGTTATTCCTAGATCTGCTTTGTTTTTTACTACCGCTTCCGATAAATCTTTAAGATGTTCAGGTAAAGGCTCCGGATTATGCGGAAAATGACCTGTTGGGTCGCAATAAAGTTCAATCACATTTTGTACTCCCAGTTTTTTAAGAAGCATAGGAACTGCAATTCCTCCAGTTGAGTTAACCGCATCCACGGCAACAGTAAAGTTCCTGTTTTTAATAGCCTCTACATCCACCATGCTAAGTTTTAAGATCTCGTCAATGTGCCATTCTATATAACCCTCTTTAAGCTGGTAACTTCCAATACTGTCAATTTCATTATAGCTAAATTCCGACTCCTGAACCCGGCGTATTATTTCTTCTCCTAACTCAGACGAAATAAATTCTCCCTCAGAATTAAGCAACTTCAAAGCATTCCATTGTTTTGGATTGTGGCTAGCGGTAAGTATAATACCACCTGCCGCGTTTTCATTTACAACAGCCATTTCAACAGTTGGTGTTGTAGATAAATCTAAATCAATCACTTCTATACCCTTGCTTATTAAAGTTCCACAAACAAGCTGATTTACCATTTGGCCAGATAAGCGAGCATCTCGACCTACCACTACTCTTTTATTTTCTCCAGTTATTATTACATCAGCAAATGCAGTTGTATACTTCACAACGTCGATAGGTGTAAGCGATTCATCTTCTTTTCCGCCTATTGTTCCTCTTATCCCCGAAATTGATTTTATTAAAGTCATTACGTTTATTGTAACTGCAAAAAACGTTTGTTTAATCCTTAATCTCCTTTTTAATGCAAAAAACATATTCCCACTCTAACTGTGGAATACTTTTAATCATAGACACTTATTCAAATGAGCTAATTTTGACCTAATGAAATGGTATTTTATTTTGATTTTAACAATTGTTGTATCTTGCAACGAAAAAGAGCTTAAAACAGCATCTGTAGCTTTTTATAATTTAGAAAATCTATTCGACACAGAGCCCGATTCTAGCTCTATAAATGAACCGTTCACTCCAGAAGGCGAAAAGAAATGGGACCAGGTTAGATATACCAACAAACTTAAAAATTTAGCCAAAGTCATAGGTGAGTTAGCTAATGGAGGGGCTCCTACTTTTCTGGGTGTTTGTGAAGTAGAAAATAAAAAGGTTTTAGAAGATCTTATAGCTCAACCTAGTTTAAAGAAGGAAAACTACGCTATTGTGCACATAGATTCGCCGGATGAACGCGGTATAGATGTTGGATTTATTTACAAAAAATCAATATTCACCGTAGAACATTTTACCGCTCATCAGCCTGACTTAAGCTATTGCAAAGACCTAACGCGAGATATTTTACATGTACAAGGCAAAGTAATTAATGGAGAGACCCTACACTTCATCATTAATCATTGGCCAAGCAGAGGTGGAGGATCAGAAGCATCAGAATCTAAAAGAATAGCCGCGGCTACAACATTGAATAACATAAAAGTCAGCATTCTAAAAACAGAGCCCAATGCCAAAATAATTGTAATGGGAGATTTTAATGACGAGCCTAGCGATAAAAGTATAGCTGAGGTACTTGATGTAAGTTGCAACCAAAGTAATACTGCTAAAGGTCAATTTTTCAATGCCTTCTGTGATATAGAAAAGGCAGGGAAAGGAAGCTATCTTTACAGAGATTCTTGGGATATGTTGGATCAAATTATGGTTTCCTCCACATTACTATCGGACACCAACGCTATACATTTCAAAAATAACAGTGCTACTATTAAATCTGAAACATGGATGTTGCAGACCGGAAAATATGAAGGCTACCCACTTAGAACATACGGCGGAAATACATATCTAAATGGTTACAGTGACCATTTACCTGTATTTATACTTCTACAGAATTAGTAAAACTAGGGCTTCTTGAATATTATTTGTTTATATCAGGTGAATAAGACGCATTAGTTCAAAGCGTTTAAAAAACTATACATTTGTAGTGCAAAACGGCTTATCGCTGTCTGCGTAAGCAGGGGGAGGAAAGTCCGGGCAACATAGGGCAGTGTACCTTTGGAAACAAAGGGTACTAACGCAGAAATGCGTTGGTAACAGAAAGGGTAACAGAAAATAACCGCCAAATTAAAACTTGTTTTGATTTGGTAAGGGTGAAAAAGTGAGGCAAGAGCTCACGCGCTCGAGTGGTGACACTCGTTTGGTACAAACCTTACACGTTGTAATACCAAGTAAACTGTAGGTTGAGGGCAGCTCGTCCGATTCTAACTTTGGTTAGAAACTACAGAGGGTAGGTAGCTAAGATAAATGATAAGCACTTCAATGTAAGTTGAGGTACAGAACCCGGCTTATAGTTTTGCATTTTTTTACTAAAGAAACACGAAAATTATTAACAAAAATCAAGTTATGGCAAGAATTCTAATTGTAGACGATGAACAAAGCATCAGGGAAACGTTAAGAGAAATCTTAGAGTATGAAGGATACGAAATAGAAGAGGCCGAAGATGGAGATAAAGCACTTAGTCTTATCAAAAAATTTAACTATGATGCAGTTTTAGCAGACATTAAAATGCCTAAACTAGATGGCTTAGAACTGCTAGAAAAAGCAAAAGAAATTGCACCTGAGCTACCGTTTATAATGATTTCAGGGCACGGTACCACTGAAACAGCTGTTGAAGCAACTAAAAAAGGAGCATTTGATTTCATCAATAAACCACCTGATTTAAATAAGCTTCTTATCACCGTAAGAAATGCTGTTGATAGAAATAGTTTAGTAATTGAGACCAAGGTTCTCAAAAGACAAATCACAAAAACAAGAGAGATAGTTGGGGACTCTCCAAGCATTAAAAAAATTAAAAAGACAATTGAAAAAGTTGCTCCAACGGATGCTAGGGTTTTAATAACAGGGGAAAACGGAACTGGCAAAGAGCTAGTTGCACGTTGGATTCATGAAAAAAGTAATCGTGCAGACAAACCTTTAATCGAAGTAAACTGTGCTGCTATACCAGGCGAACTAATAGAAAGTGAACTATTTGGCCATGAGAAAGGATCCTTTACATCCGCAATTAAACAAAAGCTAGGCAAATTTGAAAAAGCGAATGGCGGAACCTTATTTTTAGACGAAATTGGAGACATGAGCCTTTCAGCACAAGCTAAAGTATTAAGAGCGCTTCAAGAAAACAAGGTTAGCCGTGTTGGTGGCGAAAAAGATATCGATGTAAACGTTAGAATTATCGCAGCTACAAACAAAGATTTAATGCAAGAAATTGCGGATGGAAATTTTAGAGAAGATTTATATCATCGTATTTCTGTGATTGTAATCCACGTTCCTTCACTTAATGAGCGTGTAACAGATATCCCATCTCTTGCTGAGAAATTTATGGAAGAGATTTGCGAGGATAACGGCATCCATAAAAAACAATTTACGGCAGGAGCTATCGATGCGCTTAAAAACATCTATTGGAGTGGAAATATTAGAGAATTAAGGAATATTGTTGAGCGTTTAATTATCTTATGTGATCATAAAATTACAGAAGAGAATGTGCAGCTCTATGCAAACAATGGTAAGAAAAAACCAGGCACAATGGATGCTATTAATGAATTCTCAAAATTCCAAGAGTTCAAAGATTATGCAGAAAAAATGTTTATCGATGCCAAGCTAAAGAAGAACAATTGGAACGTAGCTAAAACAGCTACTGAAATTGACATACAACGAAGTCATCTTTACAACAAAATTGAAAAGTTTGACCTGGCAAGAGACAAAAAATGATAGGCACTGACGTGTCGAAAGCTGCTAATCTACTGCTAGCAGGCGAACTTGTAGCTATCCCAACAGAGACCGTTTATGGATTAGCAGCAAATGCTTTAGACGCTTCTGCTGTTTCTAAAATATATAATGCTAAGCAACGGCCAAGTTTTAATCCGCTAATAGTACACATAGCTAACACAGATGAAGTCTTAAAATATGTAACTGAATTTTCTCCGCTTGCGCGACAATTAGCAGAAGCATTTTGGCCAGGTTCATTGACTATTTTAATGCCAAAAAATGATGCTGTACCAGATTTAGTGACAGCCGGGTTGCCCAATGTAGCTTTGCGTGTTCCTAAGCACCCACTTACCCTGCAGCTGCTCAGTTTATTAAACTTTCCACTCGCTGCTCCTAGTGCCAATATTTCTAACACCGTAAGCCCAACTAATGCTAGACGCGTAGACCAAAGTCTTGGAGATACTGTTAGCTACATTTTAGATGGTGGAAAATGTGATGTGGGTGTTGAAAGCACCATTGTTTCGGTAATAGAAAACCAAGTCACCTTGCTTAGAGAAGGCGGCATCAGCAAAGAACAAATTGAAGCAGAACTTGGCGTAAATGTGTGTACCCAAGCAGATGAAAAAATAACGGCCCCTGGGCAACTAAAAAAACACTATGCTACTCAAAAACCACTTTTTTTGGTGGATGACATGCAGGATGCTTTACTAAGATACCAAACCGAAAAAGTTTCTGTATTGCTCTTTAATAAAATAGAAACAACAGAAAATCAAATTCCTTACCTGCTTTCGAGCGATTATAATTTAAGTGAAATAGCCAATAATCTTTTTGAAACAATGCATTTAGCTGATGAGGATAACAGTGAGTTTATTTTGGCTGAAAGATGCAAAAATGAAGGCATTGGCCGAGCTATAAACGACAGGCTTCTTAGAGCTAGTGTCAGATAATCTGACCTAGTTTACTTCTACCATTTAGTAAAAACATAAGGCATTCCCTTTTTAATGAGCCACAAGTAAGTTGGTATCACAGCTCAAATAATGTATTTTTTTTGCAATCAAAAAAACGATAAGTTGTAATAATAAAAATGTGGCCATACACCCTATCCAATACTTGAAAACGGGAATAATACAACTCTTTTCCTCAATTATGTAATACATTAAGGGTGATATCATATCACCTTTACACCATACAAAATGCTGTATTAAACGATAATTAAAGATGAGAAAAAAACTCAACTTATTACAGTAGTAATAATTGGTTAGCAACCTGATTTTTTACTTGCAATAAAGAAAGCATAATTTACTCACTCATTAGTATTGCTTTAAGACGTCGTATAATATCAGCAAACAAATACATTTAACCGTATAAAATAAAAAAATCATGAGTACAGGAAAATTAGCATTAGGTTTATTAGCTGGCCTTGCAGCCGGAGCCGCGTTAGGAATTTTATTCGCCCCAAATAAAGGTTCTAAAACAAGGAAAAAAATTGCCAAAAAAGGAGAAGATTTAACAACCAGTCTAAAACAAGAGTTTGACGAAATGGCCAACCGTCTCACTGACAAGTACGAGCAAGTTATAGAAGACACCGACAAGCTAATTACGAATACAAAGGTGAAATTCGATGAAACCGTAAATGATGTATAGCTTAAGTAAAAATTGCTTACAAAAGCCTAATGGCTAATCTGTTAAATTTAATTTATGAACAGCAACGAACAACCTTTAGAGAGTCTTTTTGAAAAAGCGGAAGATTACAGCAAAACAACGCTAGAAGTAATTAGGCTAAAAGCAATCAGTAAAACCGCAGAGGTGCTTTCTACTTTAGTTGCTCAAATGGCATTATTAGTGGCTATTGCTTTGGCAAGCTTAACTATTAATATCGGAGTAGCCTTATGGGTTGGTAAGTTGTTGCACAACATCTATTTTGGTTTTTTTAGCGTTGGAGGTTTTTATACCATTATTGCTATTCTACTCTATTTCTTTAAAAATAGTTGGATTAAAATACCAGTCCGCAAGGGAATTATCTCAATTCTATTTGAACAATAATAGATATGAAAGAAAAAAAAACAAGCGATAATTTAGTTGATACAATTCAGCTTTTAGAAGAAAAGCAAGCTTTACAATTGAATATACTTAAAGAGCAATTTTACGTTACGTACGAAAGTTTAAAGCCCATCAATTTCATTAAAGATACACTTAGAGATATAGCTAAAACTCCAGATATTACAGACGGTATTGAAGATAGTATTATAGGATTTGCGACAGGGTATTTAACTAAAAAAGTAATTGTTGGGAAAACCATGAATCCGATAAAAAACATAGCTGGCGTATTGTTTCAAATTGGAGTCACTAATGTCGTTTCCAATCATTCTGAAAGAATAAAAATGGTAGGTAAACAATTGTTCAATATGCTCACAAAATCAATTAAAAAGTAATAGCGTATTAAAAAATGCATTTATCATTTCAAAAAATATTTTTCGCAATCGCCACTGTTGTTTCCCTATTTGCCATCCTATTTTTAGCTCAGTCCATACTAATCCCACTTAGCTTTGCCTTTCTATTATCGCTTATACTTTATCCTCTAGTAAAAAAACTAGAGTCATGGGGAGTAAATAAAATACTTGCTGCATTTACATCCATTGTCATCGTACTTGTAACCATAGGTGGAAGTATTTTCTTGTTTTC
Organism: Bacteroidia bacterium; assembly: GCA_017857855.1. Classification (GTDB taxonomy): domain Bacteria; phylum Bacteroidota; class Bacteroidia; order NS11-12g; family UBA9320; genus UBA9320. The sequence goes on along the minus strand of JAFMCI010000014.1, from coordinate 1,519 downwards.
TACCCAGCTTATCAAAATAACTAAAGAATTTTCTAATTTTCAAGGCAAAATATTGCACGTTTTTGCCGAAGCTACATTGTACATAAACGATAACTTGAACTTTGTTCATAATCTAAAAAAGAACGAACTTATCGAACTTCTTAAAGATTGGGTAGGTCAATCCTCCGGTGCGTTGGTAAGGCAAACTTTTAGTAGCACGGCCACATTTCTTGCCGGAATGCTAGCAACCATAATTTTCACTTTTCTTATTCTAATTTACAGAAAAGGATTACTAACTGCATTTACCAGCTTTTATCCTGAAGACAAGCAAGAAAAAGTCGCAACCATGTTTCAATCGGTAAAACAAGTAGGGCAAAAATATTTGTTCGGGATGATCATTCTGATTGTTGTAATTGGTGTAGCAAATAGCATTGGATTATTAATAATCGGCATAGATAATCCCTTTCTTTTCGGGTTTTTAGGCGCTGTATTGGCCATTATTCCTTATGTAGGTACCGTTTCAGGAGCAATTATTCCAACATTGTATGCATTTATTTCTTACAATTCCGTTTGGATGCCTCTAGAAATTGCAATTCTTTTTTGGGCAGTACAATTAATTTCAGACAACTTTTTGAGTCCTAAAATTGTGGGAGGAAGCATAAATATAAATGCTTTAACAGCCATTTTAAGTTTAATTATTGGAGCCGCTGTATGGGGAATTGCGGGTATGATATTATTTTTACCCTTTGCTGCAATGCTTATGGTTGTATGCGAATCTTATGAAGAACTTAAGCCCATCGCACTTTTAATTGGAAATAAAAATTATCAAGATACAGATAGTAGCAATACTTTTACCCAGAAATGGCTAAAAAAACTTAAAACCTGGTATTCTAACTTTCATTTCCGTTCAACTAAAAATTGAAGATAAGTTTTAACCTACAAACATCAGATTAAAAGGTATAAAAAAAGAGAGCCTTAGAATAAGACTCTCTTATGTGTACCCGGAGCCGGGGTCGAACCGGCACGCCTTGCGGCATCGGTGTTTGAGACCGACGCGTCTACCAATTCCGCCATCCGGGCAGAAAATTTTGCTTTAAACTTAAAGCGCTGCGAAAGTATTCAGACTTTCTTTTATACGCAACAGATACTTTTGTTTTAGGTAAATATCTTTTATTTTTTCTATACTTTCTCTCCTTGCCTTGTCATTACCGAGTTCTTGGTCAGCCTGTTGAGCTAGACTTGATAGCGTTTGACTGAGCTCTTCTTCAAAACTATTCACTTCTAAACCTATTTCCTCGACTTTCTGTTCATTGGGTTCCATTTTTAATTCCATGATGGCTTCATTAATATCCATCATTTGAATTAGGAAATCCTGCGATAATTTATTTTCCTGAGCTTCCAGTAATCCATTTTCTCGCAAAATATGCGCTACCCGTCCTTCAAGCGTTTTAAGTTGCTTGTAGGCTTTATTATTGATGCTCGAAACATGTAAGGCTTCTGCATACTTTTCATCATCATCCAAATAAAAATCAGGATGATA
>JAFMCI010000060.1 GCA_017857855.1 Bacteroidia bacterium | reverse complement strand
ATTACTACCTCAAACTTGATGTATAAGCTTGACAATGAGAAGCTTGAATACGGAAATCGCAGTGGCACAAGTAATCAAGTTATTGCCACTGGAGATGTAACTATACGTTATACATCCGGCGTTCTTGCTTTGATAGAAAGTATAGATTAGCGGCTGTAGTTTGGAGCTTCTTTGGTGATGGTAACATCATGCGGATGGCTCTCTCTAATACCTGAACCGGTAATGTGCGTAAACTGAGCTGTCTTAAGTTCTTCTATGCTTGAAGATCCCGTATAACCCATTCCCGCTCTTAAGCCTCCAATGTACTGATAAACTACTTCAGAAAGTTTTCCTTTGAAAGCGACAGTTCCAACAATTCCTTCTGGAACAAGTTTGCCTATTTCTGCTTCCGCATCTTGAAAATAACGGTCTGTAGAACCTTTTTTCATAGCTTCTATAGATCCCATTCCACGGTAACTTTTAACCTTTCTTCCTTCATAAAAAGAGACATCGCCGGGAGCTTCTTCTGTTCCAGCAAAAAGACTTCCTGCCATTATACAATCAGCACCCGCAACAATGGCTTTTACCAAGTCTCCGCTATAACGTATCCCGCCATCAGCTATGATAGGAACGCCTGTACCTTCTAGCGCAAGAGCGCACTCCATCACCGCATTTAATTGGGGTACACCTATTCCGGCTATGATCCTAGTTGTGCAAATAGATCCAGGACCAACGCCCACTTTTACAGCGTCTGCTCCATTATCTGCCAAGTACTTTGCTGCAGCGCCCGTTGCCACGTTTCCTACGATTACTTGTAAATCAGGAAATTTTGCTTTTACTTTTTTAAGTTCATCTACCACCCCTTTTGAGTGTCCATGTGCTGTGTCTATGGCTATAACATCTACATCTTCGGCTACTAGTGCCGTAACTCTTTCTAGCGTATCTGCTGTCACCCCTACGGCGGCTCCTACCATCAACCTTCCAAAAGAATCCTTACATGCTTTGGGATGATTTTTTACTTTTTGAATATCCTTAAACGTAATAAGTCCAAGCAATGTATTCTCTGCGTCTACTACAGGTAGTTTTTCTATTTTGTGTTTTTGTAGGATTTGTTCTGCTTCTTTTAAGTCTGTGCCGTTTGCCGCCGTAACAAGTGGCTGCTTGGTCATAACTTCTTCAATAGGGGTACTTAAGTCTATCTGAAAGCGCAAATCTCTATTGGTAATTATACCAACTAATTTATGGTTATCGTCAATAATAGGAATCCCACCTATTCGGTTTTCTTTCATAACATTAACGGCCTCCGACAAAGTGTTGGTGCTTTTAAGCGTAACGGGATCTTTTATCATTCCGCTTTCTGAACGCTTTACTTTTTTTATTTCAGCAGCCTGTTCGGCAATTGACATGTTCTTATGAACTATTCCTATGCCCCCTTCTCTAGCAATGGCTATTGCTAAATTCGACTCTGTTACGGTGTCCATGGCCGCACTTATAATAGGAATATTAATAGATAATTTTTTAGTAAGGCGGGTTTTTGTATTCGTATCGCGAGGTAAAACTTCAGAGTAACGAGGCAAAACAAGCACATCGTCAAACGTTAAACCTTGATAAGCAATTTTAGAAATTTTGGGTTGAGACATCAGCAAATATTGGATTTGTTATTTGCCGCACAAAAGTACTCTCAAACTATCCTAATCACCTAATTTATTTAAGGCGATTCGTGTTTCTTTTTACTTTACTAAGAGATTTTAAGGATAATCAGCCAAATCCAACCACAAATAATTGCATAGCTTTGCTTCATTATTTTTGCACAGTATAAAATGAGGTCCATCTTCTTGTTTGCCTTAATTGTTGTTTCGTCTGTATGCTTTTCTCAAAGTACAGACGAAAAACTTGCTGCCCAGTTTTTTGAAAACCAGGAGTTTGAAAAGGCATCTGAACTGTATCGAAAACTTTATAAAGAAAATGACAACTCTATTTATGTTTACGAGAACTACCTTCAAACACTTATTGCCCTAAAGGACCTTAAAACAGCAGAAAAATTGGTTGAAAAAGCCATAAAACAGCATCCTAAGCGCGGAAACTATGAGGTAGATTTAGGCTATTTGTACTTGCGGTTAGGTGAGAAAGAACAAGCTAAAAAGTATTTGGACAAGGTTATAAAAGATTACCTGGTAGATAAAAACCAAGTCATATTAATCGCCAACGCATTAACAAATCGCCAATTGAACGATTACGCAATTGCAGCTTACGAACAGGGCACAAAAAAGTTTGGTGTGCTCACTTTTTACGCTCAAATGCTTTCTCAATATAGAGTCATGGGAAACACAACGGCGTTAACAGATTTTTCATTGGAGGTGCTTTCTGCAGAAAAAAATGCTTTTGATTACATAAAGCGTGTTCTTGATGTGGCTTACGAAAACCCCAAATCTGCTGAATACCTTCAACAACGCACATTGTTGTACGCCCAAAAAAATCCAAGCAATCCCGTATATGACGAATTATTGCTAGAAATATTTTTACAACAGAAGAAATATATGGCTGCCATGCGACAAGTTATTTCTCTGGATAAACGCAATGGAACCAAAGGGTATCGAGTTATGGGATTTGCTAAATTGTGTGAGCAAAATAGAGAATATTCTACAGCACTTAAAGCATACGAATACGTCATAAATCTAGGAAAAGAAGAGCCTAATTATTTAGCGGCTGAACAAGGATTAATAAATTCGCTTTACCTTAAAACCACCCATAGCATAAATCCAGATAAAGTAGAAGTAGCTGAGCTTATACAAAAAATAGAAGGTTTTGTAAACCTAAATGGGGTCAGTTTTAATACGGCAAATAGCCTATTTCGATTAGCGGAATTACAAATTTTTTATAACCATAATCCGACGGGGGGAAGTGCAATCTTAGAAAAAATAATAGCCACTCCTAGACTACAAATTCGTTTTTTGGCAGAGTGCAAGCTCCTGCTGGGAGATGCCTACCTTATGTTAAACAATGTGTGGGATGCCAAGCTAATGTATGGTCAGGTAGACAAAGAATTTATGGAAGATGCGTTGGGGCAAGAAGCTAAATTTAAAAATGCAAAACTGTCCTACTACGAAGGTGATTTTGAATGGGCTGCATCTCAACTAGATATTTTAAAAACGGCAACCACGCAACTTGTAAGCAATAACGCTATAGAGTTATCGCTGCTTATACAAGATAATACTGGACTTGACAGTACCACGGATGCCATGAAGGAATACGCCTCAGCAGAGTTTCTGTTGTACCAAAATCAAATCGAGAAATGCACACAAATACTTAATATGCTGCCTTTCAAATATCCTAATCATACACTTAACGATGAAATATATTTTCTAAAAGCCAAGGTTCAGGAAAAATTAGGAAACTATGAAGAAGCCAATAAGCTTTACACCACCGTTTACGAAAAATACGGTGATGATATCCTAGCAGATAATGCCCTGTATCGATCTGCCAATATTACGTTGTATATTTTCAACGATGCTCAAAAAGCACAAGCACTTTTTGAAAAAGTTGTATTGAATTACAACTCCAGTCTTTTTGTAGTAGACGCCCGTAAAATGTATTTTGGCCTTAAAGAAGGATTAACCAAAGAAGAACTTTTTCGCGACGAATTGCTAAACTAACTCTAACTATAAACAAATATCTTACATACCTTTTAGTGGCGATTGGATTTTTTATTCTCTCGGTCCCTCTTTGGCTCAACGTAGGCCATTTGCCCATAAGATTATGGGACGAGTCTCGCAATGCCGTAAACGCTATTGAGATGTTGCAAAATGGTGATTATATCATCCGTAGTTACGAAAACAAACCCGAAACTTGGAACCTAAAACCACCATTACTTACCTGGTTACAGGTAATCGCGATGCACGTAGTTGGACTAAACGAAATTGCCATTCGCTTGCCGTCCATTTTGGCGTCTATAGGCTCGCTATTCATTTTATTTCTATGGACATTTAGACTAACCAAGAGTTATGCATTTGCTTTTTTGGGTGCTGGCATTTTGGCTACATCTGCTGGTTTTTATGGCGAACACGTGGGTAGATTCGGAGATCATGATGCACTATTGGTATTCTTTAGTACCGCCCTAACTTATAGTTGCTACCTCTATTACCTTACACACAAAAGTTGCTACTTGTATTGGGCGGCACTGGCTGTATGTTTGGGTATATTAACCAAGAGCATTGCTATACTTATCATGTTGCCCGGTATTGCATTGTTTTTTGCAACACAAAAAAGGGCGATTGAAACACTTGCCAACAACCATTTGTATTTTGCTATTACACTCGGACTTGTTCCTGTAATCAGTTATTACGGTGTAAGAGAATATTTACAACCAGGATTTTTGCGGTTCGTTTGGAATGATGAGCTATTCCCGCGATACTTTAATTCAAGTGAAAATTTTGACTATCCGAGTGAAAATTTTTGGTATTACTTCAAACTATTATGGAATAAGCATATGTCTATATGGCCCCTATTGCTTCCTCTTGTTTTGTCGGTTCCGTTCTTAAAACGTAAAAATGAGGGATGGCCGTACCTATTAATAACATCTGTTTCCTACTTGCTCATTCTATCCAAAGGAACTAAAAATTACTGGTATGATGCATCGGTAATTCCGCTATTGTCTGCACTAATTGCCGTGAGTGTTCACGTTGTGTACTCTCGGTTATTTAAAACTAAAACGTACGCTTTGGTGCTTGTTTTAGGGCTTCTATACTTGCCATTTGCCCAGGCGCATAACTATGCACTTAACCCTTCCGAAAAATATTATGAATGGGAAACCAATGGGATTTCTCACTTTTTAACCGACGAAAATCATCTTCAAAATCTAACAGCCAATACGCAACTACTTTTAGACACTACATACGGCTATGAACCACATCTTTTTTATGTAAAAAAACTGCGAATAGAAAAGCGGTTGCCGCTAGAACGAACCATTATTCAACACGTAAAAACAAGTGATACGCTACTTATTGGTTATGAAAGTACCTTAAATGCTTTAAAATTGGGTTATGAAATTACGGTACTAGACAGCTCGTACAGTCATACAAAACTCGTAGCCGTGGGAAAATCCTTGCTATAGGTAAAAACGATAAGCCAACTCTAGCCTTCCAAAGGCTCCATTTTCAAAATCAGTATTAAGCGGCACCCTATCGTCACCAAAGCGCACTAAGCTTAATCCAAAATCAATTTTATCATTATTTTGGTACACCCTAAACGAGCGGCCCAATGACACGCCTGCCATTCCTCTTATTATTACGCCTTTTATAGGTTCGTAACCTATGTGCGCAGCTATTTCGTTAGACAAATGGTGCATGTAAAATGGGTATGTATAAATGGATATTCCTCCACCTTGTATATTATAGGACTTAACAGTGGCTCGCCAATTTACTCCTGCGGTTACCTTGGGTGTAATGCTATAATTTATCTTGGCATAAGAAGGAATTATTGCGTCTATTTCTAGCTTGTTTTTTTGATAATACCCTCCAAAAAAGGGTACTAAAAATGGACCGAATCTGTCTCCGTTTATGTATGCTCCAAACTTATAATTGAAATGCTCGCTCTTTTTCAGTTTAGCCAATATTATTCCGCCAATCTGATAATCGTTTTTGGTCAAACTTTCTTCAAAATTAGAGGCTATCTTGGGTAACAGGAGATACGTTGCGCTCCACTTGTCTGAGTACTTTACATTAATTCCCAGTTTTAGTGTGTAAGCAGAGAAGGAAACCTCGTCTTCTTGTTGTTCAAAAAGCTTGGTTTGCAGCCGGTCATAAACCACCCCGAAGAGCAACGAACTTCCGTTTTTTAACTTAACCGGAGCGGTTAAGTTAATGTTGGCTTTTTGTACGCTAGATGTGTTTAGACTACTGTCAAACTGGTTTTGAGGTGTTTTTGTATACTCAGCAGTGGCTAAATCTACATAGTCTTGTGCTTGTGCCACGTTGCACACGGCAACTAAAATCAATATTTTTAAAAGATTCATCTAATACAATTATACGTTATATTTTTTCAAAAAATAATGCACTATCTATCAGCTCGTTGCGGTTTTCCCCTATGCATCCTTTACCATAGGTGTTCTTTTTAATTTTGTTTTGGGCTATATTATAGCCCAAATAAAAGATAATTATTTTGTCAAAAACAATCGTACACATGGACCTCGACACTTTTTACGTGTCTGTAGAAAGGCTACAAGACAATAGGCTACTCGGCGTGCCTGTACTGCTGGGCGGAGTAGGTGACAGAGGCGTGGTGGCTAGCTGCAGTTATGAGGCTCGCGCCTTTGGTGTGCACAGTGGCATGAGTATGAAAATGGCTCGACAATTATGTCCTGAAGGAATTGTAGTAAAAGGCGAGTCGGGCACCTACAGCAAGTATTCTAAAATGGTAACCGAAATAATACGAGAAGATGTGCCCGTACTCGAAAAAAGCAGTATAGACGAGTTTTATCTAGACCTTACCGGAATGGACAAATTCTTTGGGTGCTATAAACTGGCCAGCCACATACGCGAGCGAATCGTCAAAGAAACAGGTTTGCCCATTTCCTTTGGCATGTCTATAAATAAAACCGTAAGCAAAATAGCCACGGGAGAAGCCAAACCCAACAACCAGCTAAACATAGACCTAGGATTAGAGAAGCCTTTTCTGGCACCGCTGCCCGTAGGTAAGATACCGATGATAGGTAAAAAAACTGCTTTTATGCTAAGCCGAATGGGCGTACAAAAAATATATACGTTACAAGAAATGCCGCTAGAACTGCTGGAAAAAGCCTTTGGGAAAAACGGAAAAATGATGTGGGAAAAAGCCAATGCCATAGATCATAGCCCGCTCATTCCTTATCACGAAAAAAAGAGCATAAGTACTGAGCGCACTTTTATGAAAGACACCATAGACGTACGCAAGCTTAAAGATATGGTAATAGCCATGGTGGAGCAGTTGGCTTACGAACTCCGCCACGGACAACGAGTGTGTTCTAACATCAGCATAAAGCTTAGGTACTCTGACTTTCAAACCGTGAGCAAACAGAAACAAATACCCTACACCGCCTCAGACCACTCACTTATCGCTCATGCCAAAGAGCTCTTTGACTCGTTGTACAGTCGCCGCGTGCGCATCCGCTTGGTGGGTGTTCGGCTGGGCGACTTAGCTGGCGGCGGGCACCAGATAGACCTGTTTAATGACGACGACAAAATCATAAACCTATACCAAGCCATGGACGCCATGAAAAGCCGATACGGAGCTAATGCCGTGAGACGTAGCGTGGCCATGGAAGTAAAAGGACTGGGCCGCGGAAATCCTTTTAGCGGAGAACCCAATGTGGTGCCTGCTCATCGGAATGCCTGAGGTCTAGTCAGCTCTAGTAACCTACAGACGCATCCAGCGAGCAAAAAAGTAAAATGTACCTAAACTGCCACACCTATTACTCTTTCAAATACGGGACGATGTCGCCGAAAGAATTGTTGTGCGAGGCCAATTCGTCATATAGGAACACGCCTTCGGAGTGTGTTCCTACAGAAATCAAATTCGCTCTTACCGACATTAATAGCACCTCCGGATGTCTGTATCATGCCATGGAGTGCCAAAATCGGGGTTGGCCCGTTATACTCGGCGTGGATTTTCGTACCAAAAATCAGCAAGATTTTATTGCCATAGCCACAGACAACATCGGTTTTCAAAACATCAACATCTATCTATCAGACCTTTTAGCCAACAGAAGTAAAACTAGAGATCCTATTATTGGAAACGCTTATATTATATACCCGTTTAAAAACGCTCCAAAACGTAAACTAAGAGCAAACGAATATATAGGAGTAAATCATAAACAACTGTTTGGGTTTCAAAAATATGTCGTCGATTATGCAAAAGATAAATACGTCGCTTTAAATACCGTCACCTTCCGCAATAAAAGAGATTTTAACGCACATCGCCTATTGCGGGCTATTGACAAAAACATGCTGCTCAGTAAATTGCCCTTGGAAGAACAAGGCGAAATGCACCATCAGTTTTATACCGAAAATGAACTGCGAAACCTGTATGCTAGTCACGAATACTTGCTAGAAAACACCCAAAAACTATTGGCAAGTTGTAACCTACATTTTGACTTTAACGACAAGTCGAAACTTGCCAATAAAAAAACCTATTCGCAAACCCAAGAACAAGACGAAAAACTGCTACACCATCTGGCAGAAGAAGGATTAAAGTACCGCTACAAGGGAAACATCACTCCCGAAATAACTGAACGGCTACAACGTGAACTTCGAGTGATTAAGCAATGTGACTTTGTTCCCTATTTTTTAATAAACCACGGCATCGTAACCTACGCCAGAAGTAAAGGATATTTTTATGTGGGCAGAGGCAGCGGGGCCAATAGCTTGGTGGCTTACTTGCTGCGAATTACCAATGTAGATCCCATAGAACTCGACCTTTACTTTGAACGATTTATAAACCCAAGCCGTAAGTCTCCTCCTGATTTTGATATTGATTTTAGTTGGCGAGACAGAAATGATGTAACCAAATACATTTTTGATACCTATCCCAATACCGCTTTAATGGGTGCTTTTGTTACATTTCAGGCTAAATCTGTAATCCGCGAAATAGGAAAAGTGCTAGGCTTGCCTGCCGACGAAATAAAAAACATACAACGTGTTCGAGACCCAAATCAATTAGACCATATTGCTCGCCTATGTCTGCTATACAGCCACTACATACACGGGTTCCCAAATCACCTGAGTGTGCACAGCAGCGGCATAGTAGTTACCGAAAAACCCATCCAATATTACGGAGCTACGAGCATGCCTCCCAAGGGTTTTCCTACTGCTCACTTTGATATGCACATAGCCGAAGACGCGGGCATCTACAAATACGATATTTTAGCTCAACGAGGCTTGGGCAAAATAAAAGATACCCTGCAAGTGATTAAGCAAAACCAACCCGATGCCCCTGATTTTGATATAGACGACATCGACCGTTTTAAACAAGATGAAAAAATAAAAGACTTACTCCGCAGAGGTGACGCTATTGGCTGTTTTTACGTAGAAAGTCCTGCCATGCGAGCGCTTATGAAAAAATTAGAAGTGGATGACTATCGGGGTTTGGTGGCGGCTAGTTCTATCATACGACCCGGTGTAAGCAACAGTGGCATGATGACTGAATATATAAAACGACACCGAGACCCCGAAGCGCGAAAAGCCACGCACCCCGTTCTTGCTAAAATACTACACGACACCTACGGAGTAATGGTGTATCAAGAAGATGTGCTTAAAGTAGCGCATTATTTTGCTGGACTCACGCTAGAAGAATCTGACGTGCTAAGGCGCGGCATGAGTTTTAAATTCAGACAAAGAACTGAGTTTAAGGAAATTGAAAAGCTTTTTTTTGACAACTGCGCCGCCAAAGGGTATAAACCGAAACTAAGCCAAGAAGTGTGGACGCAAATAGAGAGTTTTGCCAGCTATGCTTTTGCCAAGGGGCACTCAGCCAGCTATGCGGTAGAAAGTTACCAAAGTCTTTTTTTAAAAGCCTACTACCCGCTGGAGTATATGGTAGCTACTATTAACAATTTTGGTGGGTTTTATCGCACAGAGCAATATATACAAGAAGCACGGCTAAAAGGGGCAAGCGTAGAAGCTCCGTGTGTGAATGGAAGCCTGTTTATTACCACTATTTGTGGCAAGATCATTAAACTAGGGTTTCAGCACGTGGCGCAACTAGAGGTTAAAACGGTAAATGCGTTTCTAAAAGAACGTATAAATAACGGCGCCTTTACAGAATTAGACGACTTTGTAAATAGAGTGACCATTAGTTTAGAGCAGGTCATTATTCTCATTCGCGTTAACGCCTTTCGTTTTAGCAATAAAAGCAAGCATTGGCTGCTGTGGAAAGCCCATTTTCTGTTGTCTGAAACCAAGAGTAGCTTCTCTCACCCCAAGCTATTTGCTTTTCATAACCAAACCAAAAACGTGGCTATTCCAGAACTAGTAGGCATACCCTACGAAGACCCGATGGACGAAATAGAATATTTGGGATTCCCGCTCTGCTCACCGTTTGAATTGATAGATGGCGATATGCTTACCCACAAAACAGTAGCTAGCGATTTTTCCAAATTGCTACATCGCATCATTACTATAACGGGCTACTTGGTACACATCAAGCGTACCAAAACCAAGGGACGCATAGAACAAGAAATGTTTTTTGGTACATTTATGGATCGTGAAGGTGTTTTTTTTGACAGCGTTCATTTTCCCTTGTCTGCTCAACAATATCCTTTCAGGGGTGGCGGCATTTATACACTTCGCGGCAAGGTTTCAGAAGACTTCGGGCACATAACGTTAGAAGCTCATTACATGGTAAAAGTGCCTTATGGCAAATTGGTGAAGGGTTGAAGGGTTTTTATCGATTGACAAAAGCGCCTAACGGCTATCTCCAAAATATTACTAAAATAGTTTACTTAATCCACCACTACCTTGTGCACTTCCACTAGTCCGTCTTGTCGCACTATTCTTACAAAA
>JAFMCI010000059.1 GCA_017857855.1 Bacteroidia bacterium | reverse complement strand
GAAAAAAAAACTTTTTGAAAATAATTAACATAGAATAATATCACAAAAGTAAAAGTAATAACTTCGCCTACCTAAATGAATTTCACCGATAGAGTTAATCGCGTAGAGGAGTCCCTCACCATTGGAATGTCTCGTAAAGCCAGAGAACTAAAAGCCGCAGGAAAAGATATTATTAGCCTTAGCTTGGGAGAACCTGATTTTGATACACCGCAATATATCAAAGATGCAGCCATTGCAGCTATAAACGCTGGTAAAACCAAATATCCTCCAGTAGGTGGATTACCAGAGCTAAAAAAAGCTATTTGTGACAAACTAAAGAGAGATTCTAATTTAGATTATTCTCCTGCAGAGGTAATGGCAAGTACAGGTGCTAAACAATGTATTATGAATGTAATACTAAGCACGGTGCAATCTGGAGATGAGGTAGTTATTCCACTTCCTTTTTGGGTAAGCTATAGTGAAATGGTAAATTTTGCAGGTGGTAAATGTGTTTTTGTACCTAGTAAGTTTGAAGACGAATTTGCTATTGATATAGATGCCATGAAAGCGGCAGTTAATGCTAAAACTAAAATCATCATCTTTAGCAGTCCAAGCAATCCAGCAGGAAATTTATTAAGCAAAGAACAGCTTGGGGAAATTGCGAAAATAGTTAAGGCCAATCCGCAAATAACAGTAATCTCCGATGAGATATACGAGCACATTAATTTTGAAGGAGAACACATTAGTATTTCTCAATTTTCAGAAATACGAGACCAGTTGGTGATTATAAATGGTGTATCCAAAGCTTTTTCTATGACAGGATGGAGATTGGGTTACATGGCAGGACCAGCAGCCCTAGTGGCAACATGCGATAAGCTTCAAGGACAGTTTACATCGGGCGCTGCGTCTATTTCTCAGTGGGCAGCAATCACAGCGCTTAATGAAGACATGAAACCAACCCATGAAATGGTCGCTGTGTTCAAACACAGAAGAGATTTAATGGTAGAGTGGTTAAGAGAAATACCCGGTATGGAAGTAGATATTCCACGAGGCGCTTTTTATCTATTCCCTCGCGTGAGTTCATTTTATGGCAAAACCATTGGAGGAACTACCATTGATTCTAGTTTAGATTTTTGCAATTACATTCTTGAGGAAGCACTGGTTGCTCTTGTGCCTGGAGTGGCTTTTGGGATGGATGACCACATAAGAATTAGCTATGCAAGCAGCGAAGCTGAACTAAAAGAAGCTGTTAACAGAATAAAAACAGCACTAAGTAAATGAAGATAGATCAACTTTTTAAGGAGTTCGAAAACATAAAAGTACTTGTATTGGGCGATGTAATGATTGACGCCTATTTTTATGGAAGCGTTACCCGTATAAGCCCTGAGGCACCTGTGCCCATAGTAAATCTAAAACACAAAGAGCAACGTCTAGGTGGGGCAGCCAATGTTGCACTTAACCTAAAATCACTTGGTGCAGAACCCATTCTGTGCAGTATCAAAGGAAATGACGCCGACGGAGACTTAATCAAGACGTTGTGTAGGAAAAATGGCCTAGTTGACGCACTCATAAATGACTACAGTCGCAAAACGACGGTAAAAACTAGGGTAATAGGCAATAGTCATCAGTTAATACGTATTGACGAAGAAGATACCAAAGACATAGATGAATCTGTAGAAGATTTAGTTTACGAAGCTGTAAACAGTCTTATATCTGAAATTAATGTACTGATCTTTCAAGATTACAACAAAGGACTACTTACCCCTACCCTTATCGCGCGTGTAATTGAATTATGCATTGCAAAAAAAGTACCCATAGTTGTAGATCCTAAATTCAATAATTTCTTTGAATACCAAGGAGTTACGTTATTTAAGCCTAACAAAAAAGAGCTTCAACAAGCTGAAAACATAGGAGAACATTTAAACGTTCAAGGTGTAAAATCAGTGGCTGGAATGGTTCGAAAAAAATTGAACGCAAGTAAGATTATGACTACCTTAAGTGAAGACGGTGTTTTAATCATTGGAGAAAATGGCACCGTTCATTTACCAGCACATGCGCGTAAAATTGTAGATGTAAGTGGTGCAGGCGATTCTGTATTGAGTGTAGCAGCCTTGTGCGTAGCTTGTGGCGTATCTGATGAGCTTACAGCAGCTCTTTCAAATTTAGCGGGAGGCATAGTGTGTGAGCAGGTAGGTGTAGTACCTATAGATAAAGATTTGCTTTATGCCGAAGCAATGGAGCTTGAGGTGAGCGAGAGGTATTAGTTTTTTTGATTTTGGATGTATGATTTAGGATGTATGATTTAGGACTATTTGAGATATTGGAATTAGATTTAAAAAGTTAGGCAAAACAATCATTTAACTATCAGCTATTTAACATTAAACTCTATTCCTCCCTAAGCAAATCAGGTCTGCGTTCCTGTGTGATTTTTAGGGCTTGCTCTTCTCGCCATTCTTCAATCTTACCAAAATGTCCTGATTGCAACACTTCTGGCACTTTTAGACCATTATAATCTGCAGGTCGAGTATAAACTGGCGGTGCTAGTAATCCGTCTTGAAATGAGTCGGTAAGTGCACTTTCTTCGTCTGATATTACGCCTGGAATAAGTCTACAAATGGAATCTGCTACGACTACAGCAGCCAGTTCTCCGCCACTTAGCACATAATCCCCAATGCTTATTTCTTTAGTTATAATTTCATCCCTAATGCGTTGATCTATGCCCTTATAATGCCCGCACAGAATGATAATATTTTTTTTAAGTGAGAGCTGGTTAGCGGTGGCTTGCTTGTAAACCTCACCGTCGGGACACATATAGATAATCTCATCATAATCGCGTTCTGCCTTCAATGCATTGATGCAATCGAACACAGGCTCACAACGTATAACCATGCCAGCTCCACCTCCATATACGGTGTCATCTACTTGCTTGTATTTACCCAAGCCAAATTGTTTAAGATCATGCAGTACTATTTCTACAATTCCTTTATCCTTAGCCCGCTGCACAATACTATGGCTTAGTGGACTTTCCATAAGCTTAGGTTGAACTGATATGATATCTATTCGGTGCATTATATTTCTAGAAGACCGTCAGGCAAGATAAGTACAATTTCTTTATCCTCTGGAGATATGTAATCTATGAAATCATCTACCAGTGGTATATACTTAAGCTCACCATTGTAAGGCACTAATAACATAAGTTGTTGCGGCATTTCGACGATATCTTGAACTATTCCAATAGCTCCGAGATATTTGTCTATCACTTGAAAACCAATGAAGGTAAGTTCCGATTCTTCGGGTAAAACCTCTTTGTCTGTGAATACCTCTTTCGCTATAATTTCATCTGTTTTATCAAATGTATCGATAAATTCAAGAGTCAGAATTGGTTCATCATCTTTGCCTTTTATCCCTATCATTTTATAGGGTATAAACTGTCCTTGAATTTTGATAAAAAGAAAATCGTCCCGTTTGAGCGGGACGATTTTTCGTTCAAGCGTAAGCTGAACATCTCCTTTATAGCTATGTGGACGGCTGATGTATCCTATAGATATCAGGCTATCCTTATTAATCATAGCGTATAATTATGCGTTTTCTTCAGAAGTTTCCTCTGCAGGAGCTGCTTCTTCAGTTACTTCAGCAACAACCTCTTCAGTAGCTACTTCTTCAGTTACTTCCGAAACTACTTCTGTAGCCTCATTCGCTTCAGCAGCCTCAGCTACTTCACCTTCTGCTGCTTCAGTCGCATCTTCTACAACACCTTCAGGTGCCGTTTTAGCTGCGATAGCTTTAGTTCTTGCTTCTTTTACTTCTTCCTCACGTTTATGTGCTGCTGCTGCTTCATCGGCTGCTTTTTGAGCTAAGCCATCTGTTTTCGCACCTACTCTGTTTGCTTTTTCCTCTAACCAAGCTGCAAATTTTGCATCTGCTTGATCTTGAGTCAATGCACCTTTTGTTACACCTTTGTTCAGGTGGTGCTTATACAAAGCACCCTTGTAAGAAAGTATTGCTCTTGTAGTGTCAGTCGGAACTGCACCATTACTTAACCAACGAACCGCATCGTCTAGGTTAAGATCAATTGTTGCCGGATTGGTATTCGGATTATACGAACCAATTCTCTCAATAAATCGACCATCCCTAGGAGCTCTTGCATCCGCCGCCACAATGTAGTAGAAAGGTTTTCCTTTTCTTCCTTGTCTACGAAGTCTTAATTTTACCATTTGTTATTTTTTTATATGTTGAATATAAGCCTACCGGTTCTCCTTCTTCCAGCAGGGCTGCAAAAGTGACTTTTTATTTTTATTTTACCAAGGTTTTTTCTATTCTAATATTAGAGCCAAATAAAACATGCGCAATTTAACTTTAAACCCTTACTGTATGGCTGTAAGTATAGTTTTGAAGATGACTCATTCTAAAACCAAAACAGGAATTAAAAAGGAAACTAAACTGATCGAAACATTTAGTTTTAGCATTATATAGGAGAGACAAGTACAACTGTGCTGCTACACCTAGTTGATTTTATCTTCTTATTCTCTCCTCGGGAGCCTCTTTACTCTCTCTGAATTTTCGGATATTGTATGAAAAGGAAAGCATAATGTATCTGGTAAGCACATTGCTATTGGTCTCTTCATAATAACTAGCGTAAAAATTTTGAGCGACGTTATTGTTTTGCCCTAGTATATCATACATGCTGAGTTGAACTTCACCCATTTTGTTTTTAAACACTTGTTTACCCACACCCGCTGTCCAAAGAAGCACTCTGTTATTAAGCACTGAACTGAGCCCAAAGTATTCTTGATGTTGAAGTTGGGTACGAAAGGTGATACCCTTTGCCATAATCCAATCGTATTTTACTTTGGTTGTTTGAATAAGGTATTGGTTATTTAATGCCTGGTTCATTGAATTGCTAGCTAAACTATAGTTAGATTCTGTGGATACGGTAAAATCAATCTTATCGCTTATGTTACTGCTAAGGACCACACCTAATCCATAGTTTTGAGTCAAGGTTTGAGAAGTACGGAAATTGATAACCGAAGGCACATTGGTAACACCTCCCGAAACATTAATATTTAAGTTACTCTTTAGTCTTTTTAGAGGGAATCCATAGCTTATCAAGCCATTTGCGTTGTACTGTCCATCTACATTTTCGGGCATACTAAGTTGTGTGCCTGCGCTCAGAGGGATGCCGTTAAGCGTAGTATCACTTATCGCCGTAACGGTACTTTGCGTGATGTAATTCGAACTCAATCCACCACTAATCATGGCATAAAATACCGAATTTTTTTCGGTGTTGGTTTGGTTGTACTTGGCCCTAACCCAATGGCCGTATTGTTGCGTTAGTTGAGCATTACCTGTTTTAAGTTGCAATGGATTACTATTGTCTAAAACATTGGTTAATTGACTTGCTTGAGGCTTTGTGGTATACGCTCTGTACATCGCGTTCCAATTTGCATTATTCTTAAGCTGCCTTCTATACATCGCAAACGGTAAAATATTTTGAAATGTTTTATTGATATTTTCCTCCATTGGCAGGGTTTGCATGTTGTCTAACAGCGCTTGTTCAAACTTAAAACGGACTACAAAACCTCCATTTCTGTCAAACTTGCGCAACCCCAAATCTGCAGAATGAGTGTTCCAGTCATTGTTATAACGAGAGGACAAACTTGTATCTAAAAAGCCTGTTGAAATCGGTGTAATACCACTCATAATTTGCTTATGGGTATTGGCTTGACTATTCTCAAACGTATAACTTACATACGCACCTAGTCCTTTATCCTTAATGGGCTCACTGTACATCACTTGTGCAGTCCATCCATTAGTCGTTTCTTCTAAATCACCTTCTTGGTTTATTTCTATGGTCGAACTCGTATTATTAGAATTTAGATTATTAAGCCCAGAGGTATTATCTACATCATTTTTTGCTTGCAAGAACAAACTGCGTCCTCTTTTTTCTCCGTTCAACCTAAACATTAAATCATTGCTCATTTTGAGCGCATTTAGGTCGCTACCAAAATTTTGAGCCAATTGATTGATTAGTGCGGCTTCTTTTGATGCACTGCTTGCTAATAAACTAGCTCCATTATTTTGTTGAACACTAATGCTAGGCACGTAAAAGAATGACATTTTGGGATTCACCTTGTATACGATTTTAGCATTTAGTTTGTGATTAGTATTCACACTTTGGGTTGTATCCTTTTCTGTATACTCTTGCCCATTAACTTCGTTTAGGTAATATAATTGATAGGTATTTTTAATCGCACTATTATCACCTCTATTTATGAAATAGCTCCCACTAACATCAACCTTACTACCCCATTTATCTTGATAATTTGCCCCACCAGCTAAGGTTTTTGTGATTCCGTTGGATGTACTTACCTGAAAATCATTTTCACTGCCTCCTGCAGAAAATCCACTCATGGATGATGGCCTTCCTCCACCGCCTGGGCCTCTTCCACCACGGCCACCGCCCCCACCACTGTTATCTCCTATTACCCCAAGCAAATCTTCAGTACTAAAGTTTTGTTGATTGATATTATTTAGTTGCCCTAAAAGCGATAATCTTCTGTCGCCTCGAAACATGTTTACATTAGCGCCTGCACTGTATCTGCCATCCGATCCTGCTCCCGCATAAGTTCTTCCAAACTCACCATTACGCATGTTTATTTTAGTAACAATATTGATGGTTTTAATACGTGTTCCGTCATCTACGCCACTTGCTTTACTTTGCTCACTCTGATCGTCAAATATTTGAATTTTGTCCACTACTTCTGCAGGTAATGTTGCCAAAGCAGTTTTCGGATCTTGCCCAAAAAACTGTTTACCATCTACCAACACTTGCTGTACTTTTTCACCTTGCGCCTTAAGCTCACCATTGGTATTTTGTACTCCAGGCATTTTCTCAATAAGGTCTCCGGCATTTGCATTTTGGGTTGTTTTATAGGCTTGGGCATTAAAAGAGGTAGTGTCCCCATTTACCGTAGCTTGCAACGCCTGCCCCTGTACCTCTATGCCTTTGAGTTGTTCTGTATTTTCACTTAAAAACAAGGTTCCTAAATAATCATCGCGCCAAACTCTAAGCGGTTCAACATAAGGATTTAAACCCAAATAATTTATCTTAAGCGTATACTCACCGCGTGCCAAGCTAACAGTGAATTTTCCTTGCCCGTCAGAAACAGCCCCACCTGCCAATGTGCTATCAGGTGCCACTACAAAAACGGTCGCTCCGATAATAGGCTCTTTAGTATCCTTATTTTTTAGTGTGCCACCAATAGGATAAGTTATTTGAGCGACAGAAACTATATACATTACTAAGAATGTGATGGTAATAATTATTTTCATTTTTGAAGTGAGATGGCAAATGTAATCTTGAATTGAATTCTATTCTGATTGTTTATTTTCTTTTCTTTGACGTTTATTCGCACAATACAATTCTTTAATGGCTTAAAATAATGAAAAAACATATTCTACATCTTCTATTACTGGCTAACATTTCAACTGCCTTTGCTCAAGGAAATCAAAATGCATTAAATTTTGATGGAAGTAATGACTATGTGCAGACGGGATATACGGGTATTTCTGGCAACAACTCAAGAACAGTAGAAGCATGGATAAAAACCACGGTCAATAGCGATCCGAGTACCGGGGCAGCACAACACGTAATAGTAGATTGGGGAACTACCGCTACAGGTGGAAGATTCACATTAAATATTTTATGGGGTAACACCTTACGCATAGAAGTAGGCGGCAGTGGCATCAACGGAAAAACAGTATTGAACGATGGTAACTGGCATCATGTCGCTGCATCGTATGACCCTTCTGCAACCTATAAATTTTGCTTGTATGTAGATGGGGTACTTGACACTTCAGCTAATAATACAACAACGGTCAATACTACATCAGGAAACACCCTAATTATTGGTAAGCGAGTAGATAATGTTAACTATTTTGAAGGAGAAATAGACGAAGTAAGGGTCTGGAATCATGCAAGAACTGCAAGTCAAATTGCAGATTTATTTGATAAGGAATTGTGTCCTAACCATAGTGGCCTAGTAGCTTATTTCAGACTAAATCAAGGCACTGCTAATGCTAATAATTCCGGAAAAACGACAGCAGTAAATAGCATATCCTCGGCTGCAAATGGCAGTCTTATTAATTTCGGACTATCAGGCAGCTCGTCTAATTGGGTTTCAGGATCGGGAATTACTTTAGCACCCGATACTACCGTAATAAAAGATACCACCGTATGTGGAGGCTTTGTTTCGCCTCAAGGAAGAACAACTCTATTTACAGGTTCTATAACCGATATATACACCTCTTCTAATGGCTGCGACTCCCTATTAAAATATAATGTTACAGTAAAACAAAACTCATTTATTTACCAAACTATAACAGCATGCGATAGTTTTAGAACCCCAAAAGGACAGCTGAAAACATCCAACGAAATTTTTACTGAAAAATATACCAATCAAGCTGGATGCGATAGCACGGTACAAACTAACTTAGTGATTACACAAACTAAACGAACTGCCAACATTGCTTCAGCATGTTCTCACTATATCTCACCAACAGGCAAAACATATACGTCCAGTGGCAGCTATAACGACACCATGATTTCGGTAGCAAAGTGCGACAGTATAATTACTACCAATTTGGTTATTTATAGCACAGCTCAGTCCGTACTTTTTGATTCTGCGTGTTCTCAATATACCGGTCCTAGAGGTTTTGTTTACTATAAATCAGGCACTTATCTTGACACCTTAACTACTGTAAATGGCTGCGATAGTGTTGTTACGATTTATCTAACCATTCTAAAACCAGACACAGTTACCTTCAAAGAAACCGCCTGCGATAGCTTTGTTTCTCTCTCAGGGGCAAATACATGGCTAAAATCTGGTTTCTTCAGCGAAAAAATGAGCAATCAGGTAATGTGTGACAGTATTATTCAGTATGATCTCACCATAAACTATAGCAATCAGTCTTTCGTTAATTATGACGAATGCAATCCATTTAATACCCCAGCGGGAACTAGTATTACTTCATCCGGTATTTACACGGAAGTCTTAACCAATTCATTGGGTTGCGATAGTACTGTAACCGTGAGTGCAACCATTACCAAGAATAAACCTATAATTACCAAGATTGGAGAAAATCTGGAAGTAGATCTAACGGATTTAAGTTACCAATGGTTAGATTGCGATAATGCTTATGCTTCTATTCCTTCTGCTACATCAGCAACGTACAAGCCAAATAAATCTGGAAACTATGCTGTGGAAGTGATCGAAAATAATTGTAAAGATACCTCCGCTTGTCTTAATTATCCTAGTACTGCAAATCTTCAAAACATATATCTCATAAAAGCGAGCATCGTTCCTAACCCTGCCCAAAGTACCATCACTATCCATAATCACCTAGAATCTTTTGATTACGAAATCTTAAACCATTTTGGTCAAGTTATGCTAGAGGACAATGGATTAACAGGTAATGAAATCAGTATATCAGAGCTTGCAAACGGCACCTATTATATAAAAGTAATTAGTGCCTCATATACGGACTATGTAAAATTAATCGTTCAAAAACCATAGATAGCACTTTCAAATTATTGTGCTATGAAGCGCTTATTCCCGATACAAAATGTTTTTAGAATATTGTGGATCTCTAGACTGAAACCCAAGACGAATTGACGAACGTAGACAACGTTCTAACTTGAACTTCTATATTTGCATCCATTGAAACAGGTCGTTTCCATAGTACTAATAGTGATTTTTGCTTTTGCAGGCAGTACCTCTATCCTGCATAATTTGCAACAGGAACAGATTCATTGTGATGAAGGAAGCGCGCATTTCTGTGAAGAATCTGGACATCATCATTGTGCACTTTGCGATGTAGTTTTTTATCCTGCAATGGTTACCCTTTCGTGTGATGCTATTTCATATGCAGATTGGAATATTGAACTTAATTCACTTTTAAGTGAGGCAGTATCTTCAAGTATTGTGCTTCATAGAGCCAGCAGAGCTCCACCTTTGGTATAAACGACATCTTCATTTTCGTCTTTTACCAAAGTTTCACCAAGTTAATTAATCAAAAAAAATATGCGAAAAATATTCGCTGTGCTGATGCTATGTAGCATTAGCCAATTTGCGCTATCGCAAATTAAACTTTCTGGGGTAGTGCTCGACAGCGCTACACAAAAACCATTGACCAATGCGTTTGTGAAGCTGGGGGCACATAAGGTTATTGCTGACGCAAACGGAAATTTTTCGGTTACACAACCTACTGCAGGCACTTATACCCTTAATATTACACATATAGGATGTGACCCATTGTCTTTGCCTCTTTTTTTAGTAAATGATACTTTTATAACCATATTTCTGCCACACCATCTCCATGCTTTTGAAGAAATTATAACCTATGCGCATAATTCTCGAGAGCCAGATGCTCGGCTTATACAAACCATTAGCAGTAAAAAGCTGGAGCAGCTTGCAGCCGTGAGTTTAAGTGATGCGCTTATTAACACCAATGGTATCTCTTTTTTGAGAACGGGTAGCACTATTGCCAAGCCCATTATTAATGGTATGCATAGTAATCG
>JAFMCI010000058.1 GCA_017857855.1 Bacteroidia bacterium | reverse complement strand
GGAATTGATGTCTTTATCAAATCTGAATTTCGTGGACTTAGGCTTGGGCGAAGGCTATATGATTACAGAAAGGAACTATGCGAAAATCTAAACCTACGAGGAATTGCTTTTGGGGGAAGAATTCCTAATTATCACAAATATTCAGAATCGATATCTCCCAAAGAATATATTGAAAAGGTTAAAAGGAAAGAAATTCAAGACCCAGTATTGAATTTTCAAATATCAAATGATTTTCATCCCTCAAAAGTTTTGAAAGGTTATTTAGAAGGAGATGAAGAATCGAATGAATTTGCCGTTTTATTAGAATGGGATAATGTTTACTATGAAAAAAAGACTACAAAAGTTACTACCAATAAAAAGGTAGTGCGACTTGGATTGATACAATGGCAAATGCGATTGTACAAGGACTTAGTTGAATTAATGCAACAAGCCGAGTATTTTGTTGATGCTGTTTCTGGATACAGATCAGATTTTGCAGTCTTTCCAGAATTTTTTAATGCCCCTTTAATGGCGGAAAATAATCATCTGTCAGAATCAGAAGCAATTAGAGAATTAGCAACACATACTTCAGTAATTGTACAAAAATTTTCTGAATTAGCAATTTCATATAACATCAACATCATTACTGGAAGTATGCCCGAATTAGTGGGCGACTTACTTTATAATGTAGGTTATTTATGTAAGCGAGATGGAACAACTGAGCGTTACGAAAAACTTCATGTGACACCCGATGAAGCAAAAGTCTGGGGAATGCAAGGGGGGAATGATTTAAGAACTTTTGACACCGATTGCGGAAAGATTGGAATTTTGATCTGTTATGATTCAGAATTTCCAGAATTAAGTAGAATTTTGGCTAATGAGGGAATGGATATTTTATTTATTCCATTTTTAACTGACACACAAAATGGTTATTCAAGAGTTCGCCATTGTGCGCAAGCACGAGCAATAGAAAACGAATGTTATGTGGCTATAACAGGAAGTGTTGGTAATTTGCCAAAAGTGCATAATATGGATATTCAATTTGCTCAATCTATGGTTTTTACTCCCTGTGATTTTGCCTTCCCTGCAAATGGAATAAAAGCAGAGGCTACTACCAATACGGAAATGATATTAATTGCTGATGTTGACATTGATTTACTACGTGAATTAAATCAATTTGGTAGTGTTAGGAATCTTAAAGATAGAAGGACTGATATTTATGAATTAAAAAAACTGTTGCCAACAAAGACTAAACTGCATTAAAACTCAATTTAGCCTAAACCGTTATGGGCAATGTACTTATAACATCCGAATTGAGCCAAATTCAAGAAATTTACTTGTTTCAAACCACACTATTTTAGTTTTGATTTAGGTGAACAAACTCAACGGTCTAGCGGTTTTACTCTAAGCATTGCACAAAGAAGAAATTAATATCGTTTGGTTTAAAAGAGATTTGCGATTGCTGGATCATAAACCCCTTGAAATGGCAGCCTCCAGCAATACCCCTACTTTGCTATTGTATATTTTAGATCCGCAGTATATTCAAAATCCACACTACGCGGCGCGCCATTGGCAATTTGTTAAAGATAGCCTTAAGGACATGGCAAGACAATTCAAACGCCACGAGCTTCATTTCTCGGTATTAGAAGGAGATACTATTTTGATCATGCAGGAGATTGCAAGTATCTTTGAGGTGCAGTGCATCTATTCGTACCAAGAGACTGGTTTAAATTTTTCTTACACTATAGATAAAGCCTTAAAAAAATGGATAGATTCAAAATCTATACGTTGGGTGGAATTTCAACAAAACGGTGTGATACGGTTATTAAAAAACAGAAAAGACTGGATAAAAGAATGGTACACTTTTATGCACGATCCACAACTAGATTCGTCTGTACATCAGCTTAAAACCGTGCAATGGAAAACGGATAAATTTCAGCCAGAATACTTTAAACAGCTGAGCAGCGACCCGGAGATACAACGTGGTGGCGAAACCCACGCCTTAGCAGTTCTTCAAGATTTCATTCAACATCGATCAAAACAATACATGTATTTGATTTCGAAACCGCTAGAGAGCAGATCTTCTTGCAGCCGTTTGTCTGCTCACATTGCCTGGGGGAATATCAGTATCCGAACCGTGTACCAATCGGCATATCAGGCCAAAACGAATGGGAATAAGAAGAATTTAAATGCTTTTTTATCCCGATTACGGTGGCATTGTCATTTTATTCAAAAATTTGAGCAAGAGGTCGAAATGGAGTATTTACCTCAGAACAAAGCATATACTTCCTATGTCCGAGAACGAAACACCGACTACATCTATCAATGGGAAAAGGGTAATACCGGTATACCATTAGTGGATGCTTGTATGCGATGTGTGTGTACTACAGGGTATTTGAATTTTAGAATGCGCGCCCTATTGGTTTCTTTTCTTACCCACGCATTGCTACAAAATTGGGATGATGGTATTGAACACTTGGCCCGACAGTTTACCGATTTTGAGCCTGGAATTCACTATCCTCAGTTTCAGATGCAAGCCTCAGTAACTGGCATTAATACCATTCGAATTTATAACCCCATTAAGCAGTCTAAAGATCATGACCCCCACGGCGTATTTATCAAAAAATGGGTGCCAGAACTGGCAGATTTTCCGGCAACTCACATTCATGAACCTTGGAAGGTAACTGATATGGAAAGGCAATTATTTGGGATAAAAACAAACTATCCGCCACCCATCATAGACCTCACAGAAGCATTGAAAGTAGCACGAAAAGAATTGTGGACCACCAAAGGATCAACGGCCGTTAAAGCAGGTAAAAAAGCGGTACTTCAAGCTCATGCAATACCTAGTCGTAAAGAACCATAAGTTAGTGCAAGTCTTTCATTCACCTAATTTTCATTAAATCCCGGTTTACCTGTAAAATTTACTTTTTACGTTTTTAGCTTAACCGCACTAACGCCGCCTTATTAATGGTATATTTTCGATTATTAGCAACATTTAAGCATAACACTCGTGACCTCCTTGTCTCCAATTTTTGATACACTTGCTCTCTAAAATTGAATAATTGCCCTTCTTGAACTTCTTCTAGATACAATCCTTCCATTTCGTCGTACAAACTAAATGCTTTCTCTAGCGTAACATTTACGCCACTGCACGCTTTGGGGTTTTCTAATTCATACGCCACAACTTTAAAAACAGCTTCATCCTTTCCAAATTCTTCCTCCATTTGAAAATGATAAAAAAGATTTTTGAAATTAGACTTCCATTCCTCACCATGTGGTTTTACCTTGTTTCTGTGCAGATGGAATGTTTTAAGATGAGCAATTTCGTGCACCAGCGTGAACAAAAAACGATATGAATTGTCATCGTGATTAACAGATATACTTAACTCACGACCATTTTGCCTAAAATCCCCTCGTTTGGTTTTTCGGGGTTTGGTTATTTTTAGCAAGCACTTATGCTCCTGTAGATAATCTACAATAGCACGCGCCTTTGAAGCAGGAAGATGTTTTTCTAAGTATTCGTGAATACTCATTAGTGATTTAGGTGTAGGTGGCTAACAACGTTTCAGCTGCCGTAACCGTTTGATTGATCTCCACATTTATTTTTGTTCCTACAGGAACAAAAATATCTACGCGCGAGCCAAATTTAATAAAACCCATTTCTTCTCCTTGGGTGGCTTTGTCTCCTGGTTTAATGTACCATCTGATTCGTCGAGCAACCGCACCGGCTATTTGTCTAAATAGTATTTCAGTGCCCGTATCAGACTTTATAACTGCGGTAGTTCTTTCGTTCTCTGTACTTGACTTAGGATGCCAAGCTACCAAGTATTTGCCAGGGTGATATTTGAAGTAACTTACTACACCCGAAATCGGATTCCTATTCACGTGTACATTTAAAGGAGACATAAACACAGAAATTTGTATTCGTTTATCCTTAAAATACTCTGTTTCCTCTACCTCTTCTATTACTACCACCTTGCCATCGCAAGGACTCGTTACGCCATTTATTGTTTTATTGGCGTAACGAGCTGGATCGCGAAAAAATCGAATAATAAGCACATAAAGTACTAAAAGAGGAATACCCAATAATCCTATCAGCCATTGTGCAGCGTCCAGTTCAGACAAACCAAAAAGTATCCCCGCGAACAATAACGTGGAGATTAAAATTATTTTGTACCCTTCTCTATGTAACTTCATTAAAATATACCTCTTAATTTTAGAGTGTCTGCAACCTTCTCGATAGCAACTACATACGCTGCTGTTCTCATGCTACATTTGTGTTTCTTAGACGTTTTATATACGTTATCAAAAGCAAGCTTCATAACGCGGTCTGCTCTTCTGTTAACACGTTCTTCCGTCCAGAAATAACCTAACCTGTTTTGCACCCATTCAAAATAGGATACAGAAACACCCCCTGCATTAGCAAGTATATCAGGAACCACTAAAATTCCTTTTTCATCTAATATTTTATCCGCTGTAGAAGCCGTAGGTCCGTTTGCACCTTCTACGATTAATTTCGCTTTTATTCTACCCGCATTTTCCTCTGTAATTTGATCTTCAAGCGCAGCAGGCACAAGAATATCAACATCTAATTCGAGCAATTCTTCGTTTGTAATCATATTGCCACCCTTGTAACCCTCTAAACTTTTGTTCTTGGTTACATACTCAATGGCTTCTTCTATGTTTAATCCATCAGGATTATAATACGCACCACTTACGTCTGATATTGCTACAATAGTTACCCCTTGTTGTTCAATAAGCTTTGCAGAGATACTACCTACATTTCCGAATCCTTGAACCGCACAAGTGCACTGTGTTGGCGTCATTTTAAGTTTTGCCATGGCACTACGCGTAGATACCATTACACCTCTACCAGTGGCCTCTACTCTACCCAAAGAACCTCCTAGTACCAATGGTTTTCCGGTTACTACTGCTGGAGAAGCTTGTCCTACAAGCTTTGAATACTCATCCATAATCCAAGCCATAGTCTGTGGGTTTGTTCCCATATCAGGCGCTGGGATATCTCTTTCTGGTCCAAAAACATCTCTCATCGCCCCAGTAAATGCTCTGGTTAACCTTTCCAATTCGCCATCAGACATGGTTCTAGGGTCACATTGAATACCACCTTTACCACCACCATAAGGAATACCTACAACCGCACATTTCCAAGTCATCCAAGCTGCCAATGCTTTAACCTCATCCAAATTTACTCCCATAGAATAGCGAATGCCACCCTTACTTGGGCCTAATTTAGAAGAGTGTACTACTCTGTAACCTTGAAATACTTTAATTTTTCCATCATCCATGGTTACTGGAAGACTTACAATGACTGCTTTTTCTGGCGATTTTAGCGCATTATAAGTAGACTCATCTAGACCTAAAATATCTGCGGCCTCGTCAAATCTTTGCATCATAGACTCCAATGGATTCAAGTGATCCGTAATAGGAGCTGGTTCTTTGAATTTTAAACTCATTTATGTTTTTAATTTATGGTATTACTACTTCGGCAAATGTATTTATTCTAAACTTTGTCAAATCTAACTTTACTAACTTTTTTAACGCAGTAATATTAGGATAATGATAAACGGCAATGCCGATAAATATACCGAATCCAGTCTATCCAATATCCCACCGTGCCCTGGTATAAGTGTGCCGCTATCTTTAATACCTAACTTTCTCTTCATATAGGACTCAACGAAATCACCGAAGGTAGCAAAGAAAATAATCACTATCGTTAGCAGGTATACAGACGCTTCTAGTTGAAACCAATAGGCATTTAAAACGCTCATTATCAGTACAGTAACAATAGTTCCTCCCAGCGTTCCTTCTATAGTTTTTTTAGGAGAAACCTTCGGGAATATAGGTGTTTTTCCTAGCCATTTTCCTACGACATATGCCATAGAATCATAAAGCCAGATAGCTATTAAATAAAACAAAACATATTCTGTACTTGTGGAAGAATTTTGATTAAACCACATTGCCAATAACCCAATAGGTAGCCATAAATACAATGAAGTTGAAATGTAATTTAGAATGAAATTATTTTTTAAATCCATGTACGAAAAGTACAAACATATCATCTGTAGTATCCAGGCAGCTATAAAGTGATTTAATTGAATTTCCTTTGCGTCTAGAAAGTTTATGTACAAAATAACACCGGCAAACAACATTGGATTTAACCATAAGTGCTGTGCACTTTCTTTTTTGGCAAGTACACTCATTTCATGCAATGATAGAAAGGCAATAAGCGCCATAAGCAAGCCAAAATAGGGAATACCAAGAACTGCACCGCCCACCATAAGTGCGACATAGATGCTGCCAAATATTATTCGTAAACTTAAGTTAGACATAAAAATTCTGTGTTTTAGTGTTGCTGTTTTTTTGAATATAGACGAAGATGGTCACAACGATAACGGCCATGAGCACAGTTGCTGTCAAAGGTAAGGATTCTCCTTGTTCCAACACTTTTCCGTAATCCCCCTCTGCGTAAAAGTACAGCATAATAACCGCTATTGCGTTGTTTACAAAGTGTGCAATTATGGAAGCCCACAAAGAGCCAGTCCAGTACACCGCATATCCGAAAACCGTGGCCAAGAAGAACATTGGAATCACCTTTAGTAGCTGAAAATGTATCACACTAAAAAGAAGTGCCGTAACTAAAATAGACACGTGCATATTTTTGAATATGCCGTTGAAAATATTCATTAAAAACCCCCTAAAGAAAATCTCTTCCGCTATTGCAGGAATAAGTGCCATAAATACTAGACTAGTTATGAACGAAAAAAATCCTCGATTTCCCACCATTGCTTCATAGGTCTGGTTACTAGCACTATCTTGAGTATCTATCCAATTCTTTAGATCTGGCCATTTACTTAAGTCTATCGCCATATTGAGTTCGAGTAACGAACTCATTAATGGCATACTTACCAAGACAAAAAGGAGCGAATACAGAAACCATTTTTTACTAATAGGAGCGTGCAACAATAAAAAATCGCGTGAAGACGCTTTGATAAATCGAAGTGATATAAAAGCTGCAGCCAGAAGTGGTAAGGATGATGAAACAAATAAAAAAATCTTTAATAGCAGATTTTGAGGATAAAGCTTGCTCATTAGCGCTTCGCTATCTTTTAAACCACTCGCATCGCCATAGTAATAAAGCGACAGTAATGCCACCGCAATGCCACCTAATAGCATAACGCAGCCTATAAAAAATAAAAAACCAATAACAAAATGAAGAACGGCTTGCATTCTATCAGGTCTTGCATGGCTTGTTTCCGTATCTTTGCCACTTTGTAAATCGTCCATTCTATTAATTCGGGCAAATATGGTGAAAATAGGCAATATAGAAATCGGAGACTTTCCCTTACTTCTCGCTCCAATGGAGGATGTGAGTGATCCTCCTTTTCGTGCGGTTTGCAAGCAACACGGTGCAGACTTAATGTATACAGAGTTTATTTCCTCTGAAGGGCTAATTCGTGATGCTGTTAAAAGTCGCCAAAAACTCGACATATTTGAGTATGAAAGACCTATTGGCATTCAAATTTTTGGTAGTGATATAGAATCTATGCGGGAAGCTACTGAGATAACTGCTGCCGCCCATCCAGATATTATTGACATTAACTATGGTTGTCCTGTAAAAAAAGTAGCGTGTAAAGGTGCCGGTGCAGGTATTTTGCAAGACATCCCAAAAATGGTAGCTATGACCGCCGAAATAGTAAAAAGTACATCTCTACCTGTTACGGTAAAAACGCGATTAGGTTGGGATGATGATACCAAGTATATAGAAGAAGTAGCCGAGCGCTTACAAGATGTAGGCATAAAGGGTCTAAGTATACACGGTCGTACCCGCAAGCAAATGTATAAAGGTGATGCAGACTGGACACTTATAGGTAAGATTAAAGAAAATCCTAGAGTACACATACCTATTTTTGGTAATGGCGATATAGATAGTCCCGAAAAAGCTAAGCTTTACAAAGAGCGTTACAAGGTTGACGGCATAATGATAGGACGTGCAGCTATCGGATATCCTTGGATTTTTAATGAGATCAAACACTATTTAGCAACAGGAGAGTATCTTGCTCCACCTACTATTGAAGATAGGGTAGACGTGTGTAAGCGTCATTTCGAATTTGGAATGAAATGGAAAGGTGATGTATTAGGGATTGTGGAAATGCGACGACACTACACCAACTATTTTAGAGGTATAGCGCATTTTAAAGATTATAGAACTAGGCTTGTTTCTACTATGGATCCTAAAGAAATTCTTGCTATTCTTGATGAGGTAAGCGAGAAATTTGGCAACTATGAATTTGTTTAATCGTCCCGCGCTAGTTACTAGAGCTCAAGAAGTTTTTCCAGCTTTCTAAGAGTTCTTTCTTTAACACTCTGGGGAATTTAGTTTGAGACCCCACTCTACCGTTAGCAGCCATCCAATCATAAAATTTCTGCGTAGGAAGTAAGTTAACCATTACACCCGTAAGTGCTGCTGAACGCTCTACTCTATAATCATCATTAAGTACTTTAAGCGTCATATCTAATTTGTCACGTATCTCATTCTCCTTGCCTATCAGGCGATCATCATCACAAGAGATAAACCATTCATGGGCAAAAAAACCTTCATACGGAATGCCACATACCGTAAACTCTTCAAAACTTACATCGTATTCATTGGCAACCAGTTCAATAGCCTTATTCATATTATCTACCGATAAATGCTCACCGCACAATGATAAAAAGTGTTTAGTTCTACCTGTAATCATGATCTCGCACCTGTCTAGGTTGGTAAATCTAATCGTATCACCAATCAAATATCGCCAAGTACCGCTGCATGTTGATATTATAAGCGCGTACTCATCCTTATCATTCACTTGTGAGAGTGTAATGGCTTTTGCCTCTGGCAATAATTCACCGCTTTCTGAAAAATTATAGCGATCGAAGGGTACAAACTCATAGTATATGCCATTACGCATTAAGAGGCGCATTCCGCCATCATTGTCTAATCTAGTTTGATAAGCAATAAATCCTTCAGAAGCCAAATAGGTTTCGAAGTATTTTATGGGTCTTCCCATTAGTCCATCCAGTGCTTTTTTGTAAGGCGTAAGCGCAACCCCGCCGTGTATATACGCTTCAAAATGTGGCCAGATATCGTGTATATTGTCGAGATTATACTTGTCAATTATACTCTCCATCAATAGCTTTATCCAAGCCGGAACGCCAGCTACCATTCCCACATCCCAATCTTTTGCTTCTAGGGTGATTTTCTCAATTTTTTCTGTCCAATTTTTTTCTTTTCGAATATGAATTCCTGGTTTAGACAACCGCTGAAATAAAATAGGCACAGACCCGGTTGTAATTCCACTTAAATCACCTGAATAATACATTCCGTTATACTCCAGTTCGGTACTTCCGCCTATCATAAGCCATTGTTTAGCGATATGATCTTTGGGTACGTCTGTTTGTATAATGCTCAATACTTGTCGTAAACTAGCGCGACGAATATGTTTCAGCATGTCATCGCTGACTGGAATATACTTGCTACTTCCATCAGAAGTCCCAGAGCTTACTGCATAATTTACAATAGGCTTTGGCCAAGTTACATTTTCCTCACCCATACGAGCTCTAGTCCACCAGGGTAGCATATTAAGATAGTCTCCCATGGTGGCACTTTCCCTGTAATCTGATAATAGGGTAGGTGAATCAACCAGCTCCTTAAAATTATGTTTTACTCCAAATTTGGTGTCTTGTGCTTTTACCAAGAGCTTATTCAGTGTCTTTCTCTGAATAGCCTCACCTTGTTCAATGTTAACTTTTAAGAAAACTCCTCGGTTTTTGGCCTCCATGAGTAATCTTTGCATGAGTGTTAGCATAAGGACAAAGCAAAGCAATATCAAAGCAATATCAAACACAAAGTCAAAAGAAAAATGGAAACTCCACGTATTGAATTATGTTTGACGACGAATATGCTGATTTACGCATAAATATTTACTAAAAAAGTGCCGGTTTAAGAACAATATGAACAACATAAAAGAAGAAACAGTCAAAGAAAAATGGTTTAAAATCAGAGAGCTATTTGAAAAAAAGTTTGATAAAACCCCTGATTTAAGTGCCATATTATATGTCATAGGATTACGAGAACTTGGAAAACCCCAAATCGAATTTAAAAAAGAAGAAAAGGTAAAACTCATGCACATAGCAACATGCAGAGTTTTAAGCACCTCCGGACATTATGACCTTAAGGGTGTAGACAGCAATGACTGGCCAGTATGGGAACTCAAAGAGAAGCTTCCAAATCAAGATTTATTGGAACAAGAAATGTATCTGAGGCACCATATAATCAATTATTTTGAAGAAGAAGAGTTGATCTAATCGAACGCAAGATCAAAAGTCAAACTACGAATAGGTTCGTGGAATTGCCATCTACGAATAGGTTCGTGTCCTAACGAACTGAGAACGGGTTCGTGAGGACACGAACTCATTAACATGAACTCATTAACACAAAACCTCCCATAAAAACCAAAACACAGCTCCCTTCTCCCACCTTTTCCACATCTCTTGCTGCACTGTTTTTATAATATAACTTTGCC
>JAFMCI010000057.1 GCA_017857855.1 Bacteroidia bacterium | reverse complement strand
TAGTTAAATCACTGCCCTCTGGTGAAGAAGTAATCGTAACTGTTTGGGTAATTGTGTTGTTTGCTGTGTTATCATCACAACCCAAACCAAATGTTAATGTATTAACCCCTGGTTTGTTGAATCTTGCTTTCTTAGTGAATGTAAAATCAGTAGAAGTACTTGCTGCTGCTGTAGTAATTGTTTCAACTACTGGAGCATCTCCATTTATTTGGTAGAACATTTTTACACCTGTCATAGCTACGTTAGAACCGTTTTGGAATCTCACTTTTACTTCTTGCTCGTAGTTACCACAAGCTGTAGCTGGAAGGGTAGATAAGGCAGAAGCACTGTGATCAATAGTAAACTCGATAGCTCCTGGATCAGGACCACAAGAAGTTCTAGTCACTTTCTTTTGATCTAACGCTGCTAACCCTTGAAGTCCCATGTTAGAGATCTTTGGGTTAGTTGGTTTAACATCATACGCTGCTAAGTTTACAAAACCTGGATCTGCTGCGATTGAATTTGACTCTGCTCCAGAAGCTACGTAAGCAGTTGCTGAAGTGGAAGTAGTAGACCCATTATAATAGGTACAAGCAGAAGTTTGGTGATACACGTTATTACTAAATGATACGTTAGTCATAGTTCCACCCGCGTACAATGCATAGTGAGAATACCCATAACCAGACTGTCCACCTACATAAAAAATGTTGTTGCTGATTTTGAAATCAGTACTTGCACTAAAGTATGCATATAAACCGTAGTTATAATAATCAGTATATTGATCTTGTACAATAGTATTGTGTGCATATACACCAGAAGTTGGGTAGTAGCAAAAGTTATAACAATAGTAAGTAGCAGAGTTCCCGGCAAGAGTATTGTTTGTACATTGTACGTTATCGCCATAATACACCATATAGTTGTAGAAGTAGTAAAGCGCAGCGTTATTTAAAACTCTGTTTCTATCAATGGTGATATTGCTATAGCCATATGCGTAGTTGTAAAAAGGATAAACATAATAGGCATTATTGTTAGATATAACGTTATCTTGAATCAAGATATTACCGTTATAATAAGATTGAATACCATAATTGTAATATAATGCAGAGTTGTTAGAAATTGTATTATTTGCTACCTCAGAGTTGCTTGAATAGTACAATCTAGGACCATAGAAATAATATCCAGAGCTATTGCTTGTAAATGTGTTGTTATTTACTTGCGTAGGTTTAGCGGCAGTACCAGGACATTGGTATACATAGATTCCATACTGATAATAACCACCTAAACTGGTTATTGTATTATCGTTAAATTTACACTGTGTTGAACCTCCACCACAATAGTACAGGTATGCAGGATAAGTTGTTCCAGAACCTGATTGCGCATCAGATCTGAATGACGTTAACGTATTGTTTCTAATGTCAAAACCATCCACATAATACATATAGAAATGACCGTAGTAAACATCTCTGATTACATTGTTTGTAAATGTATTACATTTCGTTTTGTAAGAAGAACTCCTGTAATCTAAGATACCTTGGTAAGGACCCGTAGATGTAGTTGAGTTAGATGACATGGTGTTGTTATCTATTACGTTATCCGAGCCGTGATCAGCAGCTGATCTAGCTGTAGCAGAAGCTGTAAATGCAACATATGCGGTAGATGCATCAGTACCGGTATAATTTAAAATTCTAAGTTTAGAATTTTTTACGGTATTGTTGTCTGCATTGTTGTAAATCCAGTAACATCTTGTTCCCGCAGCAGTGCATGTTGACGTAACATTTAAGTTGTCAAATGTAAAGTAGTCAGAACCATTTAAGGCAACAACTGAGCTTGATGAACTTGTGATTGTTTCACCATTACCATTGATGGATACAGTGTTGGTAGCAGTACCAGATGCTGTAAATGTTACAGACTCGCTGTAAGGACCAGAACCGGTTGCTACGTTTACCGTAACAGGACCCGAAACACCTACACCATTGATAGCTGTTGCAAATGCAGTAAAACTTGCATAATTAGTGCCGCTTGTAGCTGCACCAGAATTAATGGTATACGTACCACTAAGTTGTGCCATTGCAGTTCCTGCAAATAGCATAGAAGAAAAAAGGATGACAGATTTAAAAGTGAAAAGCCAATTTCGTTCGTAATTTTTTGTCATAAGACTGAATAAATTATTAAGTTGTTAAAAAGGGCTTAGGCTGAAACAAAAGTAGTCGATATTTTGAAAAATCAAATAAAATTTAAATAATCTTAAAAAATATTTATTAGGTCTTAAAAAGCACTCTAAACCACTTTATACAATGGTTTAAACACCCCCATTTTTTATTTTTATACATGATTATCAATTACTTGTAAAAATATTGAAAAATATGACAATATAAATTTGGATTTGTAAATCACATTTGAATCGAAAATTTGACGCTGTTTATGTTAGTTCAAGTTTCAATGATATTGATTTCAGAAGATGGTGCACATTTTGCTTAGGTCGTGACACCATCTCTGAAACTCAATATAGCACCAAAAGTGCTGTATAAAAAATCTGAAGGTTAGCATTTTAGTTACGTTTGATGCTCTTCAGAAGTTAGTATTATAGGGTAAATCTTTTTATCATACGCTTTAGATTAATTACGATTTACCCTTTTTTTTGGAAAACAAATTAAACACTTTCATACTTAGCAAAAGAATGAAGGCTGTTTTTTATTTTTTGTTTTTTTTAAAAAAACCTCCATTCGCTCTTAAGCAAGCCTATGTATCTTTTGCACTTGCAGAACTTAACTGCCTCTCATTTAATTATTCTTAGATGTAAACTTTTTTTTTAGACAACCAATTTTGGTTTGGGTTCATCTATGGTTTATATGTTTAGAATTCTGAACTTTTATTTTTTTTTAATTGTACATACTAGAGAGTTTACTAAGGCCGTTATGTTTTTTAGTGCCTTGTTGTCTATTCTTTCTACTACAATTTAATTTAGCATTTAAACGAAACTAATTTTAACCTTGGACACGGAACATAATTTTAAAGAACGCATACTGCAATCAACCTTAGATCTTATTCTACTGGGCAAAGCGCCCTTGCTTAGTTTTGAACTCATAGCGGAACATGGAAACCTAACTGTAGAAACCATTTCTAGTATTTACGATGATGTTGATGCTATTAGTTTAGACTTAACTGTTGGTGCTTTAACAAAACACCGTGAAGAATCTCTAGCACTTTCAAAACAAAAAGGGTTGGAGGCATTGAGCAATCTGCTCACGCATGATCTTAAATTCTTTTATGATTTAGAAATGGACAGGAAGATAGTCACACCATCCCAATATTCAGAATCATTTCTGTTGTTTGACGAATACATGTCTAACGAATTGCCCAACTATTATATTCAATTCTTACAACACAATCAAGATATTGTTCCTTCAGGGGAAACAGACCTCTTTTATTACGGTCATTTTATTGCACACAGTATTTTATTTTTTAATAGAGTGCAACTAGCTCCATACGTCAACAAACTGGAAGACCGAAAAATAATAACAGAACAAATAATTGCAAGTTTGTTCAAAAAATCACATTTCACCCTTTCCAAATTTCAAACCCAAGATGAGCAACATCAGTTATCGTAAAAAAATATTAGAGGCAGTAAGGTTAATTGGTTCTGTGCAAAGAAACATACAAGGCTTAACCATCAAAAATATAGCTAAAACCGCAAACGTAACCGAGAAAATAGTACTTGACGAATTTAAAGATATTAACGAAATTTTCTTTCAAGCAACCGTTTTGAGGTTCAAAGAGCATGAATCCAAAGCCAAACAAATTTCTAATTTATCTGGAGAATATTCACTAATCACATTAATACGCCATGATTTAGCATCCATTACCTTGTATGCTCAGTATGCAGATGACACAAAAGATCATGAAGTATCGAAGTATACCTTAAAATCTTTTGAATACTCCCAAAATTACTTTAATAACGTAATGCCAAACTACTATTACAGCATTTTTACCAAAAATCCGTCATTAATGCCGAATAAAGGAATGAGTGCACGACTTTACTCCCACTTTGTGGTGCACAGTTTATTCTTTTTCACCAAAAAAGAACTTTATAGCTTAAACCCAGACGTTTCAGAGACAAATCGTATTACGAAGCAATTACTTAACCGCCTATTTATTATATCTGACGAAACTCCAAAAAAGGAGATTCAAACCGCTTAAAAACGATTTTAATAGAGGCTATTTTCTAATCAAAGTAGAGGCCGAATGACAGCCTGATGCTTTGTAAATCGTATTGACGTCTTACCTCTACATTAGTCCATCCCGACCATTGCTGCCAAATTACTTCATTATAAATTTCACCATACGAAGTGTAATTATAGCCCAGTTTTAAATAGGTGGCTACGTGATGTCTTTTCTTGGATATAATGCCCACACTGGGATTGATGTATGCACCCCCATTCTTTTCTGTTAATTGGCTGCTCGAATTATTGTCATGTGCAAAACTATACCCCACACCTACATCGTAAAAAGCAGATAGTCCGCCATCCCTAAGATTGCCTCGGAGACTCACTCCTAACGGAACTAGATCTGATGTTAAGTTAAACATATAATCGTACCCTACGCATGCAGCAAGGCCAAGATGTCTATTTTGGTTAAGATACTTCCCTAGCGAAATTTTAAATCCTGGATTTAGTATGGCGCCCCAATCAGATTGACCACCACCAAGTCTAGCTTCGAAAGTGCCATAGAGCGCAGAATCTATAAAGTCATAGTGCGGCTTAACCAATTGAATCGTCTCCATTTTATTTTGTACAACCGCAAAATCTATATAGGCTATATCGTCCCAGTCGAGTAAGATACTATCTTTCCAAGTTGCCTTCAAAACAACCTCCTTATCCTTACTAACGCTTAAAACTTCTCCTTTAAGCACCATACCTTTCTTCAGTCTTACTTCGGCGTACTGTTGCCCAAAACTGCTTCCTGCGAGGAAAATAAAGACAAAAGTCAATAAATTGAGTTTTAATTTATTACAATGCATAAACAAAAATAACATTGATTATGCTGATTTAAAATGAAATATTTGTACTTATATTTTTCTACACATAATCATGAAATCAATTCGTTTCACTCCAGTATCACTCGTATTATTTTTTGCAGTGATTTTTTCTTTTTCTGGCTGCAGTAGAGATTGCACTGAATTCAGAACCTATATCAAATACATTCCATTAGAAAAAACAATTACAGAAATACGCAGTAGTTTTAAGGTAGATGTCCCCAAAACCCTCGACAACCCAAAGAAAATATATATTTATGGGAAGTATTTATTTATTGTGGATGAGTTTAAAGGCTTTCAAATCGTGGACAACAGTGACGTGAATAATCCAATGCCTTTGCATTTTATACACTTAGATGGGTGTACCGATGTTTCGGTAAATAACGGCATTATCTATGCAAACCAAGGACCTGACATAGTAAGCTTATCCATAGATAATTTAGCAAACATTCAGCTTACAGGCAGAGTACAAAATGTAATGAATACCGCACTTATGATTGGTAATAATTTTATATATGACTATGATAAAGTAGAGGTAACCGAAGAAGTTCCGTGCGGTTCAAGTTCTTTTAGGTCGGGTAGAAACGATTTCTTTTCAGCCGAGAAGAATGATTTTTCTATTACAAACACAGGTTCTTCTGGGGGCAACAATTCCGGCACGGGAGGCTCTCTGGCACGGATGAGTTTCGTTGAAGGAATTTTATACCTGGTAGACAACACCTCTCTCACTACCATAGAAGTAA
Source organism: Bacteroidia bacterium (assembly GCA_017857855.1). Classification (GTDB taxonomy): domain Bacteria; phylum Bacteroidota; class Bacteroidia; order NS11-12g; family UBA9320; genus UBA9320. The sequence goes on along the minus strand of JAFMCI010000057.1, from coordinate 5,948 downwards.
CAAATGGATTCAAAACACTATACACCGGTAATATTGGATTTGAGATAGAAACCATTTTTGGTACGGCATCTCATCTTTTTATAGGAACATCCACAGGCATGTTAATTTATAACCGAAATAATGGATATCAGCCAACGTATCTTAGTGGGATAAGTCATGCCCGTGGCTGTGATCCTGTTGCGGTACAAGGCAATTATGCATATGTAACCGTGAGAGGCAATGGAAACTGCGGAGAAGCAAATAATGAATTGCTTGTGATTGACATAAGTAACATTAGTGCTCCTACTTTACACAGTGCCCATACCATGAATTCACCTTATGGGTTAGGACTCAATAACGATGTGCTATTTATATGTGACGGAACATCCGGCCTCCGTATTTTTGATAAAAGTAGTCTAGAAACGATAACACAAAACGAATTAGCAACGATTACAGGCATCGACGCTTATGATGTAATACCTTTGGAAACCACATTTATCTTGTCTACTAGTCAAGGTGTTTTTCAATATGACTATACCGATGTAACCAAGCCAAGATTACTTAGCAAACTGTATTAGTTAGAATGCCTACGCGGTGTTAAATGGAGCTTTGATTCTGCAAAAAGGAAACTTGCTTCTTTAACAGCGTCAATATCTTTACTGAAAAAGCTACTTGCCATTGCATGAGCCCCTACCTCCTCAAATTGCTTCATTTCTTTGATGGGACTTCCTAATTTTTTAAACATTTCTTGTATCGCTACAACAGAAACCACGTCATCTTGTTGCTTCTCATTTTTATAATAGTACCCCACGAACGTAGGAACAGTAATTTGCTCAAATGTGGCCTCTACCATGGTCGCTTCTAATAACTTTTGCATTTCTACAATTGCCTCAAGTCTGTATTTGGTATGCCAGTATTGTTCTGCCCCTTTGGGTGCTTCCCATACATTATAATCACCTCCCCTTATGAGTCTTGCGATCTGCAATCCCCAGGGACCTGAAACGATAAAGGCACGGTTATCAAAAACCCTAATGTTAGGAGAAAAATTAATTAAGGCATGAATTTTATTGGTAGAATCAGACGCCAAGTATAGTGCAGATGTAGAGCCCGTGCTAGTGGACATTACGACTACTTTTTTACCCATGGTTTGCGCTACAGCTAGTGCTTTTTGAGCGCTTAATGTCCATGACTCAGCGGTATAATTTAGCATAGGCTCTTCTTCTACTAATCCGTGTTCTGCAAGCAATGGTGCATACAAATTCATGCCGTATCGCTTCGCAAAATCTGAGCTTACAGGACGCCCTTCTGCTGGAGAAGCAGAAAATCCGTGCAAATAAAGCAACACAAATTCAGTCGTTTTCCCCGCAGAATCTGCCCAATAAAATTCACTTTCGTTTCCTGGTCGTATTTCCTTTTGGCTCTCAAGCACTTTTACCCATGATTCAACATTAGCATGTTTTGCTACTTCACTCTGCACATCCAAAGGAATTGCTGGATTACTTGTAAATGGTGAAGGCTTTGGGCCTACTAAAAATAAAAGTGTCAATACACCAATAAAGCCGAGTATGCTAAGTATAATTTTTTTCATGATTATAATTCACAAAATTAACTTTTGTTTTGTCCAAGATATGATTTATTCAAGATGGTCAAATGAACATTGGATTTTATTATTATTTTCGAGGTTTTTAAACGCAAGCGTATATGCCAAAAATAAATCAGTTATTTACAACAAGACACAAGAGCATCTGGCTTTCCATCTTAGCCATTTTCTGTACCTTGTATATGAATGCACAAACAATCAATGGGAAAGTAATAAATTCTAATAACGAAGCATTAATAGGCGCTTATGTTACGGTGCCAAGTGTAAAAGGAGCTGGCGCAATAACAGACGAAAACGGTGAATTTAAACTTAAAGTTCCTAATTTACCCGCTAGTCTTAAAATTTCGTACTTGGGTTATGCTGACTTGGAAATCATGGCAACAAGTAGTGATAAAACGATAAAAGCCACCATGTTAGAAGCCAATGAAAATGTACTAACAGGAGCTACGGTTAGAGCAAGTAGGGTTTCCGAAAAGCAAAAAGAACAACCACTTACTGTAGAATCTATGGGACTTAAAGCCATTCAAGATGCTCCTGCAGCTTCGTTTTACGAAAGTTTAGGCAATATGAAAGGAGTGGATGTAACGGCAGCAAGTCTTGGGTTTAGAGTAGTAAATACGCGTGGTTTTAACAGTACTAGCCCTGTGCGTTCATTGCAACTGATAGATGGGGTAGATAACCAATCACCAGGATTAAATTTCAGTCTAGGTAATTTCTTAGGAGCGAGTGATTTGGACTTAAAAAGAGTAAATGTAATAGCAGGAGCCAGTAGCGCATTTTACGGCCCAAATGCATTTAACGGAGTAATAGCTATGGAGACGAAAGACGCGTATGATTTCCCGGGGCTTACCACGGAACTTAAAATAGGTGAGCGTAATTTAATGCAATTTGCTGCAAGGTATGCCGGCTTTACCACAAATGATAAAGGCCAAAAGAAGTTCGGTTATAAAGTTAATGCATTTTATATGCAGGCAAATGATTGGGAAGCAGAAAATTATAATCCAACACAAGACAGTGAGCACGGTCCTGGTAATCCTGGAGGTTATGATGCTGTAAATAGATATGGAGATGAAGTACTCGCCAATGGTAATGACGACTTTGACGAAGCAGCAAGGATATATGACAAAGGAGCAGGTTTAGGAACCTTTTATAGAACGGGATATAATGAGAAAGATTTGGTAGATTACGGCACAGACAACCTTAAGCTAAATAGCACACTGAGCTACATGTTAAATGATAGCTTGCAGTTGGACTATGCTTTTAATTTTAGTACAGGGAGTACTGTTTATCAAGGAGATAACAGGTACAAACTAGAGAATATTCGTTTTTGGCAGAACAAAATAGAGCTGAAACAAAAGGATAAATTTTTCTTTCGGGTGTACAGCACAAACGAAAATGCAGGCAACACTTATGATATCGTAACTACCGCATTTAGACTAAATGAAGCCGATAAAGAAGAAGGTGATTGGTATAACGATTATGAAAGATACTGGCGTAGAACGGGCTACAAGCAAGTAGAGGCTTTACCTGGTTATGTTGCTTACAACCCATCTATACACGCATCGCAAGAAGATTGGTATAAGACCATTTATTTACCTTTTATTGATGCCAACAGAGATGCAATTAATACTTTCCATGCAAGCAACAGAAAAACCACGGATGTAGGACGACTTGCCCCAGGAACAAACGATTTTGATAGTTCATTTAGGGACATTACTAGTAGACTATTTACCGACGGTGGCACCCGATTTTATGATCAATCCGCTTTGTATCATTATCAAGGTGAGTATAAATTCAACCCCATATTTGGTGCTATTACTATTGGAACAAGCGGAAGACTTTATGCACCAGAGTCAAAAGGAACCATCTTAAATGATACGGGAAATGTTGTCATACGAAATTTTGAAGCAGGTATATATGCCGGGATAGATAAACGTTGGCAATCAGATCGAATGATTTTAAATATCACAACCCGATTAGATAAAAATCAAAATTTCGACTTTTTAGCTTCACCGGCAACATCATTTATCTATAAGTTAAGAAAGAACCATGTGCTTCGCAGTTCTTTTTCTGCAGCTATTCGTAATCCAACTTTAGCAGATCAATATTTACTGTACGACGTGGGTAGGGCCACATTACTAGGAAATTTAAATGGGTTTGATTCTCTGATCGATATTCAATCATTTAGAGATGCATTTGCTACCAATATTGATATTTCAAAAATTAAATATTACAACGTAGACCCGATACGACCTGAGCAGGCGCGAACATTTGAAATAGGCTATAAAGGGAACGTTGCGGACCAATCTGTTTTTATAGACGCAGGTTACTATTATACGTTTTACAAAGATTTTATTGGATACAATATAGGCCTAGAAGCAGATTTTGATGCCCAGAGTGGTCTGCCTACTGGTGTGGCCGTATACAGGGTTGCGGCAAATGCAACCTCGGGAGTGACTACTCAAGGTACCAGTATAGGTATTAATTACTTCTTCAAAAAATACGATTTTGGGGTAAATCATTCTTGGAATGTATTGAACAAAAAAGGTGCAGACGACCCTATTGTTCCTGCTTTTAACACCCCTGAACATAAGTTCAACATTAGTTTCACAGGTACCAAGTTAAAGCTGCCTGGAAGTAAAGCTGAGAACTTTGGTTTTGGTGTTAATTATAAATGGATACAAGGCTTTGTGTTTGAAGGATCTCCTCAGTTTACGGGGACAGTACCCACGTATGACATGGTGGATTTTCAGATCAATTACGAAATAAAAAAGCACAACACCACCTTAAAACTCGGTGGATCTAACCTATTTGGCATAATGCCTTTATTTGACAAAGATGGAGAAAATGCACAACGAAGCGTTTTTAACAACCTTAATTATCAAGTGTATGGAGGCCCATTTGTGGGCCGAATGCTCTACTTCTCAGTGCTAACTCACCTTGATATGAAGAATAAATAATCATATTAATTAATTATTTATATTGCACCTCTTAAAATTAACAAAATGAAAAAACAGTACTTATTATCATTAATTATTGGCTTTTGCGCAATTACAGCATCAGCTCAGCTTAGGTATGTCGATCCGATATATTCAAATGCAGACATTGAAGTAGTGAGCAACGTGAAATTTGCAACTAACATTGACTTCTTAACTTCAAAGCTGACTAATCCAGCAAAAATTGGTGCAGACATAGTTGCATTAAAAACTGCTGTTGCGATGAGTCAACAAATCCCAGCGACGTATTACAACCCAGCAGATACAAATTCTGTTGTAAAAGTTACTGACCTTAAAATGGATATTTACAAGCCAAAAGCTTCTGTAGATACAAAAACAGACAGACCTGTGATCATCTTTATTCACACAGGAAACTTCTTACCACCACCAATCAACGGATCTCCTAACGGAATTAAAACCGATAGTTCTGGTATTGTACTTTGTACAGAATGGGCTAAAAGAGGTTACGTGGCTGTATCGGTAGATTATCGTTTAGGCTGGAATCCACTTGCTGCAAGTGTAGAAGAGAGAAGAGGCCAATTACTTAACGCGGTATACAGAGCTATACACGATGTCAAAGTAGCTGTAAGAACCTTAAAGACTAATTCTGAAGTATATGGTATAGATACAGGAAAGGTTGTACTTTATGGTGAAGGAACTGGTGCATACATTGCATTAGCATACGAGACTCTAGATAAAAATTCAGAAATGGAATTAACTAAATTTAGAGCAGGCGGCGTAGGACCATCTTATATCAATAGAGCTAACGTAGGTGAAATAGACGGAAGCGGTGGAACCTTCAATCTTTACGGTAAATCTACTGTGAGTGATAAAATCGCTGCAGTAGTTACTGCAGGAGGCGCATTAGCAGACACTTCTTGGTTAGAAGCTGGAGATGCTCCTATGATTGCTTTTCATTGCGTAAGAGACCCATTTGCACCATTTAACGAAGGAACAGTAATTGTACCTACTACCAACGAAGACGTGGTAGACGTACAAGGCGCTAACCTTTATATTCAAAAAGCAAACGCGGTAGGAAATAACGACATTATCAAAGACATTAAAGCAAATGACCCTTACACTGCAGCAGCTGAAGCTAACTACGGTAAAACAGTTGGTTATATTTATGACGCTCCAGACGATAAAGTAACTATTAATTCTAGTGTAAAAGGACTATTCCCTGTATTACTTCCAATTGCTGCTACACTTTTAAACAATCAATCAAGCCCTTGGCAATGGTGGGATCCATCATCTCCACTTGCTACAGCTGACGTTTCTGGTGGAGCAGGATTTACTGCACACATGAATAGCTTACAGTCTAACCCAGACATGTCTCCAACTAAAGGTAGAACTTATGTAGATACTATCATGGG
>JAFMCI010000056.1 GCA_017857855.1 Bacteroidia bacterium | reverse complement strand
ACAGACTTAAGGCACTGCTCTAGGAAGTGCTTTACATTGTAGTTTACTATGACTATTGAAAGTTTCAAACTAAATCGCAAACATACGTAAATCAAAAGTGTTATATGACATTAGGTTTTATGCCATCGTATTTTAAAAAATTATTTGCTCAGCTACAAGAAGAGGATTTTTCGTATGCTCAGGAAATCAAGCGAAAGGAAGGTTTTGCGGATGAGATGTGTCATAATTATCCTAAGATAAATGATTTACTTATTTATCTTCAAACAGAATGGGAAGCAGCCAAAACGGCAAATGAAAATATTTCCAGCTATGTTATCAATCGTCAAGATGCGGCAGGTATTATTATAAAAGTAGGCCAGCAGCCTAACCTAGATATTCACCATTATTTTATAGACTACATAAAAAGCCAACTGCAGATAGACGATTACATCTTGCATGCTAACAAACATACGGCACAGCGTGTAAGTGGGGCTACCCAGGAATCCTGGTTTTACTTTTTAAAGGCAAAACCAACATTTGTAGAGGGGAAATATGCACAGCGATATGGTAACGTAATCATAGAATTAAAAAAAGATGCTAAAAATGCGGTACAGTTTAAATTACAATGTAACTATTACACAGGATTCAATTATCAAGAGCCTATTGCGTTTGAGGAGTTTTTAGCAAATCTTTAACGTTTCACTAGATTATCCCGTTTAAATATTTTATTCGTTAGTAATAGCGTGTGAGGTTAACTTCGCAGTGTTTGTGCAAATGAATTTTCAAAATCCTTCTTTTCTTTGGGCTTTACTCCTTTTAGTTATACCGCTTATCATTCATTTGTATAATTTTAGGCAGTATAAAAAAGTAATCTTTAGCAATTTAGCGATGCTTAAAGAGATTCAAACACAGAGTAGTAAGACCAGGCAAATCAAAAAGTGGCTAATTCTAATAACGCGGATGCTGGCACTGGCGTCTCTTATTTTAGCTTTTGCCCTACCTTTTATCCCCTCTGAAATAACCCAATCGGGTAGGCAATTAGTTAGTATATACATTGATAATTCAGAGAGTATGCGTGCCGATGGCGAGAATGGTCAGCTGTTTGAAAATGCCAAAAATACAGCACGCGAACTTATACAGAATTTATCTCCAGATGCAGAAATTCAAATTCTAAATAATGACCTCAGTCCATACACTAGCCAAGTGCATACTCCCGAAAATGCCATAAAACTGTTAGATGATATGGTTATCTCTTATTTCCCAAACGACTTTTCTAAGATAGTTCAAAAAATAAGCACTAAATACAATAGTGAGGGTTACGCATCACAGCATACATTCGCCATAAGTGATTTTCAGCAGCGCAAAAGGGATGAACGAAGTAAGATTGACAGTAATTTATCGCTGCATATTATTAAAACACTTCCAGAGAATTTTCAAAATATAAGTATTGATTCGGTATGGCTTGAGGAGCCTGTTGTAAAACCACAAAGTCCTGTAAAACTCCGCGTGAAGGTCGTAAACAATGGAGACGAAGCGATAGAGTCTTCCACGTTAGTGCTCAAGATAAGTGGAGTGCAGCAAGGTGTAGAGAGTTTTGGCCTGCAATCAAAGGAAACCAAAATAATAGACGTAGCTTTTACAAGCTCTCAAAAAGGTTGGATTGAGGGAGATGTTAGCGTAAATGATGTTCCTGTAGTTTTTGATAACGTCTATCACTTTGCTTTACAACTAAAACCTAATATCAACATACTACAAATAGGTGAGGCGTCCATTGCGATTGCTAAAATTTTTAAGAATGATCCTATTTTTAAACTGACTGCAGCACTTGAAGGGAGTACAGACTATGCATCTTTTGGGAAGTTTGATTTTATTATCATAAACGAACTTCATGATATAGGAAGTGGCTTAGCAGAACAGCTCAAACAATTCGCCGAAAAAGGAGGTGTAGTAGTCATCATTCCTGCTAAGCAAATGGGTAATTATAATGCTTTAAGCAGTGTCTTAGGAGTGGCAGATTATGGCGCGTTGGTAAAAAAAGAGTTAAGCATTAAGCCAGAAGATTTAAAGCAGCCTTTTATCAAAGATGTTTATAAAAAAATACCACAAAATAGCTTGCTCCCCAAGGTTATTGAATGTTATAATCTTCAAGTGTCGGCCGGGAGTCAGGCCATATTTTCCTTAAAAGATAATTCGCCTATTCTACTTTGGGAAAGGCTGGGGGCCGGCAGCGTGTTTCAATTTGCAATGCCCATGGACAAAGCCTATAGCAATATGGCACAACATGAGCTTTTCGTGCTAAGTATGCTCAAAATGTCATTTAGCCGCAGTGAAAAACAACAACTAGCCTATTCAATGTTTGGCACAAATGCAATACCTATTGAGGGAGCAAGTACTGCAGAGAATACCCTGTCATTGGTATCCCCAACTAAATCTGTACTAGTAGAAAGTGCTTTAAACAAAGGGGGACACCGTTTTTGGCTTAATGATGAATTGAATGAGGCAGGTGTTTATAGCTTGCGAAATAAAAATAACATAGAGCAGGCTAAAGTGGCCTTAAACGTAAGCAGGCAGGAATCTATACAACGGTATGCCACCAAGGAAGAATTATATGATTCTTGGGGTGCAGCAAAACTCGATTTTATGACATCCACTTCAGCTTCTATAAAGAGTGTAACCGGTAAACTCCAAAGTGGAACACCGCTGTGGAAACTCTTCGTACTACTTTGTTTGATATTTCTGCTTATAGAGATACTTTTGCTAAGATTCTTAAAATCATAAACACGCGTGCCAAAATCGTACCTTATACACAATGCCACGCTCATCCAACATGGGCATGCACATCATTTAAGTCAAATAGATCTTCTAATAACAGACGGTATCATAACTGATATAGGTAAGGGAATAAAATCCGATGCCACACAAGTAACAGGGGAAGAAATCTTCGTTAGTGCAGGTTGGGTGGATACTAGATGTCACCTTACAGACCCAGGTAATGAGCATAAAGATACACTGGCCCATTTACTAGATACGGCTGGTGCAGGAGGATTTACCAAGATAGTAACCTTGCCACATAGTGAGCCTGTAATATCTGACAAATCGCTGGTGAAGTATGTGATACAATCAGGAAAAAATCATATGGTAGACATCAGACCTACCGGTGTTTTATCCTCTACAGACAATCAAGAAAATCTAGCCGAACTTTATGATATGCACACGGCTGGGGCCGTTGCGTTTACGAATGGGGATCATAAAGTAAGTAATGGCTTACTTAAAAAAGCATTGCTTTACGTTAAACCGTTTGGCGGCAGAATAATTACGCGTCCAAGTGATAAGTCGCTAGAACATTATGGAATGGTAAATGAAAGTGAAAATACGGTTCATACCGGACTAAAAACAAGCCCTGCTCTAGCGGAATATATACAACTTAAAGAGCATATAGAGGTAGCAAAGTATTGCGATGCTCCACTGCATTTCAGTACCATCTCGTGTAAAGAATCAGTTGAGATAATTAGAAATGCAAAAAAAGAAGGTCTGCAAATCACTTGCGATGTGGCCATCGCTAATTTATGTTTTACCGATAAGGAAGTACTCAACTTTGATGAAAACTTTAAATTATACCCGCCACTGCGCACAGAAGAGGACCGACTTGCACTGATCCAAGGAGTAAAAGATGGAACTATAGATGCGATTTGTAGCAATCACACTCCACAAAACATTGAGAATAAAGAATTGGAGTTTGATTATGCCGATTATGGAGCATTAACGCTTCAGTTGCTTTACGCTTGGTATATACGCTATCTAAGTTCAGATCTTGAACTATCTCTATTTGTGAATGCAATCACCGCGAACGCTAATGTCTGTATTCAGGAGGATTTACCTAAAATAGAGGTGGGGGCAGTTGCTAATCTTACTGTTTTTGATTCAAAAGCAACTTGGGTACTCGATGCTTCGTCTAATAAATCGTTGTCTAAAAATTCACATCAATATAACCAAACCTTAAAAGGAAAAGTAGTTGCGGTGTTTAATAATAATCACACTCATTTAAATAAATAAAAATGTTAGAACAGTACAAACCCGCTTTAAAACAAGGAGTTACTATGACAGTAGTAGGTCTACTTATATTCTTTGTTACCTACGCAATTGATCCTTTATTTCTTGCAAAACCAAAAGGTTGGATGGTTTTAATAGTAGTCAATATGCTCGCACTGCCTATTTATTTTTTAATAATGGGCGCTAAGGCCTGTAAGCCAAATTTTGATTATTATTCATTCGGAAAAGCATTTAATGCCGCATTCTTTACTGGAGTAGTAGCGGCGGTTCTTACATTAGCCTTTAATGTAGTGTTTGTAAATGTGATAGATACAAACTGGGAAGCCGAAATGGCGGAAGAGGTTTTGAATAGCACAGAAGCTTTTATGGAAAAAATGGGTGCACCGCAAGATGCTATTGATAAAGCTATGGATGATGCCAGATCTCAAGCAGCGAATAAGCCAAAAGGGTTTATGGCTCAACTTCAATCTACGGGCGGTGGGCTTTTGTGGTACGCCGTAATTGCCCTTATCATTGCTTTAGTACAACGCGATAAAGAGCCTAAGGATAGTCTCGTAATAGAATAGTATTTTGGATATTTCTATTGTTATACCGTTGCTGAATGAGGCAGAATCATTGCCTGAATTGCATGCTTGGATAAAGCGTGTAATGGATGAGCATAAATTAAGCTATGAAGTTATTTTTATAGATGATGGTTCCTCAGACGAATCTTGGAGCATTATCGAGCAGCTTAAAAATTCATTTTCGGAAGTAAAAGGGCTTAAATTCCGAAGAAACTATGGGAAGTCGGCGGCACTTAATGAAGGATTTGCCTTGGCACAAGGAGATTCTGTATTTACAATGGACGCAGACTTACAAGACAGCCCGGACGAGCTTCCAGCTATGCATAAAATGCTTTGGGAAGAAGGCTTTGATCTGGTAAGCGGCTGGAAACAAAAAAGGTATGATCCCATTACCAAGACGCTACCTACTAAGTTATACAATTGGGCTACCCGCAGAATGAGTGGTATTTTTTTACATGACTTTAATTGTGGGCTAAAAGCATACAAAAATGAAGTAGTAAAAAGTATAGAAGTATACGGAGAAATGCATCGCTATATCCCCGTAATGGCGCATAGAGCAGGATATAAAAAAATAGGAGAGAAAATAGTTCAGCACCAATCACGTAAATATGGTACGACTAAATTCGGCCTTAGCCGTTTTGTACGTGGTCCGTTGGATTTACTGAGTATTATTTTTGTTTCTAAATTCGGAAAAAGACCGATGCACTTTTTTGGCTTTTGGGGTGCCGTTGCTTTTGTACTTGGATTTAGTCTTACGGCATTTGTGCTCATTCAAAAGTTTATTGCCTTAGCAAACGGGATGAGACATACATTAGTAGCAGATAATCCATTGTTTTATTTGGCGCTGACCATGCTTATAGTGGGTTCACAGTTGTTTATGGGCGGTTTCTTGGCAGAAATGATTAGTCGAAATGCTCCCAATAGAAATCAATATGAGATTTCTGAACGTATTGGCTTTTGAAAAAATCCATTGTCATAATAGGCTCGGCATACCCGCTGCGTGGCGGCGGTATTTCTACTTTTAATGAATTGCTTGCTACTAAACTACAGGAGGCAGGGCATAAGGTTAAAATTATCACATTTAGTCTTCAATATCCATCATTTCTGTTTCCAGGTAAATCTCAATACGCGACTGAACCAAGGGCAGAACACTTAACAATTGAAGTTTTGCTCAATTCAATAAACCCTATTAGTTGGTACAACGTGGGCAAGCAAGTCCAGTTAGAAGCACCCGACTTGGTAATTTTTAGGTATTGGACTCCATTTATAGCTCCCTGTTTAGGAACGGTAGGTCGGCTTATTCATCAAAACAAAAAAACTAAAATAGTCACAATCGCAGATAATATTATTCCGCATGAAAAGAATATTGTTGATAAACCGCTAACATCATACTTTCTAAAATGCTCAGATGGATTTGTCACTATGAGTAGGTCCGTTTTAGAAGACTTGCAAAAATTCAATATTCGTAAAGCTGCGGTGTATAATCCCCACCCCATGTACGAGAACTTCGGAGATGAAATGTCCAAACAAGATGCGCGTACTAAACTAAAATTAGATGCCTCAGGTAAGTATCTGCTCTTTTTTGGTTTTATTCGAAAATACAAAGGACTCGATATCTTACTCCAAGCATTTGCAGACAAACGAATTCAAGACGCAGGCATAAAACTGATCATCGCAGGAGAGTATTACGATAAGCAAGATGAATATGAAGCGATTATTAAAGAAAATGCGCTACAAGATGCAGTTATTCAAGTGAATGATTTTATCCCAGATAGCGAAGTAAGTGCTTATTTCTGTGCGGCAGATATGGTTGTACAAACCTATAAAACAGCTACGCAAAGCGGCGTGACCCAAATAGCATACTACTATAATAAGCCTATGTTAGTTACAAATGTGGGTGGCTTAGCAGAGCTGGTTCCCGATCAAAAAGTAGGTTATGTTACCACAACAAGTATTACCGAAATAGCAGATGCTATCTTAGATTTTTATCAAAACAAAAGAGAAGCTGCATTTGTGGACAACATAAAATTAGAGCGAGAACGCTTTACGTGGGATAGTATGATAGAAAAACTGCTTAAGGTGGCAGATCTATAAGGCTATAAATAGATTTTAAAACTTACTCTCGAAAGCACCTAAATCAGGATTGCCTTTTCGAGGCCTGTTATAATAGTCATCTAATATAGGAGGTGAAAGCAGAATGCCTTTGTCCTTAGCTGCGGATGCAGTGTCCAAGTCAAAATTGTATTTATCAATCTGCAAAAAATTAGGGTTTTTATCAATCACATTGTTAAACAATGGATTGGCGAAAAAGGACCTTTTCGTTTTTATTAGGTTATAGTTTATATAGGAGCTAGTGTCAAAATAGGTCGGGTTAAAATCAACGTCTGCATATATCTCTCCGTCTGTTCTTGTGCCGTAAATGATATTATTGATAAATTGGTATTTTAAATTATAACGTTCTAAAATAGCTCCTGTTAGTTCATCCCTTCTTACATTAAGGTATACAAAGGTTTCATCTTGTCTTCCTGAAGTGGTCGTGCTATAAAACGTACTGTTTTTAACGGAGTAGTCTCCGCCGTTCTGTCCAAAAAAGGTAAATCTGCCACAGTTTACACTTACGGTATTCTCAACCACTATGGTGCTTCCCCTTCCGCTAATGCCATCCACGCTCATATTGCGTATCATCGTTTTTTTAATGGTAACATTGGGCTGTCCTGCCTTACCCGAACTCGAATCACAATAAATTCCCACTATACCGTTCTTTATTATGCTGTGCTCCACTTGGTTGCCATAACTCGGGTGGCTAAGCCATATCCCGCCCCATTGGCCCGCTGTTTCTTCCCAATCAGGTTGTAGCCTGTCTCCCTGCATAATAATAGGTTCATCCTTGGTCCCTTTCATATCCAGTTTACCTTCTACAAAAAGCCAACTCGCCGGAGCAAAATGGATTTTCATGTTTTTGGCTATCGTAAGTTTGGCTCCTGGTTTAACATAAAAATATCCGTAAACTACAATGGGTAGTTTGTCATTGGACCAGGTGGTGTCTTTATCTATACTGTCTCTAAAAAAATAATGAGCGTCTTGCCCCCAGCCAATCAGCATGGTCTTACTTTCCTTACCGTTTGTGGTATAAATAATAGAATCTCTGATAATCAATGGATTAAAATCAGGGCTATTGTTATTGGGGTCTGGATGTACTTCAACAAAAAGAAAAATACTGTCTTTTGGCAGTATTTCCACATCATTAAAACGGTAACCAGGCTCCCCATCTACATTCAACCTAAAGTGAGAATTTGCGCCACCTGCCAGTTGAATAGAAGTTCGAATACTCTCATTGTACGGATTATGTACTAATATTTGTTTAGTTACTGATCGTGGTTTTTGTAGGCTTACTTTCGTAAATACGGTGTCAAACCATAAAGTGTCGGCGTTTACTTTCACGGTATCGTTTAGGTTGAATTTATCTTTTCTACACGAAGTGTTAGTAAGGTAAAATGCCATCAAAAGCACTAAATATGGGGTTAATTGCTTCAAGTGTTTAAAACGCTTTAGGCAAAGGAAATATTTTATTCGGAGTATTCACTTTTATTCATCCGTAAATCTTAAGTAAGAATCTTTTTTAGCTTAAGGTATGACTCGGTTATACGTATATAAGAAATATAAATATTTAAATTACGATGGTCTGGTTCATCTTTGAAAATATTATTATCAGAAACTTAAAAATTATGAAGAAATTATTTTTACTAACACTATTAGCTACAGTTGCCATATCGTGCAACAAAAGTGGTGATGCAAGTCAAGATGAAGGCGGATGCCCATTTGGATTTGATGGCATGAAAAAGCATAATGATGCAAATGATAACCAAGATTGGTGGCCTAACCAATTAGATTTATCTGTGCTTCGTCAATATTCAAATCTTTCTAACCCCATGGGAGAGGATTTTGACTATGAAGCTGCGTTTAATAGTCTTGACTATTACGCTTTAAAAGAAGATATTAAAAAAGCACTTACAGAATCTAAAGATTGGTGGCCAGCAGACTATGGTAATTATGGCCCACTATTTATACGTATGGCTTGGCATAGTGCGGGAACTTACCGTACAGGAGATGGAAGAGGGGGTTCTCGTGAAGGTCAACAACGATTTGCCCCATTAAACAGCTGGCCGGATAATGCCAACCTGGATAAAGCTAGAAGATTACTTTGGCCTATCAAGCAAAAGTACGGTAATAAAATTTCATGGGCAGATCTGATGGTACTTTCAGGAAACGTAGCTTTAGAATCTATGGGTTTTGAAACGATAGGATTCTCAGGTGGTAGAAAAGATGTATGGGAGCCGGCAAAAAATGTGTATTGGGGTTCTGAAAAAGAAATGCTGGATGATAAGCGATATACCAAAGATGGCACACTTGAAAAGCCACTCGCTGCAGTTCAAATGGGTCTTATTTATGTTAATCCAGAGGGACCTAATGGTGTTCCGGATCCAGTAGCCGCGGCTAAGGCTATTCGTGAAACATTTGGCCGTATGGGGATGAATGATGAAGAGACCGTTGCGCTTATCGCGGGGGGGCACACCTTAGGTAAAACACATGGTGCAGCTCCGGGTTCGCATTTGGGTGCAGCGCCTGAAGGTGCTGATATTGAAGAACAGGGTTTTGGATGGAAAAATAATCACAAGTCAGGTAAAGGTCCGGACGCTATTACTTCAGGTTTAGAAGTAATCTGGACTCAATCACCTACAAAATGGAGTCAAGGCTATTTCAAAAGTTTATTTGAAAACGAATGGGAACTTACTAAAAGTCCAGCAGGAGCGCATCAATGGGAAGCAAAAAATGCAAAAGTGCAATTTCCGGACGCATTTGATTCTAAAAAATACCATAACCCTACTATGCTAACCACGGATCTTTCACTCATATTTGATTCTATTTACGCACCAATATCACGCAGATTTTATAAAAATCCAGAGGAGTTTAATGCTTCATTTGCACGAGCATGGTTTAAACTTACACACAGAGATATGGGGCCATCGTCTACTTATATGGGGCCTGAAGTGCCAAAAGAGGAATTTATTTGGCAAGACCCTATCCCAAAATCAAATGGTGTAGTAATTAATGCAACGGATATTAAAACATTAAAATCAACTATTCTTAATTCAGGCTTATCCGTAAGTGAGCTCATTACAACGGCGTGGGCTTCTGCGTCTACCTATAGAGGTTCAGACAGAAAAGGGGGTGCAAATGGAGCTAGAATTTGCCTTGAGCCACAACGCAGCTGGGAAGTAAATAATCCTACTCAGTTAAATAAAGTGATCGCCGTTTTACAATCAGTACAAAAAGATTTCAATGCGAAATCAGGTGCTAAAAAAGTATCGATGGCCGATCTGATTGTATTGGGAGGCAGCGCTGCTTTAGAGAAAGCAGCCAAAGATGGAGGTTACACGATTACAGTACCATTCACACCAGGTAGAATGGATGCTACTCAAGCCCAAACAGACAAAGCAGGTATGGCGGTGTTAGAACCCATGGCGGATGGTTTCAGAAACTATCTTAAAACGAAATATACCTTATCTACTGAAGAACTACTTGTAGATAAAGCACAATTACTCACACTAACAGCGCCAGAAATGACTGTTTTGGTTGGAGGTATGCGTTCTTTAGATGCTAATTACGATAACTCAAAAACAGGTATATTGACAGCTAAACCAGGGGTTTTAAGCAATGACTTCTTCATAACTCTGTTAGATATGAATACCGAAGTAAAAGCCATAGATACCAAAAAAGAACTCTTTGAAGGAAAAGATCGCACTACCGGAAAAGTAAAATGGACAGCTAGTCGTGCAGACCTTATTTTTGGTTCTAACTCAGAGCTTAGAGCTTTGGCCGAAGTATATGCCAGTGAAGATAGTAAAGATAAGTTCGTAAAAGATTTTGTGAATGCGTGGGTAAAAGTGATGAATCTAGATAGATTTGATTTATAAAAATATTCATTAGCATAAATAAATCACGTAATCTGCAACAGTAGATTTACGCGAGAAAGGCTAGTCTTAATTTGACTAGCCTTTTTTTATTTGGGTTTCAGTTATTTTGAAGCGTTTAGATAAACTATTGTATGATAGGGATTAATGGGAATGGAATAAAAATTAACTCGATACTTCACGGCAATTAACTTCCTTAGTTCAATTAATAATTACCCATAAAAAATATAAATCAGAGCATTAAATAAACTAATCTTGTGTCTTAAGATTAACTATTGAATTCAGATCACAAAAAATATAATGACTTAGGTTTAGGTGTTAAAGCATCTGCAGGACGATATCGAATATTGAATAAAGATGGCTCGTTTAATGTACAAATGACTAATCTCCCATTTAAAGAAAGGGTTAATTTTTTTCATTATTTAGTTAGTGTTTCATGGCCTCGTTTTTTTGGTCTTTTATTGTTGAGCTATTTTGTAATCAATATCTTGTTTGCTTTATTTTATTTTCTTGTCGGGGTAGAGTACCTCACGGGTATAGAAGGCTCACATGAGTTTGAGCATTTTTTAGGAGCCTTTTTTTTTAGTGCTCAAACGCTCACAACATTAGGTTACGGGAGAGTTGCTCCTATTGGTTTAATCACCAATAGTATAGCAGCTACAGAATCGATGATTGGTCTTTTACTTTTTGCCTTGGCTACTGGTATGTTGTACGGTCGTTTTTCTAAGCCCACTGCCAAAATAAAATACAGTAGTAACGCTGTGATAGCTCCTTATCAAAATATCAATGGATTTATGTTTCGGTTACTCAATCCACACAAAAATCAACTGCTTGAGGTAGAGGCTAATATATCTCTATCTTGGTTAAAAGATAATTCTGAAATGAGAGACTTTTTTCAACTGGACTTGGAACGGAATTCCGTAATTTTTTTAACTAGCGCATGGACCGTCGTACATCCCATCACCCAAGAAAGTCCTATGTATGGGGTAACAGATGACATACTGCGAAAAAAAGATGCTGAATTTATTATCACGATTAAGGCCTTTGATGAGTCATCAGCACAGTTAGTGTATTCACGTACTTCGTATAAAGCCAACGAGGTACGCTGGGGCGAAAAATTTGCGTATATCATAGATCATTCTGCCGTTGGACTAAGTATAGACGCCAGTAGACTGGGGGAATCTTATCAAGCAGACTTGAATTTATAGCCCCTGATAACCAACAATAGAATAACGAACAATCATCATGACAACTTTTACCAAAA
>JAFMCI010000055.1 GCA_017857855.1 Bacteroidia bacterium | reverse complement strand
TACTTTCCTCTGCCTTGCAGCATGATGATTACCGTGTAAATCAATATTTTAAGATCTAGCATTATCGAAATATTTTCGAGATACAACAAATCGTATTGTAAACGCTCAACCATTTCATCTACATTTTCGGCATAACCATATTTTACTTGGCCCCATGAGGTAATGCCTGGTTTTATTTTTTGTAGTCTTTTGTAGTGTGGCGCCTTCTGCATAATTTGATCTATAAAAAACTGACGCTCAGGTCTATTGCCCACTACACTCATGTCGCCTACAAGGACGTTCCAAAACTGAGGAAACTCATCTAGTCTCGTTTTACGCAAATACTTGCCCATGGTCGTTATACGAGGATCTTCTTCTTTGCTAAGTTGTGGGCCAGCTGCTTCTGCGTCCACCTTCATACTTCTAAACTTGATAATATAAAAAGGTTTACCGCCAAGTCCTATTCTCTCTTGGGTATAAAATATGGGACCTTTGGAGCCCAGTTTGACGAGTACGGCAATAAGAACATAAAAAGGAAGTCCAAGTGTGAGAACCAAAATGGAGGTCACAATGTCGAAAGTGCGTTTTAAAAACTTTTGCCATGGGGGTAGCACATTCGTTTCTATTTCGATAAGTACTGCACCAAATACATTACCCATTTTTACCATACCCGCTAAATGCTGATACATATCTGGAATAATCTTTATAACAACAGATTCGCCATCTAAAAGTGAGACAATGCTTGCTATATCCCCTTTTTGATACTCTTCTGTAGCGATTATAACCTCATCTATTTGATGTTGTTTGATAATAGATTCGATATCTTTTTTACTGCCTAACTTCGGTATACCCGATACCGCTCCTTTTTCGCCGTTTACGTTTACAAAACCCTGAAAAAAGTGACCTTCAGATTTTTTTGCACTTGATAATTCCTGGTATATCTGTAAAGCCTTTGGACCAGCTCCGATTAACAGTGTCCTAAAGCCAATAACGCGATTCTTTATTTTATTGGCAATAATAGACGAAAGTGCAATTCGAAGTATAGATGTAGGCAAGAAATGCAGTAGAAAGAGAACCGAAATACTCGTATAAAAACTGCGGTATTGTGCTACCTCGTCATCTAATATGAGTACAAAAAAGAGGATTAAAACCCCAGTTATACTTACCGTAAGGATTTGAAAAAATTCGGTTAACCTACTCTTGCGATAGACGTTTCGATACAAACCAATTAAGCTATATAATCCGATCCAGAACAATGGAATAGATAACATGCCTAAATAAAGTTTACTGTCATTCCATACGAATTGAAGGTAGTATGGATTAAAATCTCCATTAACAAAACACTTACGATAGACAAAGAAAAATCCCCACGCACACATCGCGGCAAGAAAGTCAAGTAGACCGTATTTTAATATGAGTTTAGTCTTATTCAATAATGAACCAATTTTACATTATCAATATAAATAAGCGGCGTTCCTGAGCTTGTATTGGTTTGGGCACGAATAAATGCTTTGAACTCAGCACCTGCATACTCTGGATTATTTACATCCTCTTTAAGACTTATGTAGGCTTTTTTCCATTGCATAATACCATCAGCATCTACAGTACTATAAAAATTCACAATAGGCACACTTGTAACTAAACTTCCCGTAATTGGATAGATACCTGTCACAAATTCTGTATTACATCTAAAATTTATCTCCAAGTATATCTCCTGTCCACTACGAGGCAGTTTAAACGATTCTACAGAACTATTTTCAAAAATTCGTAATCCATTTGGAATGGCAATTCGGCCACTGTACTTACTCGTGGTACCATTATATTCAAATACTTCTGCGGCATTTGATGTAATGTCCATAGTATCATAATTGGTAGTATTACCGGATCCTTGAAAACTCAAGGTATTATCTTCAAAATCTTCAATCCATGGCATTTTTATATTTTCTCGATAAACTACCACCGGCTTAATAGTATCCACTTGTGCAGGAATGAAATTATGCTGGATATCATAGGGTTTTAAAAAAGGATAAGCCTCACGTTCATAGTAAAGGCCATTTTTTCGAATACCAGCAATTATGGTAAGTTGCTTGGAGCCACTTTCGAGAATAGGTATAGTAGCGGGTAATTCAAAAACACCTATTAGTTTATTATTAGCATATACCCACGCATCTACAAAATCATGCGAATTACTACCAAAGTTTGTATTTTTTGTGTCCAACACAAACTCCGAAATATAAATATAAGATGGTATTTGCTCTTCTTTATCACATCCTGAAAAAAGAAGCATCAAAGAAACAGAGCTCACCAGAAGTAAGCTAAAAATTATGCGTTGGTTGTGAAATTTCGTTCTAATTGCTCTTTTATTTTATCCGTCACTGACTGGAGTTGCAAATATTGCGAAATACCTGAAATGGACTCTATATTATTTGTAATAGATTGGTAAAACGAATTTATTTCTTTTTGAAGCAAGGCAATATAATCATCACTATCTTTTGATTGACTATAGGTTGTTTTTACACCCCACTCATCTCCGTCCCCTTCATAATCTCCCGTATTATTTTGTACGTTAAGCGACTGCCTAACGAAGTCAATAGAACAATAAGTGTTATTTTGAAAAAACTTTGTTTGATGAACTTCTTTATTAGCAATCTTGCTTGCCGATAGATTTGCGACACAACCATTGTAAAACTCTATTCTTGTATTTACAACGTCTGGATCTTTATGATAAACACCAACAGCCGTAGAATATATGGACTTAACCTCACCTTGACATAACTTAAGCGCCACATCTATATCATGCAACATCAAGTCATCTATAACACTAAGTTGGGTAGATTTTTTATTAAACTTAACATAGCGACTACTTTCTAAAATACGAGGTGTAATGTTATACTTCTCTAAATCCTGATAAAAATCGTAAAAACGCTGCTTTAAGCCGACCTGAAAAATAGTACCTGCCTCATATGCATACATATCCAGTTTTCTAATATCACTTTTTGAACAAAGGCTTACATTTTCTACATAAACATGCTTACCATATTTTACCACTTGAGACAGCACATCGAACGTACTTGATAAAATATCCAAAACAACTATTGCATCGACAAGAACCAGCAAATCACTCAAAGAATTAAAAACTTCGATATCCCGAACTCCATAGATATCATAGCCTCCAATAATTTCTACATTATTATTTGCATTAAAATTCTGTAAAACCTTTGGTGACAAATTACCAGTTCCTATAATTCCTATACGCACTATTTTATTTTGTTTCGAGTACGAAATAAGCTGTAATTTGTCATACGCTAAAAACAATGATATTTGTGGCGTATTAAAAACTAAACACTTGCTTACAGACTCCTACAAATTAAAAGGCCAGCGCACACAACTCGTAAACGAACTAAAAAAAATGGGAATTAATGCACAAAATGTGCTTCGTGCTATAGAAGCCGTTCCTCGTCATTTTTTCTTTCCCAAAGACTTTATAGACAAAGCCTATGAGAACATCGCCTTCCCTATAGATAACGGACAAACTATCTCGCAACCATATACTGTTGCACTGCAAACACAATTACTAGACATTAAACCTGGTGACCGTGTTCTTGAAATAGGAACTGGATCTGGCTACCAAGCAGCCATACTTAAAGTACTTGGAGCCGAGGTATTCACCATCGAAACCGTTGGCATACTATACAATAAGGCTAATGATTTATTTAGCAGACTAGGTCTGCAGATACACAGCACCTATGGCGACGGCTCATTAGGATTACCCAGTCTGGCTCCATTTGATAAAATAATACTAACCGCAGCGGCCCCTAAACTCCTAGATAACCTTACTCAACAACTCAAAATAAACGGAAAACTAGTAGCCCCAATAGGAACTATAGATGTCCAAAAAATGCTACTCGTAACCCGCACTGGTGATAATGAGTACCAACAAAGTAGTCACGGTAATTTTAGTTTTGTGCCACTTACAGGAATCAATGGTTGGTCGGTATAAAAAACAAATAATAAGTCTCACTCTAGTTTTGATTGCCGGCATGAGTAATGCCCAAGAATATCTTAAAGTACGAGCAAAACAAGGAGATGGCATCTCCGTATTACTTAATAGGTACAATTTAGCAGCCTACAAATGCAACGTTGATACATTCTTAGCCATAAATAATTTAAAAAGATCTGATCAACTACAACTTGCTAAGACTTACAAATTACCTATTAAAGTTTACGAGTACAATAACTCAAGCATTAGAACAACCATCAAATTAAATGACTATAACCTAGCCATAGAAATACAGAAATTTAACGAAGAATTAAGTGAGAATGGACTTCGCGAATATGATTACAGGACAGATAAATCACTTTGGGTTCCCATTCACATTTTATATTGTCCTAATGCAGACATAGCAAAATCAGGAATCACAAAAGTAGCTTCTCTTCCCAGCAGTGAAGACAATAAAGATCCTAGTTTAACAGATCATAAAGAAAACACTGAACAACAAACAACTACTGCATTACGCACTGACATTTTTCCCATCTTTGGTACTAAATACCAAAGTACCCCCATCTATACCAAGCGATTAGAAGGTCAGGTATACTACCTCATAAGCGGTCACGGCGGCCCAGACCCCGGAGCTGTTGGTCATAAAGACGGTCATGAAATTTGTGAAGATGAATATGCTTACGACATTACCTTAAGATTTGCGCGCAACTTGCTACAACATGGTGCAACTGTTTATATCATTACTCGAGATGAAGATGGTATACGTGATGATGAATTCCTAGACGCTGATAAAGATGAAACAGTTTGGTTTAATCAAGACATACCTCTAAACCAAGTAAGACGACTTAGACAGCGTTCGTCTAAAATTAATGAACTCTATGATAAGCACAAAAGAGAAGGAGCTACCATACAACGTTGTATTGAAATTCATATTGATAGCCGATATGTAGATCAAAAAGTAGACATATTTTTCTATTACTACCCAGGTAGCGAAACCGGCAAAGACTTCGCAATAGAGTTATACCGAACTATTAAATCAAAATACGAAGAGCATCAACCAGGAAGAGGATATAAGGGAGTTGTAAAAAGCCGTGACCTACATACACTGAGAGAAACTAAACCTCCTGTTGTGTATATTGAACTTGGAAATATTACCAATGAGTTTGATCAAAAAAGACTCTTGATGGTGAATAACCGTCAAGCTATAGGAAACTGGTTAACTCAAGGTGTACTTTCTAAGTACGGATCGTAGCATCGCTTTTCAACGGCACTAGTTGAATAACAAATATTTATTGATAAAAGCCTGCTAAGCAATAATTAATCTATCTGCAAGACGGCCATAAAGGCGCTTTGCGGTATTTCAACATTACCTACTTGACGCATTCTTTTCTTACCTTTCTTTTGTTTTTCGAGCAGTTTTCGTTTTCGGGAAATATCACCACCATAACATTTAGCCGTTACATCTTTACGCATCGCACGAATGTTTTCTCTAGAAATAACCTTCGCTCCGATAGCTGCTTGAATAGGTATCTCAAATTGGTGACGAGGTATTAGATCTCTTAGTTTTTCACAAATCCGCTTGCCAAAGTAGTATGCTTTATCTCTGTGTATTACTGCACTAAGAGCATCAACTACTTTTGCATTTAAAAGTATATCTAGCTTTACTAGGTGTGACATTCTGTAATCTATAGGGTGGTAATCAAAACTAGCATAACCTCGGCTAATGCTTTTTAGCTTGTCGTAAAAATCAAAAACAACCTCAGCCATTGGCATTTCAAAGGATAACTCTACCCTATTGCTTGTTAAGTATACTTGATTTTTTAAAATACCTCGTTTCTCTATACATAAAGACATAATTGCACCTACATAATCGCCCGCCGTAATTATTTGAGCACTGATATATGGTTCTTCTATTCTATCTAAGTAGTTCGGATCTGGTAGATCCGTAGGATTGTTAACGATAACAATAGTCTCACTGTCTTTTTTGAGATACGCGTGGTAACTAACGTTAGGAACTGTAGTTATTACCGTCATACCAAACTCACGCTCTAATCGCTCTTGAATAATTTCCATATGAAGCATTCCCAAAAATCCACAACGGAATCCAAAACCAAGGGCTGCCGAACTCTCTGGCTCAAAAACCAAACTTGCATCATTCAGTTGTAACTTACCCATGGAATCTCTAAGTTCTTCAAAATCTTCGGTATCAACTGGATAAATCCCTGCAAAAACCATTGGTTTTACATCTTCAAAACCGTCGATAGCTATTTCTGTAGGATTATTGGTAATGGTAATTGTATCTCCAACTTTTACTTCTTTGGCTTCCTTTATACTACAAATAATGTAACCCACATCTCCCGTTTTTACGGTCTGACGAATCTCTTGGTTCAGTTTAAGTACTCCAATTTCTTCTGCATAATAAGAATGACCTGTATTCATAAACTTAATATGATCACGCTTATTTAGCTCGCCGTCCATAATTCGGTAGTAAGCAATAATGCCTCTAAAAGGATTAAACACAGAATCAAAAATAAGTGCTTTAAGTGGAGCCTTAGGATCTCCTTTCGGTGGTGGAATTCGGTCTAATATCGCAGTTAAGATATCTTCTACTCCCAAACCTGTTTTGCCACTTGCAGGAATAATATCACTTCTGTCACACAATATCAACTCTTCTATCTGGTCTTTCACCTCTTCTGGCATAGCACCAGGCAAATCCATCTTATTCAGAATAGGGATTATTGTAAGTTCATGATCCAGTGCCAAGTAAAGATTAGATATAGTTTGTGCTTGGATTCCTTGTGCAGCGTCTACAATAAGCAAAGCGCCTTCACATGCAGCTATACTTCTACTTACCTCATAGCTAAAATCAACGTGACCTGGGGTGTCTATCAAGTTAAGGATATAATCTACACCATCTCGGTTATATTTCATTTGAATAGCGTGGGACTTTATAGTAATACCACGCTCACGCTCGATATCCATATCGTCAAGCGTCTGCTCCTTCATATCACGATCACTTACAGTACCTGTTGTTTGCAGAAGTCTATCGGCTAAGGTGCTCTTACCGTGGTCTATGTGAGCTATTATACAAAAATTACGGATGTTCTCCATTCAGCTTGCAAAAGTAGTTTTTTTAGCCTTTCACAAAGCAGTGAATTTAGAGTATTCGCGGAACCCTATTCTTACCTAAATCGGTTTCTATTAACTAGTGTTTGATTCACCCTAACTATTTTTTTAAGTAAAGATGTATAAATATGAACCACTAAATCATTCACTGATTAGAAGAAAATTAAACCAACTTGCTCCTATTTAATGAATAATTTTACTTTTGCAGGCTTTAAACAAAACAAGCAGAAATAGTAAATTTTAAAATTCATGGAAAAAATGATGATTTATATGCCAATACTTATGGCCGTTCTAGGCCTTATTTATATGGTAATTAAAAGAAATTGGGTGTTGAAACAGGACGCTGGAGACGGCAAAATGAAAGAGATCGCGGATTATATCTACGAAGGAGCACTTGCTTTCTTGAAAGCAGAATACCGTCTTCTTACATTTTTTGTGATTGGAGCATCTGTTGTACTCGCAGCAGTAGCATTTTTTGTACCAACCACTCATTACCTCATCATCCCTGCATTTATTATCGGGGCTGTATTCTCTGCTTTGGCAGGTAACATGGGTATGAAAATAGCAACTAAAACTAACGTAAGAACTACGCAAGCAGCTAAAACAAGTTTACCAAACGCGCTTAAAGTATCTTTTGGTGGCGGAACTGTTATGGGTCTTGGCGTTGCTGGACTCGCTGTATTGGGTCTCACCTTATTGTTTATCGGTTTCTTTAACTTTTTTATGGGTGGTGTTTGGACAAACACTACTGATATGACTATCGTACTTGAAACACTAGCCGGATTCTCTTTAGGAGCTGAGTCAATCGCATTGTTTGCGCGTGTAGGTGGCGGTATTTATACAAAAGCTGCTGACGTTGGTGCTGACTTAGTTGGTAAAGTAGAAGCAGGTATTCCAGAAGACGATCCTCGTAACCCTGCAACTATTGCAGATAACGTAGGAGATAACGTAGGAGATGTTGCAGGTATGGGTGCTGATTTATTTGGTTCTTATGTAGCTACAGTTCTTGCTGCTATGGTTTTGGGTAATTATGTTATCACAGACATGGGTGGATCTATACAAGACGCATTCGGTGGTATTGGCCCAATACTATTACCTATGGCTATAGCCGGTGCAGGTATTATTATTTCAATAATTGGCACTTTCTTAGTGAAAATATCTAGCAACGACGCCAAAGAAAATGAAGTTCAAAAAGCCTTGAATATAGGAAACTGGACATCAATCGCTTTAGTTGCTGTTGCTTGTTACGGATTAGTTACTTGGATGCTTCCAGCAACTATGGATATGAATTTCTTTGGTGAAGGATTAAAAAAAATATCTTCAATGAGAGTTTTCTTTGCAACATTAGTAGGATTAGTTGTAGGAGCAGGTATCTCTTCTTTTACAGAATATTACACTGGACTTGGTAAACCTCCAATTCTTAAAATAGTACAACAATCGAGCACTGGCGCTGGAACCAACATTATTGCTGGTTTAGCTACTGGTATGATTTCTACTTTCTCTTCTGTACTTTTATTTGCTGCTGCTATATGGGCATCATATGCGTTTGCAGGTTTTTATGGTGTTGCACTTGCAGCTTCTGCTATGATGGCAACTACCGCAATGCAGTTAGCCATTGATGCTTTTGGACCAATATCTGACAACGCCGGTGGAATAGCTGAGATGAGTGAGCAAGAGCCTATCGTTAGAGAAAGAACAGATATTTTGGATTCAGTTGGTAATACAACTGCAGCAACAGGAAAAGGATTTGCTATTGCTTCGGCCGCACTTACTTCACTAGCCTTATTTGCTGCCTATGTTACATTTACAGGTATAGATGGCATCAATATATTTAAAGCACCCGTTCTTGCCATGCTATTTGTTGGAGCTATGATTCCAGTGGTATTCTCAGCACTTGCTATGAATGCAGTAGGTAAAGCTGCCATGGAAATGGTGGAAGAAGTGAGACGTCAGTTTAGAGAAATTCCAGGTATCATGGAAGGTACAGGAAAACCTGAATACGGTAAATGTGTAGATATTTCTACCAAAGCTTCACTCAAGGAAATGATGTTACCAGGTATTTTAACTATTGGTTTCCCAATAGCTGTAGTGCTTGTGGGCAAATTGGTATACGGCGACAACAACATGCTAGTAGCAGAGATGTTAGGAGGTTATATGGCTGGAGTCACCGTTTCTGGTGTTCTTTGGGCAATATTCCAAAACAACGCTGGTGGCGCTTGGGACAATGCTAAAAAATCTTTTGAGGCAGGTGTTATGATTAATGGTGAAATGACGTATAAAGGTTCTGATGCGCACAAAGCAGCAGTAACTGGAGATACTGTAGGTGACCCATTCAAAGACACTTCAGGTCCATCAATGAATATCCTTATAAAATTAACTTGTCTAATTGGCTTGGTTATTGCACCTATTTTAGGTGGAGTACACGGTGACTCAGGTAAAAAAGCTTGCTGCAGTGAAGAAGCAATGGAAGCTCATATCGCAATGTGCGACAAAAATGTAACTGATCATACCGATTGTTGCAAATACGAAGAAGGTACTAAAAAAGCTTGTTGCGATAAAAAAGAAGCAGCTAACCATAGCACCATTGCACCTCTCGAACAACAAACTACTACTGTAGAAATAGACAATACAGAAGATCAAGACTAAAAAAAAGAACAATTGAACCAGCTAATTTCTCATAAACGCAAATTGAGTAAGACTTACTTAATTTGGGTTAAGGGGTTAGCTGGTTTTTTATTGCTTATGGTTACCTCCTCATTTCAAGGGAAATTAGAGGTAATAAACAGCTCTTCAAACTACCTAGTTCACGACAAGGAAGATGGCAAAAGACTCGTAACACTTCAGTCTGACGAATTTATAGCTTACAGTGCTAAATTTCACCGTCAGCTAAAATATGATGATGGACATGACACCATTTCACCTAAAATCCTAAGCCACGCACTTAGAGGTTACTTGTTTTTAAAACATACCGAAGAGTTAGCCTCAGACCAATACCTGACCATCATTGACTTTACACTTTTTTGCAATAAAAAAAGACTTTGGGTTATTGATATGGAGACTAAAAAAGTAGTCTTCAATGAATTAGTTGCTCATGGTGCCCAAACCGGTGAAGAGTACGCAAAGTCCTTTAGCAATAAGTATGGAAGTAATAAAAGCTCATTGGGTTTTTATACTACTGGCGGAACTTATTTCGGGAGTAATAATCTTTCGCTGAAACTAAATGGATTAGAAGCTAAATTTAACACTAACGCATTTGCAAGAGGAATAGTGATACACGGTGCAAGTTATGTGAATGAAGACCTTGTAAAACGAAAAGAACGTATTGGAAGAAGCTATGGATGTCCAGCGGTTTCTCAAAAAATAAATACACGTCTAGTCAATACTATAAAAGGAGGAAATTGCCTATTCATATACTCTCCTATCGTAGAATATTTGCAAAACTCAGACATTATGAATGCTAATCTCTACATCACTGTGGATGAGTTAGGCATTTAATTGAATACTTTTATGTAAACTTTGTTAAAGTTTTATGAAAAGCTTCCAAATAGCATTAGCTGCAGCATTTTTTGCAATTCTGGCATTTTCTTCTTGTCAAAAAGAGGCGAAAATAGGTAAACACAGTATTATTCTAACCCAAGATTCATTCACTTACTACCTTGAAAATCAATTTAGTAGATGGACTGTACTTGTATGTCAGGACCAATTACAATTCATGGATACCTTGCAATCTTTTTATCGTGACAGGGGATATACGCCACTACATTGGGATGTTTTAATGGGAGACTCTGCAGCATGGAATGAACTAGAGTCTACCTTTTCCTATAGCGAAACACATGGGATGGATGCACGATATTATTATCTCCCTTTGGTCAGTTATTACAAGGCGAAAGCAGCCAATTATAGCAGTTCTGATAGTATTTATCGCGTATACGCTGAGTTAGAACTGATTATATCCAATAGTCTACTGAGAATGTATAAAGACATTGCAAACGGCAGAAGCAGTCCGATAAAAGTGTATGGTTATACTTACATGTTACCTCGAAATAATTGGAAATCAATGAAATTTTATGACTTTTTAAACGAGCCAAATAAAATTGGCATGATTGAGGAAATTCATAAAAACGATACAACCTACCAAGAACTCCAAAAATTACTTAAGCTATATCAACATAGAAAGAAAATTGAAATATCATCTGCCATAGACTTTGGAGATTACCCAAAATTAGCCTTAGGTGACTCTGCACCAGTAATAGGAAAACTTATCACCAAACTAAAACAGCGAAATATGCCAGACTCTAGTGTACGATCACTTCAAAACACTAATATTTTTACAAAGGAGCTCGATAAAATTATAAAAATAATTCAGGCTAAAAATAATCTTACTCCTGACGGTATTATGGGATACAAAACCTATAAAATAGTAAACACCACTCATACCAATAAGATAGACCAGGTAAAAGCAAATATGGAACGTCAACGATGGTTTACCAAACCGCAAGAAAAACCCTACGTTTACATTAATCTTCCACAATATATAGTAGAAATGCATGGGCCAGATAGCGCAATGGAGATGAAAGTGTGTATTGGCAAAAATCTGCCAGATAATTACGACGCCATGGTTAAAGAATACAGCGATAGTGGCTGGCTATATAAACTGCCTAAAAACATGGAAACCCCGCAAATAGCCAGTGAAATAACTTATGCTGTGCTCAATCCCACGTGGACAGTTCCCAATAGTATTATTACCCGAGAAATGTGGCCTATGCTACTTTCTGAGCCTCATTACTTGCGTAAGAATGGATACAAAGTGACGCATAACGGCAAAGAAATTAATAGCGATACCATAAAATGGAGCAGAATGAGTAAAACCAGCATCCCATACAAAATAGTAGAACAGCCCGGACCCAACAATTCACTGGGCACCGTAAAGTTTTTATTCAGTAATCCGTTTTTTATTTATCTTCATGACACTCCATCTAAGGCAGCTTTTGAAAAGACGCAACGGGCCGTAAGTCACGGTTGTGTGCGACTTGAAAAACCACAAGAATTTGGAGAATTTTTAATGCAAAATTCTACCAAGTACGACGCAGACGATTTTAGAGTTATGATGGGCTACCCACCCAGAGATACCGCACGATTAAAAAATTGGGACCCAAAAGATTCAACAGCAACGATCCGAAAAATTACAAAAACGGCCAATGTTAATCTAAATAAACCAATGCCTCTTTACCTAGATTATAGAACACTTTATTATGAT
>JAFMCI010000002.1 GCA_017857855.1 Bacteroidia bacterium | reverse complement strand
GGTGAAGAAGACGGCGTAGATAATAGCGATGTAGACAGCAGTAAATTATATACACAACCAAGTGAGGTTGCATTTGCCTATGAGGAACTCATGAAAGTTAGTCCACGATTTACCATAGCTGCTGCATTTGGCAATGTACACGGGGTGTATAAGCCTGGTAATGTTAAGTTAACTCCTATTATCTTAAAAAATTCTCAAGATTATGTACAAGAGAAATTTAGTACAGGTCCTAATCCAGTTGATTTTGTTTTTCACGGTGGGTCTGGCTCAACAGTAGAAGAAATAAGAGAAGGAATTTCATATGGAGTGATCAAAATGAACATTGATACGGATTTGCAATTTGCATTTACCGAAGGAACAAGAGATTACATGTTGGCTAAAAAAGATTACCTGATGAAACAGATAGGAAACCCAGATGGCGATGACGTTCCAAACAAGAAATACTACGATCCACGTTTATGGATGAGAGAAGGTGAAAAAACCTTTGTAACACGATTAGAGCAAGCTTTCGAAGATTTAAATAACGTGAACACGTTATAATAATACCTAGAGTAAATACCAATAACTTTTAAAGGCCTTTTGATCACTTCGGTGGTTGAGGGGCTTTTTTTATGGGTAAGAGATAAACGCTTATAAAACACTTAATCCTCTTTTATAGCCTTCTTTACTTACTTTGAGTGAGAACGAATAGAAGCTATGTAAACAAAAACTAGTTAGCTGGACAAAGCCCCAATCAAGTCATATTTGGTTAAAATATGAACAGCCCCGCTCAAATCTTTTACCAGAACTGCTGGGTTATCTTTATTGATTAACGAAGAAACCTTATCAATAGGAGCAGAGGCGTCTACCATCGGGAAACTAGCGTGCATCACATCACTTATTTTTTGAGTAGCAAGTTTAGGATTTTTTAAAAGTTGAGAAAGAAGCAGATTGTCATTTACAGATCCTACATAATCTCTGTGCATATTTACAACGGGAAGTTGCGATATACCATGCTTTTCCATGAGGTCGAAAGCTACTTTTACGTGATCTGATTCAAACACGGTAAGCATAGGCAAGTGTCTGTGGTTACTAATCATGTCCTCAGCGGTTTTGGGTTTGCTATCCAGAAAACCACGTTCTTTCATCCATTCATCATTAAAAGCTTTGCCCATATAGCGGGTAGCATGGTCATGAAATAAAACCACTACTACATCGGTAGGTTTTAGCATGTGAGCACATTGAAGTATTCCTTTTACGGCACTTCCCGCACTGTTTCCTACCATTATACCTTCTTCTCGGGCTAGTTTACGTTGCCAAAGTAGTCCATCTTTATCGGTTACTTTTTCAAAGTGATCAATCGTGTCAAAGTTTACATTCTCCGGTAAAATATCTTCTCCGATGCCTTCTGTGATGTAAGGATAAATTTCTTTCGCATCAAAAATGCCCGTTTCCTTATATTTTTTAAAGACGGAACCATAGGTATCTATTCCCCAACATTGTATAGCAGGATTTTTCTCTTTTAGGTATTTTCCTACCCCGCTAATAGTACCGCCTGTTCCAACTCCAGCCACAAAGTGTGTTATTTTACCTTCTGATTGTTCCCAAATTTCTGGGCCAGTACTTTCATAATGCGCTTGTGTATTGCTCGGGTTGTCGTATTGATTCACATACCACGCATTGGGTATCTCGCTTCCCAATCGCTTACTTACCGAATAGTAAGAGCGTGCATCGGTGGGTTCTACATCGGTTGGGCACACAATTACTTCTGCACCTACTGATTTTAATGCATCTACTTTTTCTTTACTTTGCTTGTCTGTGGTTACAAAAATGCATTTGTATCCTTTTACAACGGCAGCAATAGCTAGGCCCATTCCCGTGTTCCCACTGGTACCTTCTACAATAGTTCCTCCTGGTTTTAAACGACCATCTGCTTCTGCATCTTCAATCATTTTAACCGCCATACGGTCTTTTACCGAGTTGCCTGGATTGGTAGTTTCTATCTTAGCTAGAACCAAACACGGAAGCTCAGCAGTTACTTTGTTTAATTTAACAAGTGGCGTATTTCCTATGGTTTCGAGTATGTCGTTGTAATACATTGCGGCAAAGGTAAAGTTTTTGAAATGATGCGAATGACTTAACCTGATTAATAGCTGTAGTTTCGTCAAAATGTCATCTAGGCAGTGCATTATCCTAAGACACTGGTCCGTATATACAGATATTTTATCCGATAACATTAGGATAATATCTCAGAAAATAGAGATTTGTGGCACTTTTATAATCAATCAATGAAAAAAATAGTTACACTTATTTTAGGTTTTGCTTTAGTAATAAGCAGCCAGTTTGCCAAGGCAGACGAAGGAATGTGGATTCCCGCATTGCTAACCAATAATTATGCTGAAATGCAGAGACTTGGTCTTACCATGACACCTGAGCAGGTGTATAGCATTAACAACAGCAGTATGAAAGATGCTATAGTTCGTTTAGGATCTGGATTCTGTACAGGTGAGGTTATTAGTAACCAAGGTCTTATTTTAACCAATCATCACTGTGGTTATTCTGCTATTCAAAAGTTAAGTACAACCACTGCTAATCACTTGAAAAATGGTTACTGGGCAAAAACAAAAGCAGATGAAAAGCCAGCAGGTTTTAGTGTTTCATTCTTAGTAAAAATTGTAGACATCACAGACCAAGTGTTGGGTGGAGTATCAGCAAAAGCTACTGAAGAAGAAAGAGCAGGTGTTGTTGCTGAAAAATCTGCAGAACTAAAGAAAGAATACAGTGAATCAGATGCATACAGTGTCGATATCAAAGAAATGTTTGCAGGCAATAAATACTTCGCATATGTATACGAAGTATTTGGTGATGTAAGACTAGTAGGTAATCCACCAGAAAGTGTAGGTAAATATGGAGGAGATACGGATAACTGGATGTGGCCACGTCATACCGGAGATTTCTCTATGTTTAGGGTATATGCCAGCAAAGAAAATAAAGCAACCAAAGATTATTCTGTAGACAATATTCCATATACGCCAAAACACCACTTACCGGTAAGTTTAAAAGGAGTAGAACAAGGTGATTTTGCTATGATCTGGGGCTTTCCAGGAAGTACGGATCGTTATTTATCATCTTACGGTGTAAAAAATGCGACAGATATTGACCAACCTGCACGCGTAAAAATAAGAAGAACAAAATTAGATATTTACGAAAAATACCAATCGCAAGATGAAACTGTAGACTTAATGTATGCAGCTAAGCATGCTCAAGTAGCCAACTACTGGAAATACTTTATTGGACAAACAAGAGGTTTGAAAAGACTGAATGTGGAAGGTAAAAAACGTGCAGAAGAAGCTGCTTTTACGCAATGGGTAAACAGTGGTGATGCTGCACGTAAAGCAAAATTTGGTCAAGTGTTAACCATGTACCAAGATGCGTATAAAGTGTACGATGAGAAAATATTAGCTCAAACCTATTTTGGGGAAGCTATTTATGGTGTTGAATTTACACGTTACGCAGCAGGTCTTTCTCGTTTACGTGACATGTATGCTTCCTTAGATACCATGGAATCAAAAGAAGCAAAAGCTGCGTTTCAAGTTAAAATAGATAAAACGATAGAAAGCTACAAAAACGGCTTAGATGCACAGTTTAAAGATTACTATCAACCTATAGACAAAGAAGTAATGGTTGCTATGCTTACCTATTACGTTAATGATATTCCGGAGTCTTTAAGACCAGCAGAATTTAACAAGCTATTAGCGAAGTATAAAAATAACATCGCTAAGTTTGTAGATGCTGTTTTTGCCAATTCAATGGCAGTAGATAAAGATAAATCGGCAGCGTTCCTAAATGCACCTAGTGCTAAAGCACTTAAAAAGGACCTAGGAGTTACCTATGCTGGAATGATGTTTAACTACTATATGTCGGATTTACAACCTATGTTCTCTGATGCAGCGGCAAAAAGAGATCTTGCTGATAGATTATACATAGACGCTTTATTCCAAATGAATCCAGAAAAAGCGTATGCTCCTGATGCAAATAGCAGTATGAGATTTACCTATGGTCAAGTATTAGAGTACTCTCCAGGTGACGCCATGCAGTACAAGCACTTTACCACGATGAAAGGTATATTAGAAAAATACCAACCAGGTGATGCGGAGTTTGATTTGCCTGCAGGATTCGTTGAAGCAGCAAAAAGCAGTAACTATGGTGAGTATGCCAAAGAAGGTGAAGATTTAAGAGTTTGTTTCTTGAGTAACAATGATATTACAGGAGGCAACTCAGGTAGTCCAGTTATTAATGGAAAAGGCGAGCTTATTGGTCTTGCATTTGATGGTAATTGGGAAGCAATGAGTGGAGATATCGCATTTGAACCAGAGTTGCAAAGAACCATTTCTGTAGATATACGCTATGTATTGTGGTGTATTGACAAACTTGCAGGTGCAAAACACATCGTAGATGAAATGACGCTAGCGAGATAATCTTTTCATCATAAAGCTAAAAAGGGCCATTCGCTATGCGAATGGCCCTTTTTTATTAATCGCTGAACTATTTAAAACTCCATCACTAACGAATAACACATGGGCAGCTTTTCGTTTAAGTGACGTATCACAAACTCTCCGGGAGCTCTTTCCTCCATATTTTTAAAACAATTATGGGGAGAGTAATCGTATTCGCTAAAATGCTTAATATTCAAACCTGTATTTAGAAGTGCAGTAAAAACTTCATGGAGTGAATGATTCCAGCCTATTTCTTCTAGTTGAATGTCTGCTTCTTGATTAGCGTATGTGCCTGGAGTGGTTTCTATGATGGCCTCCTTGTTAAAATAGGAGAACATGATTTGCTCAAATTGCGCATCAAATATCCAAACGACAGGGTGCAACTCCACAAAAACGAATTTCCCTGTTGGCTTTAGAAAGTGACTTACAATGTCTGCCCACTTATCCATATCCGGAAGCCATCCTATGGTGCCGTAGGTGGTAAATACAATATCAAATTTTTCGGTGATCAACTCTTTTGCAGCATAAACATCACAACATACAAAAGTTGTATTTAACCCAAGTTCAGTACTTAGTGTAGTAGCTTCATGTATCGCCACGTCAGAAATATCTACGCCGGTTACATCTGCGCCCATTCTGCTCAAGCACATGCTGTCTTGGCCAAAATGACACTGTAGGTGTAAAATAGATTTTCCTTTTACGTCTCCAAGAAGTGCTAATTCAATGGGTTTTAAAGAGGTTTTTCCTTTCTTGAAAGCCTCCACTTCGTAAAAGTCACTCTCCAAATGAATGGGAGTTTTATGGTTCCAAAGTTCTTTGTTTACAGCTAAGTAATCTTGATTCATAAGTTTAATAATGCTAAAGCTTCACTGAGTTGCTCCACGGGTAATTGGCACATTCCAAGTTTACAAACATATATCAAGGTTTTATCGTTTACCCATCTGTTCGCAAAAATAGGCAAGTTAGAAGGAGCTACACTGAATAAAATCAATATATTAGGTAGATTTTTGGATTGCAACTGCTGAGCTATTTTTTCGGCATCGCTTCCCACAATAGCCAGCTCAAAATAAGGCATAGTGTACTTTAGTTGCGCTCTAGCCCAGTTACTATGCCCACTAGGATAGGTGCTTATGTTTGCCTGCACTTTACCAATTAGATTTTCGGCTAACTCGAGGTAATACGTATTGCCATTGATTACTCCAATGCTGTGAAGCACGTGGGCCATGGCAGAATTCGTAGATGGAATTACATTGTCATTTACTTCAGTGGTTCGTACAATAAGTTCATTTTGCTCATTGAAATAAAATAGTTCTTTTTCGACATCATAAAAAGTGTGAATAGCCCTTTGGATAATCATATCTGCGGCATTTAAATAACGCTCGTCGCCACTTATTTCAAACGCAGCTATACATGCTTCTGCGGTAAATGCGTAATCATCCAACATACCGTTTATGGTAGAATTCCCAGCTTTATAGGTATGCCAGATTTGGTTGGCTTGCACTTGTAGTTTTAGCAGCGCATCTATACATGTAAGTGCGCGTATTTTATAATCCGTATTGCCAGTTGCTTTATAGGTTTCTGCCAGCCCTGTGGCCAGCAATGCATTCCAAGCAGTTAGGCACTTGTCATCTAATCCTGGTCGTACTCGTGTGCTTCGAGCAGCGAGTAATTTTGAGTTAATTTGGCCTATGCGTTGTGCAATATTTTCTTCGGTTATATCCAGTTGTTGGGCAATTTCACTAGGATGATGGTTGCGTAGCAATATGTTATTACCATCTTCCCACATTCCTTTACCATCTACTTGATAGTATATGCGAGCTAGCTCATAGTCTTCGCCCAGTAATTCGAGTACTTCTTCGGTTTTCCAAACATAAAATTTTCCTTCTTCTCCTTCGCTATCTGCATCTAATGCTGCGTAAAAAAGCCCTGAAGCATCTCTCATTTCATGCACAAGCCAATCCGTTATTTTCGTAAGAATTTCAAGGTAGAGCGGATTATTGTATTTTTTGTATCCTTTGGCATAAATGGTAAGCAGTTGAGCATTGTCATAAAGCATTTTTTCGAAGTGTGGT
Organism: Bacteroidia bacterium; assembly: GCA_017857855.1. Lineage (GTDB taxonomy): Bacteria > Bacteroidota > Bacteroidia > NS11-12g > UBA9320 > UBA9320. The sequence continues at coordinate 106,859 of JAFMCI010000002.1, read as the reverse complement.
GCTTTCCAAAGGGCATCTACGCTGTACCGCGAGAAGCCACCCGCTAGTTGGTCAAAAATACCTCCATAGGCCATTTTATCTAAGGTGAGTTGAATAAAAGAGTCGGTGTATGTATCTGTAAATTGATGCGTATAATCCATCAGGAAATGCAGATTGCTAGGCATAGGAAATTTGGGAGCGCCATTGATTCCTCCTTCTGTCATATCCCAACTTGTCTTCCAATTTTCCACTGTTTTTACGATCTCTTTTGCATCCAGTTTTTCTGTTGGATTATCGCTTATGGCAGTTTCTTGTAGCCTTATTCCTTTGGTTAGTCGGGTGGCATAATCATTCAATTTTTCGCGATGTTGCTGGTATTGATCATGTACGGTTTGTAATAATTTTAACCAACCTGCGGCGGGGTAATAGGTCCCTGCATGAAAGGGTTTGCTGTCTGGAAGTGCAAAGCAATTGAGCGGCCAACCTCCGTTTCCAGCTATAATATGGGCTGCCGTCATATAGATTTGATCTACATCCGGACGTTCTTCTCTATCTACTTTTATGCAGTAAAAGTTTTCGTTCATATAAGCTGCAATGGCATCATTTTCAAAACTTTCATGCTCCATTACGTGGCACCAATGACAACTGCTATACCCAATACTGATGAGTATGGGTTTATCAAGATGTTTTGCTTCTGATAGATTATCAATGTTCCAAGCATGCCAATCTACTGGATTGTGTGCATGTTGTAAGAGGTAAGGACTGGATTCATGTATGAGATCGTTGGTATGTGTATGCATGTTTGTTATTGTGTTTTTTTGCAAGGGTTTATTGAGGGTGATATAACACAAAAGGAATAAAACCTATTTTTCATCATATTTAGGTCGAAAATTAGGCTTATTAATTGGTTTTAATCAGTATAATTCGTTGAAAGATGTATTTTTGATTGCTCGAGAATGCTACAACGAAGTTTATACACTGCGGTCTTTACGCTGATGCTCTTATGGTCATCTGCACAATATACCCAAATAGGGAGTGGAGGATTCTCCAACACCAATTTTGGGCCGCTTAGAACAGATACTTCTGCCAATTATTACAGTCGTTTTGCTATGATTTATCCCGCAGCTACGCTGGGTGATTTAACACATGGTGATGAATTAGCTGCGCTAGCATTCAGCCATAACTCATTTGATACCATGAGAGGCACCGGCCAACTCAAAATATATCTAAAATCTACCTCGCAATCTGACTTTGGTACGGGCGCTCTTAACTGGCTGGCAGAAGCGCGTAACGGGATGACTCTAGTGTATAGTGGAGATCCGAATGGTTTGATAAATCCTTCACCTTCAGATGTACTTTTTAAGTTTAATCAATTAAATCAATATACATGGGACACCTCAGGTAATGCTATAAATCTTGAGGTTTTAGTAGAATATCAACAAACGACTAAGCAGGGCGGATACATCGATTGGTTTTGTGAAAATTCTTCCACTGTCAGCGGTTTTGTCTCACCCAATGAGAACAAATATAGGTATGGTTCTAGTGTGGCGGGCTTAGACAGTTTGACTAATTTTAGTTCCATTATTAAGCCTACTCTTTCCTTATTTTACCCTAGGTATAACCACGATTTGGCAGTTAAAAGAGCCTATGCATTGGGCACTGTTCCCTTGCTTATGCGTCAGCCTGATAGTCTTAAAGTAGTTATCGCTAATTACGGTAAAAGTACAGTTACCAATAAAAGATTATTTCTAAAGGTAAGTGGAGCCAATATCTATAACGATACCATAACCGTTGCTTCTATTGATCCGTTTGAAGAGAAATTTGTTTATTTCAATACCTACCAGCCTAAGTTATTGGGTACGGATTCTCTTTTAATTACGGCGGAGTTCGATAGCTCGTTAAACAATAATACAATATCAAAGGAAAGTGTTGTAAGTTACAATATTTACTCTCACGCAGATCCTTTTGCAGGCAGTTCAGGTGGTATTGGTTTTACGGGATCAACTGGAGATTTTTTAGCCAAATTTTATGTATTAGGAACTTCTTTTATAAATCAAATAAAAGTTGATTTTACTGCAGTTGGTCGCGGGTTCCAATTAGGAGTTTGGAACGATGATGGTCCAGGTCAATTACCAGGTACGGTATTATTTATGTCTGATACATCCTTAACGTCCAACGGTACCTTCATTATGCCGGTATTACCCAAGGTGCAAGTAAGTGGGGGGTATTATGTAGGGATAAGACAAACTACCAATACAAACGTGGGTTTTAGTTTTCAATACGAAACGCCGGTAAGGCCTCATTCTTTTTATTTTACAGCTCCTGCAGGTGATTCTCTTTGGACTCCGTTTTCTCCAGGTTTTAACTTTAATTTTAATATCCAACCACGTTTACAAGTGGCTAATGATATTGCCGTATTTAATATTATCAGTCCGGCAAATGGCGATACGATTGAATATAGTCTTACAGATTCACTGCCCCTAAAGGCGAAAATTATTAACTATGGTTTTCAGAATCAAGGTAGCTTTATCGTTAGAATGCAGATTCTAAATAGATTTGCTCAACAAGTATTTTCAAAAGATCAGATTGTTTCATTGAATGCGGATGATACAGCAACGGTTAATTTTGGTAAATTTAGCTTATACAATCTAGGTCAATTTACCGCCAAGGTTACGGCATTCCTCTCTACAGATAGTATTCCAGATAACAATAGTAAAGCATCTATTTTCGACCTTATTAAAAACCGAGATATTGGGGTTAATCGAATATATTCTCCGGCCAATGGAGATGTATTTGATTTAAATAGAGATACGTTTCAGCCAACTATTAGAGTCGATAATTACGGTGCAACGGCCATAAATAATTTTCAAGTTAGAGGGGAATTGTTAAATTCAAAAGGAAAAATTCTCGATAGCGATGAGTTTACCATTTCACTAGGAGCTAATTTAAATGTCATAAAAACGTTTAAATACATGAAACTTACTGAACCCGGCAGTATCTTATTCAGAGCCTATACCATATTAGCCAATGATAGCTTTCCTGCAAATGATACCGCCCAGGTCACTTTAATTGCACGAAAAATAGATGATATTGCTATCCAAAATGTTACTACACCCAAGGCTATTAAATACCCCTTTAACAATAAAATAAAACCTTACCTCAACATTAAAAATGAAGGATTAAACCGCCAAGATTCTATTCTTATTGTCGGAAAAATTACAAACACTGATGGGATAGTAATTTATCGAGATACAGCATTTAGGTCCTTAGCTGCAATTAGTATTAGTCAGATTATTTTTAAGGAAATAGCACTTAATACTTTGGGAGAATATGTATTTGAGGCAAATGCTTACATACCAAAAGACCAATGGCGTGTGAATGATACCATGCGTATCCCATTCTCTGTAGTTACAGGTAATGATCTTATGCTAGTGCGTTTGGAGACTCCAAAAGGAGTAATACCTGTTAATACAAAAGCCACTTCACCCTTACTAGAAATACGCAATAATGGTTTTAATCCCATTTTAGACGCCAAAGTAACTTGTGAGATCATCAATAACTTGAATTCACGTGTCTATTTGGATTCGCTGAGCGTTTCCTTGGATACTTCTGAGTCTAAGTTAATCAGTTTTAGCCCATTGGAATTTGATGATTTGGGTGATTACTATGTGAACATAATTAATAATTGGTCGCTAGAACAAGAACCTGGCTATAATGATACCATTTACACCACCTATAGTACTAGATTTTCGAAAGACATAGGTATTAGTGCTCATTTCTCACCCAATTATAACGATACTTTAGAATTGAATGAGACCCTCAAACCAAGCATTCAGGTTATGAATTATGGGTTAGATACAATGTCGAATACAAGGATAGCTATTGCACTCGTAAATGGAGCAGCGGTTGCTGTGTACCAAGACACACTAGTTATAAGCCAGCTTAGTCCCAACTCCTTAGCCACTCTTTCATCATCTATCATTTATAGTGCTAGTATGTTTGGTGCTCACACGTTTACATCTGAAATACTTGATGCAGATGATAATTTAGTAAACAATGAGCTAAGCTCTAATTACTTGGTGATACGCCGCAATGATGTTGCTGTAGTCAAGGTTGATTTTCCCTTAATCGGACAGGAGTTTCCTAAAAATACATTAATTAAACCTTCTGCAACCATTGCAAACTTGGGTGTAAATAACCTAAGCGACGTCACCGTACACTGCAGGGCTTTTGATGGATTTTCTAAAGTTTATGAGAGCACGCAGGTTATTAGTACGAGCGCTGGTGAGTCTATTCAAGTTAACTTCGATAGTACTTTAACATACGATAAAAAAGGAATACTAGATCTAGAATTTAGTGTTTCGCATACCGCTGATCAACTTATAATAAATGATTCGGCCAGTACCTACATCACATTCGTAAGTGGGGCAGATGTATCAGCATTAACATCAGTAATTACCAAGATTTATCCCAACCCATTTATGCACTCCATTCACATAGAAAGCAAAGAGTTAATCAAAAATGTAAGGGTATTGAGCATTACAGGTCAAGAAGTAATGAATATAAAAGTAAATACGACAAAAGCAGAAGTGGAACTACCGCTTGCTAAAGGAGAGTATTTGTTAGAAGTATATTATGATGCATATGTTGAGCGTATTCCAATTCTTAAAAACGACTAGTATATCATCTGTTATTCTTCACATAAGATCAGACAATCATTGGATATTTCTCTCATTACCAATGTTGATTTGGTGCTTAGCCTAATGGTGTATTTCTGATTGCAAATTGCTTGTTGGTTGAATGGTACCTGAAATACTTCTTGTTCGCCTTTTAACCTGCCTCTAGACAAATGTTTCTTATACGGTAAAACACCTAAAAATTTCACCATTCTATATACATCAAAATGTACCGTTTCGCCGGGTACTTTAAATATAATCAGTCCGTTAGGATCTATTTTTGCAATCCCAGAAACTAATTTAGTTGCTGTTTTTAATTGCTGTAGATTGTACGCAGCGTCAAATTGTGCCACACCGTAACCCATAATAGAATCTGGGTTTTGTGATTGTGATGCCGTTGATCTAATGAGTTGATTGATTTCAAGAGGCGTCAGTTTAGGAAATGCCTGGAGTAAACAGGCTACACCTCCGGCCGCAACTGGAGTAGCATAACTGGTTCCATATCCTTGATAATAATTGCCACTTGGGCTACTTACGTAAGTGAGCACACCACAAGCTACTACATCGGGCTTAATATCTCCTTTGGCGTTATTCCCTTGACTGCTAAAACTGCCTGCTTTGTTATCAATACCAGCGGCACCTATGGTAAGGACAGTGGCTACATCAGCGGGAGTACCTATTTTTCGCCACGGATTATCGCCTTCATTTCCTGCGCTGTTAAGAACAATAATTCCCTTTTCTACGGCTATTCTAGCGCCTAAGCTAATGTAGGAGGTAAAGCCGTCTAAATCCCTATGTCTATAACTAAGTGTGGTGTCATCAAACCTAAAATATCCAAGTGATGATGTAATCATATCTACTCCAGCACTATCAGCCAGTTCGGCAGCTTTACACCAGTTTAACTCCTCTAAGGGCGTTTCGGTGGCTCCATATTCTGTGCGAAAAAGGAAAAGGTTAGCTAGTGGGGCAGAACCCACGTAATGGCCTAAATGATATGCACCTAAGCACGATGTTACTGCTGTGCCATGATTGTCTGCATCGGTAAGAAGGTTATCTAACTGAGCGACATCGTAACCAAATGTGAGTCTATCGTTGGCTTGATGCTTCAAAAAACCAGGTATTGCGTTTAAGTTTTTAAAACCAGCGTCAAAAACAGCTACATCTATACCCTTACCAGTATAACCCAGATGGTGTAAGTAAGGAATACCAATTTGTTCATTTTGAGCAAAGGAAACGCCATAATCTTCTTTAGTATAACCATTTTCCTTCATACTTGCATCTTTTAATACTAACCTTGGAGTATAAAAAAGTGGAATTTCAGCTGAGTTAAAGGTTTGTGTTTCACCCACAAATTTAACCGCACGTACAAATGGCAAATCCGTTAAGTAGTTCAATGACGTTTTGGTGCAATTTACCACTATTGCATTATGCCATTTCAGCGCATACCTTAATTGAATTGTAGTATCTTGCAGTATAGCTGAAATGTATTTAGCAGATACAGGGACATCGTACGAATCGAAATTGAGATTAAATTTGGTGCGCCTGTTAAGGGCTTTTTCGCTCAACGTGGCGTTTATCGCTAATTCACTTTTCTTATCTGAAAATTGAATAAAAAAGGCATTGGTTTTTTGTGCAAACAGGCCTTTGCCTGCTAATGCCGAAAAAACGAGTACGAGTATACTACTCCCAATTCGTTTCATAAATAGTCTTTATATATTCTATTCCGCTTTTATACTTGCCGGGTTGAGTTTCTATGTAGGAATACTTTCTTTCAATAAGACCTAAGCCTTCAGCATATACTTCATTTTCTATATTCGTTAATATAGGGTCTACTTGGTTGCCAAGGTCTATCAGAACACTTTTAGCAAATTGCTTTCCTAAGATAGTAGTTACACTTTTTTCTAGATTCTTTACTCTAGCCAGCTTTGTATCTTGAACATTAAGGGCATTTACGTCCCATGTCTTTAGCTCACGAAAAGGGAAAGCCAAAATAGTCTTTCGGGTATTATTTTCTGTCCGAATTCCAGAATTATTGTCTTTTTCTACAATCGCAAAAGAATTAAATATCCAATTTTTACCAGAATCTTTGGATATGCTTATGCCCATTTTGTAAACTAAAGAACCAGAAATATCGTTGAAAGTATCTTCTAAGATTTCTTTTTGCCAAAAATAGGTAGTGTCCGTTTTTTCCAGGAATGCATCATGGGAGTATTCGGTTACAGAATAGGTAATGTATTTGCCCATTTCAAGCGGGTAATAGCTCGTGCCAGGCATAGCTATGGGCTCTTCTATAGAGTTGCAGCTCATTATAACAACACATGCACTAATTAATTGGTATTTAAGATATCTTAATATCATATAGTTTTTAACGAAGCAATGAATAGTTCAAAAGTATAAATCTTCTCAGGTATATCAACATGAAAAAGTGAATGCCTTTTTTGTTAGATACGAGAAGTCAAGGTGTATTATTGACAAAAATATGTTTAAGTTACCATCAACTCTTCTCAATGGTAATAATATTCTATATTTTTGACCGCTCATGACAACAATCTTAGATGGAAAATCACTCGCCTTAAAACTCAGAGGCGATATAAGAGCTGAAGTAGATGCGCATCGTGTGAAAGGATTAAGAGCACCTCATCTTGCGGCTATTTTGGTGGGAGACGATGGCGCAAGCAAAACGTATGTAAATAGCAAGGAGAAAGACTGCGAATATGTGGGTTTTCACTCTAGTGTTCATAGGCTTAAATCAGATGTATCAGAAGCAGATCTGCTGGAGTTAATACGTTCTATTAATGACAACTCTGATATCGACGGTCTTATTGTACAGTTACCACTTCCTAAGCATATCGACGCGACCAAAATTACAGAAGCGATAAATCCTGAAATAGATGTGGATGGCTTTCATACCATTAGTGTAGGGAAACTTACCAAAAATGAGGATACCTATATTTCAGCAACGCCGTTTGGCGTGATCAAATTGATTGAGGAATATGGTATTGAAACTAAAGGAAAGCACTGTGTAGTAATAGGTAGAAGTAACATTGTAGGCAGACCCATGAGTATATTAATGAGCCGTGGTGGTAATCCTGGTGAGTGTACCGTAACCTTGTGCCATCGATACACTAAAAACATTTCCGTACATACCAAAATGGCAGATATTGTTATAGTAGCTGTAGGTATTCCTAAGTTTTTAAAGGGAGACATGGTAAAACCTGGAGCCGTAGTAATAGACGTGGGAATTACCCGAGTAGAAACCAATAACGATAAAGGCTATGAACTTGTAGGAGATGTAGATTATGATGCGGTAAAATCACAATGCAGCGCCATAACACCGGTACCGGGTGGTGTAGGACCCATGACGAGATATGGTTTGCTTTTCAACACGCTTAAAAGTTACAAAAAGAAACAAGGTTTATGACGGCATTCCCAGTAATGGAATATTTTTACTCTATTCAGGGTGAAGGAGTTTACACCGGTCAATCTGCCTTTTTTATTAGATTGGGTGGTTGTGACGTAGGCTGCGTTTGGTGTGATGTAAAAGACAGTTGGGATGCGGATAAACATCCGTTGAAGTCCATTGATTTTTTACTAGCAGAGGCCCTAAAGTATGCGAGTAGAATCCTAATACTCACTGGCGGAGAGCCTGCTATGTATGACTTAACTGAAATTACAAAGGCTTTTAAAGACCAAGGTTTTCAGGTGCATATTGAAACCAGCGGAGCCTATGAGCTTAAAGGCCATTTTGACTGGGTAACCTTTTCACCCAAAAAATTTAAAGCACCAATTGCTTCGGCTGCGGCACTAGCAAATGAACTCAAGATAGTGGTTTTTAATAAAAGCGATATTGTGTGGGCAGAAGCTCATCAAAAAATGGTTCCAAACACCTGTAAACTATACTTGCAACCCGAATGGGACAAGCGAGCAGTAACCGAAAAATTAATCTTTGACTACGTACTTCAAAATCCTAAGTGGTACATTAGTTTACAAACCCATAAGTACTTAGGGGTAGATTAGGGTGCTTCTCACCCTACAACCAATGTAAATGGTAATCTTTTATTTCTAGGTCTAAAGCAGCTTTGGTAACTCTAAGTGGCTTAAAAGTGTCTATCATTACCGCAAGTTCACCCGTTTCTTTTTTGCCAATACTTGCTTCAGCAGCTCCTGGTGTAGGTCCATGAGGTATGCCACCTGGGTGTAAACTCATTTGGCCAGGCTCTACGTGACCTTTACTCATAAACTGACCATCTACGTAATACATTACTTCGTCACTGTCAATATTGCTATGCCAATAGGGTGCAGGTATGCTCAATGGGTGATAATCAAATAACCTTGGAACAAAACTGCATATCACAAAATTATGGCCTTCAAAGGTTTGATGTATCGGAGGCGGCATGTGTATACGTCCGGTTATTGGCTCAAAATCATGTATACTAAAGATAAATGGATAATGGTAACCGTCCCAACCGATTAAACAAAATGGATGGTATTTATAGGTGTACGGATACAGCTTATCCTCCTTTTTGGTTTTGATTAAGAACTCGCCTTCGGCTATTATGGTTTCTAAATTCTCAGGTTGACGAATATCTCGCTCACAATAGGGAGAATGTTCTAATAATTGCCCTCCTTTGGTAACATATCGTTTAGGATAAGTAATCGGACTGTGACTTTCAGTAATAAGTAACTTATTGTCTTCGGTGTCAAATTCCATTTGATAAATAACGCCTCTAGGTACTACTAAATAATCGCCATACTTAAATTTAAGCTGTCCGTAATTTGTTTTACAAGTGCCACTTCCTTTATGTACAAAAATAACCTCATCACTATCTCCATTTTTATAGAAATACTCGGTCATGCTCTTACGAGGACAAGCCATACATATCTGTAAGTCATTATTCGTAAGCAGTATTACTCTACTTTCAAGGTAATCATCCTTTGGCGCCACATCAAAACTTTTAAAACTTCGGTGCAGCATCTCCATATCGCCAGCTAACTCAGGTTTAAGATTTATTGGCTTATCTACTTTGATAATTGCGGTAGGAGGATAGTGGTGGTAAAGCAAACTGTAGCTATTGCTAAAACCCTCGGTGCTAAAAAGTTCTTCTTTATATAACTCGCCGTCAGGTCTGCGATGTTGGGTATGTCTTTTGGGCGGTATGCTTCCTAGTTTATGGTAATGTGGCATCTTTGTTTTGTAGCTTGTGAGGCAAAGATAAGATTATGAGCAGATATCGTATAGAGGATAAGTGTCATTGTGTAATTTAGTATAAATATAGCCTAATGCGCAGTCAAATAGGCTCTTTACAAAAACCGTTCTATTTTGTACATTTGCCACACCTTGAAAAAAATACTTTTTACATTACTATTAGGACTAGTTGCAGAGTCTATGCTTTTTACAAGCTGCAACATTTTTAGTAATGATTCAGTAAGCTTAGCCAACGATACCACGCTTAGTCTAGAAGCACGAGAATGGAGTAAAAAAATAGACCAAACACCAGATAATGCAGAGTACTATGTACTGCGTGCAGAAGTACTCGTGAATGAAAAAAAATATGAATTGGCCATTAAAGATTATCAAAAAGCCATAGAACTAAAACCTGAAGTAGTATCGCATTATTATAAACTAGGAGATGTCCTTTTTGCTGCAGATAAAACTACTTTGGCGCTGGAGCAATATGTAAAGGCAGAAGAAGTAAATCCTAAGGATCAAGAAGCCATTTTTAAGCACGCACAATTTCTATATTTTGTAAGACAATTTGACAAATCAAAAATTAAATTTGGAAAACTACTTGCAGTAAACCCGCAACATGCACAAGGTACTTTTTTTACAGCGATGTTAAATAAGGAGCAAGGAGATACGGCCTCTGCCATCCAAAATTTCAAGCAAACTATTCTATTGTTGGGTTCTGATTATAATAGCTCTATGCAACTAGCACAGCTGTATTTGGCGATGGGCAATGGCGTAACGGGAATGCAATTCCTCGATAATGCCATTACCATAGATCCCAGTAGTGATGAGGCTTATTACGCTCGTGGCTTAGAATACCAAAAGCGGGGTCAGGCAGGAGAGGCTATGGACGACTACCAACGTACTATAGATTTAAATGCGACACATTATTATGCTTACTACAATGCAGGTAACATTTTAGCTGAAGAAGGAAAATATAACGAAGCACTTAATCACTTCGAAATTTGCGTGAAACTCAAGGAGGATTTTGCCAAAGGGTATAACAGAATGGGTCAATGTTTTGAACTACAAAAAAAGAATGAACTTGCTGTGCAAAATTATAATCGTTGTTTGCAAATAGACCCTAATTTTGCACTCGCTAAAGAGGGGCTTACCCGATTAGGCAAAATGAAGTAATACAAAACATCCTAGGATAACACTATTTTGAATATAAAAATAACATTGCCAGATGGTTCCGTACGTGAAGTAGCTAAAGGAAGCTCTGCTTTAGACGTTGCAAAAAGCATCTCGGAAGGACTTGCACGCGTAATTATTAGTGCAAAAGTAAATGATGAGATATGGGACTTAACCAGACCCATACAAGAAGATGCCGCGCTAAGCTTACTTAAGTTTGATGACTTAGAAGGTAAAAAAACATTTTGGCACAGCAGTTCGCATTTACTCGCAGAGGCGTTGGAAGCACTTTATCCTGGAGTAAAACTGGGTATCGGTCCTGCCATTGATGCAGGTTTCTATTACGATGTAGATTTTGGAGAGCACAGCTTCTCTTCTTCTGAATTTGAAAAAGTAGAAAAGAAAATGATTGAGTTGGCCAAGACCGCGAGTGCTTTTGAGCGATCAGAAGTGTCTAAAGCAGATGCTATTGCTTATTTCACCGAAAAAGGTGACGAGTATAAACTAGACCTAATTTCAGGTTTAGAAGATGGTCAAATTACCTTTTACAAACAAGGAAATTTCACAGACTTATGTCGTGGGCCGCATATCCCAGATACCTCATCTATTAAAGCGGTGAAACTACTAAACGTAGCTGCAGCATATTGGAGAGGAGATGAAAAGAATAAATCGCTAACACGTATCTATGGTGTTTCGTTTCCCAAAGCGGGAATGCTTACCGAGCATTTAGAATTGCTGGAAGAAGCCAAACGCAGAGATCACAGAAAACTGGGTAAAGAGATGGAACTCTTTATGTTCAGTGAAAAAGTAGGAGCGGGCTTACCGATGTGGTTGCCCAAAGGTGCTGCATTGCGCGAGCGTTTAGAGAATTTTATGCGCCAAGCGCAAATTGAGCGTGGATATCACCAAGTAGTTACGCCCCATATTGGCAAAAAAGAATTATACGTTACTTCGGGCCATTACGAGAAATACGGCCAAGATTCTTTTCAACCTATTCGTACGCCAAACGAAGACGAAGAGTTTTTACTTAAACCTATGAATTGCCCGCACCATTGCGAGATTTTTAAGTTTAAACCTAAAAGCTATAGAGAGTTACCTTATCGTGTAGCAGAGTTTGGAACGGTTTATCGCTACGAACAAAGTGGTGAATTAAATGGCCTAACACGAGTACGAGGATTTACACAAGATGATGCCCATATTTTCTGTACACCAGACCAATTAAAAGCAGAGTTTGTAGACGTGATAGACCTCGTAATGCATGTGTTTAAAAAACTAGGTTTTGAGAAATTTACGGCTCAAATATCACTAAGAGATCCTGATAATAAAGAGAAGTATATCGGAAGCGACGAAAACTGGGCAAAAGCAGAAGCCGCAATTATTGAAGCTACTGCCGAGCGTGATATGGTAACTGTAACCGAATATGGTGAAGCTGCATTTTACGGTCCTAAGCTTGATTTTATGGTAAAAGATGCACTGGGAAGAAGCTGGCAGCTAGGTACCATACAAGTAGATTATAACCTGCCAGAACGTTTTGACCTAGATTACATAGGACCAGATAATGAGAAACATAGACCGGTAATGATACACCGAGCACCGTTTGGTAGCATGGAGAGATTTATCGGAATATTAATCGAGCACACCGCAGGTAACTTTCCGCTATGGCTAAGTCCTGAGCAGGTAGCTATTTTACCTATTTCTGAGAAGTATCACGATTACGCAGATAAAGTTTTAAAATATCTAAGAAAAAACGATATTCGCGGCCTTGTTGATGAAAGAGCTGAGAAAATCGGCCGAAAAATCCGCGATGCTTGGGCTACCAAAATTCCTGTTATGATAATAGTAGGAGAGGAAGAGTCTGATAATGAAGAGGTTTCGGTTAGAATTCAAGGTGATGGAGATATAGGCAAGTTTAAGTTGCAAGAATTCGTGACTTATTTTAACACATTGTTAACAGAACAATAAACAGTATTTGAAGAAGAAAAAACCATTTAGGGGTAGAGTTAAAGATCCCCACAGAATTAATGAGTACATCATTGCTGATCCAGTTCGTCTGGTTGGTGACAATGTGGAACAAGGTGTTTACCCTCTAGATGAAGCATTAAAAATAGCTGAAGAGCTAGAGCTTGATTTGGTAGAAGTGTCTCCCAAAGCAGATCCACCTGTTTGTAAAATAACCGATTACAGGAAGTTTCTGTATGACCAAAAGAAGAAAGCAAAAGAGCTTAAAGCTACGGCGGTTAAAACAGACATTAAAGAAATACGTTTCGGCCCCAATACGGACGAACACGACGTTAACTTTAAGTTGAAACATGCTGAGAAATTTATCGAAGAAGGACACAAAGTGAGAGCTTACGTATTCTTTAGAGGTAGAACCATTATATACAAAGAACGCGGAGAGTTACTACTACTGCAGTTTGCTGAAAAGCTTAACGAAGTAGCGAAACTTGAGCAATTGCCTAAGATGGAAGGCAAAAAAATGATTATAGTTTTAGCACCAAAATAAATTTAAAAAGAGAGAAACAGATGCCAAAAATGAAAACCAACTCCAGTGCAAAGAAGAGATTCAGAATCACGGGAACAGGTAAAATCAAAAGAAAGCACGCATTTAAGCGTCACATCTTAACTAAGAAGTCTAAGAAAAGAAAACTTGCTCTTAGACACAGCGGTTTAGTCCACAAAGCGGATTTAAGCAACGTTAAATTCTTATTAAGGATTGGAAAGTAAAAGTTCTACAGGATAGAACATTGTACCATTATTCAGGCCTAATAAAGTGAGCAACATAAAAGTGTTATTCCGCCTAGTTTAAAAAGAAAAAAGAAAAATGCCAAGATCAGTAAACGCCGTCGCCTCTAGGAGAAGACGCAAAAAAATGATGAAACATGCCAAAGGATACTTTGGTAGAAGAAAAAATGTATGGACAGTAGCTAAAAACGCAGTTGAAAAAGCGTGGCAATATGCATACAGAGATAGAAAAAATAATAAGCGTAACTTCCGTCGTCTTTGGATTACCCGTATAAACGCAGGTGCTAGATTACACGGAATGAGCTATTCACAGTTTATGGGAGCGATTCACGCTGCGGGTATAGAACTTAACAGAAAAGTTCTTGCTGACTTAGCAATGAATCACCCTGAAGCATTTGCAGCTGTTGTAAAGCAAGTGAAAAAATAAATTTAAAAAGCAAAAAACTATAATTTAAAAATCCTCTTACTTTTAGTGAGAGGATTTTTTTTGTCCCTATTATTATGACTAAACTAAGTAATGAAGGTAGGCACTGACATTACTTAGCTATACTTCGCCAAATGTTGTTGGCTACATTTACCGATGGATGACTCTCACCTATAAGCGCGTGAAGCTCCTCGTAATACAATGCTATTTGAGCTATTTTATCTTTAGATTTTAGAACTAGATGAAGTTCATAACCAAGTTTTTCTGCTTCAAAATCATCTTGAATTAACTCTTTTACACAAGGTGCATCCAGTATTAAGTTTACCAATGATATATACTTTAACTTAACCACGGCCTTAGCAATGGTATAACTCACTTTTGTAGTTTTGTAACATACTACTTGGGGTACATTCATTAAAGCGGTTTCAAGGGTAGCGGTACCACTTGTTACGATAGCCGCATCACATTGCGCCAGCAGTTGATACATATTATCTGGTATGAGTTTTATTGAAGGATCAAAAGCATGGTAATATGCCTCTTCAAATCCAGGTGCTTGCGCCACTATAGCTTCGTACTTCGGAAATTGCTTTATGGCTTCCAGCATGATAGGCAAGGAGGTGCTTATTTCCTGTTTTCTGCTGCCTGGCAATAATGCTATTTTGTTGGTACTTGGGGGTAGGATGTTTGTTGCCAAAAAAGCATCTACCGTTTCTTTACTCGGATTGCCCACATAGGTGGCTTTTATCCCTTTTTTAGCAAAATAATCCTTTTCAAAAGGCAATATACAGTACAACTCACTTACGTACTTTCGTATAAGTTCTACTCTTCCTTCTTTCCAAGCCCATACCTTGGGTGATATATAGTAATGAACAGGTATTTTGTTTTTAAATGCGTACCTAGCTATTTTAAAATTAAAACCAGGATAGTCTACGAGTATAACTACATCCGGTTTCCAGGTTATAATATCTTTTTTAATACTGCGAATATTTTTAAGTATTTTAAAAATACTACCTAAAACCTCTGCAAAACCCATAATGGCCATTTCTTTTTGGTGTATAACCAATTCTTGGCCTGCTTCACGACTCATATCACCTCCCATGCCCCTAAAAAATGCTTGTTTATCTAGCTTTTTGAGCTCTAGCATTACGCGACTAGCGTGGTTGTCGCCTGAGGTCTCTCCTGATATAAAGTAGTATTTCATGGTTACATCAATGTGAAATAAACAATAAAACACCCAATGAAGATGGTGGCAAATACTATCCCTTGACAGGTCTTAAGTTTGTTCATATTGATAAATAAAAAGAACGGTGCTAGATTAAATAATGCGCCAATCTTAAGATAAGGGCTTAATAACGCCGTTTGAAATCCTGTTTTTAAAAAGGTACTAAATGTAAGATTCGGGAAATTATAAATATTAACCCCATATAAGATAACTAGAGGGGTAACTAAGCCAATTATAAAGCCCAATATTCGGGTGTTAACTATATCTTTCATTGTGATAGTTTGCAGTTTGTTTAAGGAGTAATTTAAATATCCCAGGTATTAAGATTTTGCAAGGCATGATGCGCAGTTAGGTCAAAATGAACGGGTACCACAGACACATAATTATGCGCAAGTGCCCACTCATCAGTATCTTCACCTTTATCCATATTCTGAAATTTACCGGTAAGCCAGTAGTAATCACGGCCGTGGGGATCTGTTCGGTGATCAAATTCTTCTACCCACTTAGCGCGTGCCTGACGGCATATTTTTACGCCTTTTATTTCGCTTTCGGGTACATTAGGTATGTTTACGCTTAGCAATATGCCTTCACTCAATCCGTTTTTTAAAACAACCGCGATAATTTTTTGCATAAACACCTTGGAAGCAGAAAAATCAGCATCCCAACTAAAATCTAATAATGAGAATCCTACGGAAGTAACGCCACTTATAGCACCTTCCATGGCGGCACTCATGGTGCCACTGTATATTACATTTATAGATGAATTAGAACCGTGGTTTATACCACTTACCAGCAAATCGGGTTTACGATGAAGTACTTTATCAATAGCTAGTTTCACGCAATCTGCCGGTGTTCCACTGCACTGGTAGCTGTCTACGTCTGGACCAAACTGATGGTTCTGTACCAGTCGAAGTGGCTTGTTTATGGTAATGGCATGCCCCATAGCGCTTTGCGGGCTGTCAGGTGCTACCACCACTACTTTTCCAAAGGTTTTCATAACCTCTACGGTAGCTAATATGCCGGGTGCGGTGATACCGTCGTCATTACTGATTAATATTAAGGGTCTTGTGTCATTCATATTGCAGTACAAATTTAAGGTAAAGGGAAGTATAAGAGAGTTGTGCAAAGCTTAACTTTAGAGTTATGTAAATTATAGTAGACATTCGTTTTGTATTATATTACTTCATAACGTCGCAAAATCTCAATCTTGATGTAGTTGTAGTAGGCTTATAAAGAATCTGAAATGATAATATTTTTATCTATTTGTTTGATAATATTAATTTACATTTGCTACTCAATATGCTCATAAGTCTAAAAGTAAAAAACTATGCCTTGATATCTGATATAGATATGCATTTTGATAAAGGCATGAATATTATAACGGGAGAAACAGGTGCTGGAAAATCTATTTTAATAGGTGCTTTGGGTCTTGCTCTAGGTAAGCGTGCGGACATTTCTTCTCTTAGAAACAAAGAAGATAAGTGCGTAATAGAAGCTAGTTTTGATGTTAGGGGTTATGCGCTCCAGCATATTTTTAATGAGCATGACCTAGACTATGAAGAGCAGACCATACTCAGACGTGAAATTAACAGTAGCGGTAAAAGTCGTTCGTTTATAAACGATACACCTGTTAATCTCAAGTCATTAGAAGATATAGGATCTAATTTAATTGAAATTCATTCCCAACATGATAATCTTCAATTATTTAAAACCGATTTTCAATATTACAGTTTGGATATTCTTGCTGGCTTACTAGAGGAACAAAAATCCTATGCAGGCGATTTAAAAATACTCAAAAAAGATAAAATAACACTCGAAAAATATCGCCAGCAACAGTCAGAATTAGCTAAAGAAAGCGACTTTAATCAATTTCTGTTTGATGAGTTGGCTGCCGCTCAGTTGGAGTCTGTGCAAGAAGGAGAACTCTCTGAAGAACAAGAACTTCTAGAAAATGCAGAAGACCTAATTCGCACTTTTAACGATGCTGATCAAATGGTGAGTGGCTCAGAAATAGCTATAACTTCCCAACTGCAAGAACTTCAGAATGTACTAAAATCTCAAAAAACAATAGTAACTGTAGAATTAGGTGATCGTGTAAATGCTGTGCTTATAGAGATGCAAGATATTGCACAAGAAGTAGCTAGAAATGCTGAGCGCATAGAGGTGAATCCTGAGCGATTAAAAGAAGTAAACGAAAAATTAGGCTTCATTTTTAACCTAAAAAATAAACACAGAGCAACAGATATACCTGAATTAATATCGCTGCGCAATGAGCTTGAGCAAAAACTAAATGTTACAGAAAGTCTAAGTGGTGAAATAGCCATACTGGAACAGAGTATAGCTAAACAAGAAACAACCCTATACACCAAAGCACAGCAGCTAAGCAAGAAACGAAAAAAACAAGCAACTCAAATAGAACAACGTATAGATGAATTGCTCGCTCAGTTGGGAATGCAGCATTCACGTATACAGTTTGATCTAGTAGAGAACATTGAATTAAATGCCTTTGGATGTAATGATTTAACTATCAAATTAAGTTCGGATAAAGGAAATTCCTATTCAGACTTAAAGAAAGCTGCTTCAGGAGGAGAGTTAGCGCGTATCAACCTAAGTCTAAAAAGTGTTTTAGCTGATTTTGTTAAAATGCCAAGTAGCATTTATGATGAAATAGATACGGGTGTGAGTGGCGAAATAGCTCGAAAAGTAGGAGGGATGATGCAAGAAATGTCTGGTAGTCAGCAAGTAATCGTTATCACGCATTTGCCTCAAATAGCCTCGTTAGGCACAAATCATCTGTTCGTGTACAAATCAGAAAACAAATCGAGTGTAGAAACCCAAGTTCGAATCTTAACAGGCGATGAACGCATAAACGAAATTGCCAAAATGATAAGTGGTGATGTGCTAACAGCGCATGCTGTGGAGCAAAGCAAAGAATTGCTCAAAGGGTGACCTAAATTAAGCTTTTCAATATTTCAGTTTTCATTTCAAATGAGTTTATGATGCCTATTTGCACAGTAAGGGGAAAATACTCATTTATATACCTAAAAAGTAGGCTGTATCCCTGCCGTAAATCGCTGAAAAGATTGAGGTTGATTGTGTCTCAATCTAATATGATCAACTAAGTTTCTGTAAAGGGAACAAAGTATAAAATGCCTGAACACCTTATCCGATTGACTTAATCCCTCGAAATAAAGCGTTGTATCTATAAATAACCCAAAACACCTTCCATTTTCATACCGCGGCTACCTTTTACTAAGAATGCCGTTTGGGTATAATTAGCACGTTGCAATTGACTGCCTAGTTCTTCCATAGAGGATGGCGTTTTTATTCCGCTATGCACTGAAATGCTAGCAAAATGCTGACCAAGCGTATAAATTTGTGTAAAGCCAAATGTCACGGCCCATTGCAAAAGCTCATCGTGCTCTTGATCAGCTGTAGGTCCCATTTCAAACATGTCACCAAGAATAAGTACTTTTTGTAGTTGTGGCATTTTGGCAAAGTTGCGTATAGCTACTTGCATACTGCTAGGATTAGCATTATAAGCATCTAGCAAAATAGTGTTACTGCCTTTTTCGATAAGCTGTGATCGGTTATTATCAGGTTGGTATGCTGCAATTCCTTCTTTTATTTCAGTTAATTCAATGTTGAAATATTCACCAATAGCAACCGCTGTAAGTATGTTATCTAAGTTGTAATCTCCCATAAGTGGAGAAGTAAATGCCACATTTTTATAGGTAAATGAAATAGAGGGCACCAGTGAAGTAATAGTACATAGGTCTTTTGAAAAAAGGATCTTCTTTTCAATTCCTCGGCTCATTCGGGTAAGCCATTCGTCATCTTGATTTATAAAAGCTGTACCTTGATGTATAAGTAGATAATGATAAATTTCACTTTCTTCTTTGGCTACCGCTTCCAGCGTTCCAAATCCTTCTAAGTGCTCTTTCCCGATATTGGTAATTAAGCCAAAATTAGGTTCTGCAATGGCGCATAATGCGGCTATTTCACCGGGATTATTCGTGCCTAGTTCTATCACGGCAATCTCCGCATCTTGTGGCATTTGTAATAGGGTAATAGGTACGCCAATGTGGTTATTAAAATTACCTTGCGTACAATGTGTTTTGTACTTACGGGCTAAAACAGCATAAATCAGATTTTTGGTTGTTGTTTTTCCGTTGCTTCCGCATATTCCTAAAACGGTTATGTCGTAACACTTACGGTGAAAATTAGCGACTTCTTGCATGTAAATAAGCACATCAGGAACAAAAATGAGTCTATCATCCGTTCCTATATTTTCATCTACAACAGCATACGCAGCACCTTTTTCAAGTGCCTGAATGGCGAAGGTGTTTCCGTTAAAATTATCTCCTTTAAGTGCAAAAAATATGCATCCTGGAGTTATCGCCCGGCTATCGGTGGTAAATCGAAACTCATTTTCTATGAGCAGATTGTAAAATTTAGTTAGGTTCACAAAAAATAGTTATTGCTGTGCAACAAAAGTGCTAATTTAGTGCTCTATAAAAAACCGTTTATATGAAGAAGTTATACCTACTGTCTATTATTGTGTTATTTGGTTTAAATCTTAGAGCACAATTATTTGAAATCTCGACTGCACCTATTTTTAGAGATGAAAACGCAAGCGTTTTGAGTTTGGCCTTGGCAGGTGGGTTAAATCAACCTCAGTTTTCTCCTTATGATTTTAATCAAGATGGGAAGATGGATTTATTTGTTTTTGATAGAACAGGTAATAAAGTGCTGGTTTTTATAGCGGTAACCGTAAAAGGAGTAACGAATTACAGGTATGATCCTAGTTATGAAGACTTTTTTCCAGAGGGCGAACAATTTATGCAGTTGCATGATTTTGACGCTGACGGTAAACCCGATTTATGGATGTATCTAGTGGATTCTGTAATGCTTTATAGAAACGTGTCTAACACTGTTCCTCAATTTGAAGCGGGTAAAGGCCTTTTTGCCTTGGATACAGTTCAATATATCGCATGGAATCCAAATAAAAAACTATCTCAAGTAACAGGATGTTTGCCTGCTATTTATGATGTAGATGGAGATAGTGATATGGACTTTATTACCAATTTGAATATCTTTGGTTCTAAAATTATTTTTAATTGCAACAACAGTATTGAACTGGGTAATCCATTGTCCGAAATAGGTTTTACTATAGTAGACAAATGTTACGGCGGGGTAGATGAGTTTGGTGCAGACCTAATTATAAACGCGCCTTGTAGCGATATTGAAGTTTATTATAAACAGAAAAAACATGCAGCGGCTAAGACGTTAATGTTTTTTGATAATGATGGAGATGGTGATAATGATTTATTTTTTGGCTCATCTGAAAGGTCAACTAACCCTGTATACTTTTTAGAAAATGGCAAGTCAGATTTAAATTATTACAAAGACACTTTTATTAGCATTGATACATCGTTTTTTTCAGTGGCTGATGAGGGTAAAATTCCGGTAGCTCCAGCTATGTTTTATATAGACGTAAATTTTGACGGGATCAAAGACTTGATTTTAGCGAATAATGATCAAGATAAATTTTCGTATTCTGTTCGTGAGAAAGACAATGTTTTATTGTTTTTAAATTCAGGTACTGATAATAAGCCAACATTTAACTTGGATAGAATGGATTTCTTGACAGGCGATATGATTGACCTGGGCGGCAGGGTAGCTCCCGTATTTGCAGATTTAGATAACGATGGAGATGAGGATCTTATCCTTGCTACATCAGGTAATCATTTGATTACGGGTGATACCACTGATTTTTTAGTGTATTACCAAAATGTGGGTACATCTACAAGTCCTGATTTTAAAGAAATAAGTACTGATTATTTATCTCTAAAAGCAATGGAATATAGAGGGATTGTGCCTGCATTTGGAGACTTAGATGGTGATGCTGATTTAGATTTACTACTGGGTAAGCAAGACGGAACCATCGCTCATTATGAAAATACAGGTAGTTCTACTAATCCTACATTTACCTTAAAAACGGAAAACTTTTCAAGTATTAAAGTGGAAGGAAATGCTGCGCCTGCTTTTGCAGATATGAATATTGATGGTAAATTGGATCTGCTCATTGGCAATATAAATGGCACAGTAGTCTATTATCAGAATAATGGAACTAGTACAGCTCCAAGTTTTGGCTGGGTAACGGATAGCCTAGGAGGCATTGTGGTGAATGAACTTATTTCTCAAAAGTTTTTAGGCGATACAGGTTTTTACGACTCTTTGATTTACTACTACTATGGTAATTCTGCTCCTCAAATCATTAACTATGAAAATGGTGTAAGGTGCCTTGCCGTGGGATGCGATGAAGGAAATATTAAAATATACGATGTACAGTCAGATTTAACGCAAGATTTTAAGGCAGTTACCGATTATATGAAACATCCGTATACCAATGAAGCCTACACCAAAGACTGGGGAAAAAATACCTATCCGGCCATTGCAGATGTAAATGGAGACGGTATTTCGGATATGATAATTGGCAACTCCAGAGGAGGAATACACTTTGTGCAAGGAAAGGAGAAAAGAACGAATAATATTGCTAAACTAGAACAAGTCAGTTTTCGCATAGTTCCTAATCCTACTAACGATAAGTTCGCAGTATACGCTCCTTCCCAGGAGCCTTTGTGTTATGCCATTAGTAACCTCAGCGGGCAAATGTTAGCGAGCGGATCTACGCTTTCTGGAGCTGCAATAAACCATGGAATTGCCTTGCAAAATGGAATTTATTTCGTCTCCCTAAAAACCACTTCGCAGCAGTTCGCTACCCAAAAATTGATTATAACTAAATAGTTGCCATATGCTCATTAGCTGAATATCTATTGTTTAATTTGTAGTTCAGATCATAAAAAAAATTGAGTCAAATTATAGAAACAGATATTGTTATCATTGGAGCGGGACCAGCAGGTTGTAGTGCTTCGCTTTATTTAGCGCAATTTGGAATACCGCATGTAGTCGTCGAAAAGGAAGTATATCCTAGAGATAAGGTTTGTGGTGACGCCATAAGCGGGAAAGTGGTAAGCCAGTTAAAAAAATTAAATCCAGCTTGGTTAGACGAGTTGAAACTTGACATACAAGGTTTTATTCCGAGTTGGGGGGTTATTTTTTCGGCGCCAAACGGAAATGAGGTGGCTATTCCTTTTAAGCATAAGCCACATGAAGCTGAGTATAGCCCAGGATTTGTAACCAAACGTTTAGATTATGATTATTGGTTATTTCAAAAATTAGATAGAAAGTATGCTACAGTGCTTGAAGGTACCGAAGTTAAGGATGTGGTTATTGACGAAAACGGCGTTAGCATTATTTCTGACACTATAGAAATAAGAGCGAAATTACTAATAAGTGCGGAGGGCACACGAGCACTAGTAGCCAAAAAATATGGAGGCTATAAGATGGAGCATCAGCACCATTGTGCAGGACTTAGAGCCTACTATGATGGTGTTACAGGTCTTCACCAAGACGGTTTTATAGAGTTGCGCTTTGTGAAAGAAAGTTTGCCGGGCTATTTATGGATTTTTCCGCTACCCAATGGACAAGCCAATGTAGGCATAGGCATGCTGAGCAAATATGTTAGCAAGAAAAAAGTAAACCTGAAAAAAGTAATGCTTGAAGTGCTCGAAAGTGATAAATTTAAAGATCGCTTTAAAAATGCAAAGCTTCAAGGTAAGATACAGGGCTGGGGACTTCCGTTGGGTAGTAAAAAAAATCGACCAATTAGTGGAAATAGATATATGCTTATAGGTGATTCAGCGTCACTTATTGATCCGTTTACAGGAGAAGGAATAGGTAATGCTATGTTTAGTGGTAAATGGGCAGCTGAACAAGCTCGTGAATCTATTGAAGCTAATAATTTCAGCGCCAACGTATTACACAAATACGATCAAACAGTTTACAAAAAAATAGGAGGGGAGTTGCAAGTTAGTGCGGTTATGCTCAACCTAATTAATTATCCCTGGTTGTTTAATTGGATGATTGGTAAAATAAAACGCAATAAGGAACTTAGAGAGACGATTACCTTTATGTTTGACGATGTAGATTTACGCAAGAAGTTCACCAATCCGATGTTTTACTTGCGTGTTTTATTTAAGTAAGGACTTAAATAAATATCAGTTTGCTTATAACTGATTAATTACGGACAATGGTCCACCGCAATATACGCCGTGACAATTTTTACAGGCTTGTATACTAGCATTATAATAGAATTGCTGTGAATCTCTGCGCTCAATACCTTTTAGGGCATTGGTGTAAACCGGTGCCATGGCTTTAAATGCTGCTTCCAAATGTTCTCCCCTGGTGGCAGTTTGTTTGTCTAGGTTATAAAAATGTTGCGGTATTTCCTGAATGGTATCGCCTGCATCAAGCGTAGCCTTCGCTTCTTTGCTCCAAATTACCATGTCACGCATCATGGCACTTAATTCAGACGCTTCGTACATATCTGCTTTTTCGTTATTAGTCCCTTGTCCACAGGCTATAATAGTGAGTGCAAGTACAGAGAAAATAATCCATTTCATATCCTAAGTTTTTAGTTAATCATTAGTCAATAATTACCCCTTCAGCCGTAAAGGTAAGCTCTATTTTTGGAGCAATTATAGCGGTAATCTCTTCCTCTGTTGCTTCTGCGTCTTTCGCATATTCTATTTGATCTTTTACAGAAACCGTGTCTAGATAGGCCCAACCTCGAATGGTCGCGTTGTGCTCAGCACTATTTTTAGGCACAAAAAAACTGTAGTCCTTGAATTTTACAAACATTTCATTACCAGCAATGTCCATACTCATCCAGCATCCCTTGGCTTGACAAGCAGCTTTTATATTACCCTTTACGGTTACATATACAGAATCATTTGCGGCTAATGAATCCATCATTTCTTCTCCTGTAAGAGTGCTTTCTGAAGTCCATGTGCTATCCCCATATCTGCCAGCTACCATTTCTTGAGTTTCCTCAGATTGACCTGAATTGTTACAAGCTATGAAGGACGCGGCGACAATAAATAATAAAATATTTTTTTTCATTTTACAGTTTGATTAAGGTTTATATTCTTGCAAATGTATTTTTTCTGTGCAGAATTTATATTCACTAATTTGATTAGAAGCGATAATTATCAATTGATTTTGACAAAAGGTTTCTATCATATCCTGATACCACTTTGTGTTAACTTCGTCAAAATTGGTACAAGGTTCATCTAGAAGTAGGGCAGGTGTGTCTGTAAATATAGCCAATGAAAGCTTTACTTTATTTTTTAAACCCGAAGAAAGTTCACCATATGTTTTGGTTAAAAAAGCACTTAGATTAGCCTGTATATATTGCTCTTCAAGGGTTATTTTAGATTTTTTAAACTGAAAGTGAAGCTCAAATAATTCTCTCACTGTAAAGTCATCTAATAAGTGCATTTCAGGACTACTAAAACTAAAAAGGCTTTCTGAACCGGCAGCTAAAGAGTAGTTTATTTCACCCTTAGTAGGAG
Organism: Bacteroidia bacterium; assembly: GCA_017857855.1. GTDB lineage: Bacteria > Bacteroidota > Bacteroidia > NS11-12g > UBA9320 > UBA9320. The sequence goes on along the minus strand of JAFMCI010000002.1, from coordinate 81,976 downwards.
CTAACGCTCCACCAATAATTTTTAGAAGGGTGCTTTTCCCTGATGAATTGGAACCTGTGATAACATATTTGGTATTTCCTTCAAAGGTATAATTGAAGCCCTTAAAGAGAACTTCTTGAAGGTATCGTTTGGCAATATCTATGCAGGTAATGCTCAGCATTATCTGGAAAGATAACCTTTCATAACACCTCGGTCAGATGCCCGGATAAAACTTATTATCTCATCCCTTTCTTGTGTTGCAGGCATTTCTGTTTCTATTTTAATCAGTGCTTTAGCGTTGTTCATTCCCCGTAAAAATAGGTTTCTGTAAATTTCTTGTATTTCACCTATTTTTTCTGAGCTGTAACCGCGTCTCCTCAGTCCTACACTGTTTACGCCTTCATAACTGAGTGGTTCACGCGCGGCTTTTGTATAGGGAGGAACGTCCTTTCTAACCAAACTGCCACCACTGATCATTACGTGTGGCCCGATATTAACAAACTGATGCACTGCAACTAATCCGCTCAGAATAGCAAAATCAGCAATAGTCACTTCCCCAGCTATTTGACTTCCGTTTCCAATGATTACATTATCACCTAATATAGTGTCATGTGCAATGTGAGAATAAGCCATGAGTAGGCAATTCTTTCCGATGATGGTTTTCCCTTTGGAGGCTGTACCTCTATTAATAGTTACGCACTCACGAATGGTTGTGTTATCACCAATTTCTGCTGTAGTTTCCTCACCATTAAATTTCATGTCTTGAGGTATAGCAGAAATTACGGCACCCGGAAAAATTTTACAATTCTTACCAATACGAGCTCCCTCCATGATAGTCACATTGGATCCAATCCAGGTTCCTTCGCCTATTTCTACATTTTTATGTATAGTAACGAAAGGCTCAATCACCACGTTATCAGCTAACTTAGCTCCGGGGTTTACATATGCTAATGGTTGGATCATATTATTTATTTTCTACAATTTGTGCCATCATGTTGGCTTCACATACAAGTCTATTACCTACAAAGGCCTCACCTTTCATCATACACAAACCTCGTCTCACAGGCGCAGTTAATGCCATACGAATAACTAGGGTATCGCCGGGTACTACTTTATCTTTAAACTTAGCGTTTTCTATTTTAACGAAATAAGTACTCCATTTTTCTGGATTTTCTTTGTCTGCTAGCACCAATACTCCACCTGCTTGCGCCATTGCTTCTAGTTGTAATACCCCTGGCATGAGCGGTTCTCCAGGAAAATGTCCTTGAAAAAAGTACTGATCTCCAGTTATGTTTTTTACGGCAATCACTTCATTTTCGGTAAGACGAATTACCCTGTCTACTAGTAAAAATGGGTGTCTGTGTGGCAATATATCAGCTAATTGCTGATAGTTATAAAGTGGCGGTACATTAGGATCGTAAACAGGAACATTATTATCTAGTTTATTTGCTTTTTTGGAAGCTAAATAGGCCTTTTTTATTTTTTTAGCAAACTCTACATTGGCAGCATGACCAGGCCTAGCAGCCAGTATTTGTGCTTTTAAAGGTACTCCGGCTAGAGCTAAATCTCCTACAATGTCTAGCAGTTTATGTCTTGCAGGTTCGTTCTGAAAACGCAATTCAACATTATTTAGAATTCCTTCTTTTTTTACTTCTATAGTATCTTTATTGAAGAGCTTAGCTATATTGGCCATTTCATTTTCTTCAATTACTCTATCCACTATAACAATAGCGTTATTTAAGTCTCCACCTTTGATTAAGTTGTTTTTTACCAATGCCTCTAGCTCATGTAAAAAACAAAAAGTACGGCAACTTGATATTTCGTCTTTAAACTCATTTAGGTTGGTAATACTCGCATGCTGGCTTCCCAATACTGGGGAGTTGTAGTCAACCATTACGGTGAGTCTATAGTCGTTGGCCGGAAGAGCCATCATTTCTACTCCTTTACCATCTGCATAATTTATACGATTTGGGATTTCGAAATATTCTCTTTCTTTCTTCTGAGTCTCTATCCCCGTGGTCATTAGTATGTCAATAAACGGCTTACTGCTTCCATCCATTATTGGGGTTTCTGGAGCATCTAGCTTTATAAGACAATTGTCTATTTCTAAACCTGCCAAAGCTGCTAATACGTGCTCTACCGTGTTGATGCGGGCACCGTTATCTTCAATAGTTGTTCCTCTTGAAGTATCCACTACCAGGTCACAATCTGCCTTTACTTTGGGCTCTCCTGGCAAGTCAACTCGCTGAAAAACGTAGCCATGGTCTTCTGGTGCAGGTTCAAAAGTTAAGGTAACTTTATTTCCGGTGTGTAACCCTACACCTGAAATACTAATTGCTTGTTTTATAGTGGTTTGAAAAATTTCCATTCCTTATTTCTTCGATTTTAATTGTTGTTCTAATTCTCTTACGCGTTGCTCTAGCTTAGGTAAATTCCTCCACATAACTCTTGATTTCATTTCTTCCTTGAAAGATTGGTGTGGTGATCCCGTATAAATTCCGTTAGGCTCTGTAATATCTTTATTGATTCCAGCTTGTCCACCTAATTGAGTTCCGTTGGCCACTGTAATATGTCCAACCACACCTGCTTGGCCTGCAAAAACACAGTTGGATCCAATTTTTGTACTACCGGCAACAAATACGCCACCTGCGAGTACGGTATTTTCACCTATTTCAACTCCGTGTGCGATCTGAACAAGATTATCTATGCGGCATCCGTTTCCGATAATTGTACTTCCCATATTGGCTCTATCAATTGAGGTATTGCTACCTATCTCTACTTTGTTACCTATCACTACGTTACCTATCTGAGGTATTTTTATGTAGGTACCGTCAGGTAATGGTGCATGCCCAAATCCATCTGCACCGATTACGGTTCCTGAATGGATTAGACAATCATCACCAATGATAGTTTGATAATAAATAGACACATTAGACCTAATGGTTGTGTTGTTTCCAATTATAGAGTTCTCATAAATACAGCTGTTAGCTAGTACTTTAGAGTTATCTCCTATAATCACATCTTTGCCTATGTATGCATGTGAACCTATGTGGCAATTAACCCCAATTTTGGCAGACGGTTCTATTACCGCAGTAGGATGAATGCCTTGATTTGGATCTTTGTAATCGAAATATTGTATGAGAATGGTGCAAAAGGCTACATACGGATGCGAGCACCTGATCACCGTTTTCCCTTCTGGTATGGGTTGAATTGTATCGTCTAGCAAAACAATTGATGCATCGGTTGTCTTCAAATAGTGTATGTATTTCTTGTTTGAAAGAAAACATAAGCTATCTGAATTGGCATCCTCTATCTTAGAAACCTTGGTAATACTTGCACCAGGATTACCTTCTACAGTACCGTTTACAATTGTTGCTATTTCTGCTGCTGTAAGTGTCAATAGACCGCAAATTTAACTTATTTTAAAGAGGTTATAAAATATTTAATGTGTGGTTTGTTCACTTGAGACAGGTTATAAATTTCCGAAGTCTCTGAAAGCTCTTTTAACCCACCATCTTTCATTCCAATTTTTAGGCTATCGCCATCTGCAGAATACGTATTATTGCTCAGTTTGCCTATAGCAACAAAGTAATCAGCCTCTTCTTCTGATATGCCGAGTTTCGTGGCTACATACTTTTTTTGATTTGCAACATCTTCTGCGGTGATAGCTTGATCTACTACATTTATTTTCAGTAGATTACGATTAATGATCATCTTACATAGTTCGCTTAAGGTTTTGTCCTCAGCATATTGCCAAACCTTTATCGCACTAATTATTTCATTATCGTCCAAATTGCAAAAATTCTCCATCACATCAGCACGTTGTAAATCTTCCGTTCTGAAATTATTCTCCAAGAAAAAGGATAAAAATGGACTAGCAAACAGCTTAACATCCTTGTTAATAAGGTATTTAGCTCGTCTTAAGATGCTAAGTAACATGGTGTCTGCAGCGATTGACGTTTTGTGCAGATATACTTGCCAATACATAAATCGGCGTGCCATCAAAAATTTTTCAACGGAATAGATGCCCTTTTGATCAACGATAAGATGATTGTCACGGACGTTGAGCATTTGAATTATACGTTCGATGCCCACGGTTCCTTCAGATACTCCAGTATAAAAACTGTCTCTTCTTAAATAGTCTAAACGGTCCATATCTAGCTGACTACTTACGAGTTGATGAAAGAATTTTCTTGGATACCGGTCTTCAAATATCTCAATAGCAAGATCTAATTTACCCTCCATTTTAGCATTAATCTGTTGCATAAGTGCGCTAGAAATATGCTCATGATGTACATCTGTAAGAATACTGTGCTCCAAACTATGTGAAAATGGCCCATGACCAATGTCGTGTAAAAGAATGGCTAATAACGCGCCAATTTCTTCTTCGACCGAGATTTCAATTCCTTTACCACGTAGAGTTTTGAGCGCCATATCCATGAGATGCATGGCACCTATAACATGTTGAAAACGAGTATGTAATGCTCCAGGGTACACTAGATGAGTAAGTCCTAGTTGCTTAATTCTTCGTAGACGCTGGAACTCAGGTAGCTGTATGCAATCAAAAACGATGTCGTGATGAATGGTGATAAAACCGTATATTGGGTCGTTAATTATTTTCTTTTTATTCAAAGTGTAATAAATTATTGTTTTAAGAGTTGAATTATTACTTGCTTTGCAAGGTACAACAATGGTCCATGCATTTCTGCAAAGATTACCTAATAAAATGATAAAATACGAAAACCAATTATGAGTAAAATCAAAATACTTTGGGCTGACGATGAAATTGATCACCTGAAGTCTCATATATTTTTTTTAGAAGAGAAAGGATATGAAATAACAACCGTAACCAATGGCCTCGATGCTACTGAGAAGGTCAGAACACATCACTATGATTTGGTTTTTTTAGATGAAAACATGCCTGGTATTTCTGGACTGGAGGCACTAAAAATAATCAAAGAACTACAGGGAAATCTTCCGGTAGTGATGATAACCAAAAGCGAAGAAGACCATATTATGGAAGACGCAATTGGTTCTAAAATAGCAGATTACTTAATTAAGCCTGTAAATCCAAGGCAAATATTAAGTACCATCATTAAACTTACAGAAGGCAAACGACTGGAAACCGAAAGTGTAACACAACGGTATCAACAAGATTTTAGAAACATTGGTATGGCATTTATGGATTACCTAGATTGGCCTAAATGGAAGGAAATGTATAAAAAACTGGTGTATTGGGAAACCGAAATGGCTGGCTCGGAAGAAACCGGCATGGAGGAAATTCTAAAAACCCAGAAACAAGACGGAAACAGAGAGTTTAGTAAATATATCGCTAGAAACTACATCAATTTTGTACATGCTAATGGTGACAACGAAGAATCACCGCTTATGTCACATCACCTTATTCAAAAAGGAGTTTTGCCACACAAACAAAAAGGTGAACCATTTTGCTTGTTATTGCTGGATAACCTTCGCTTTGACCAGTGGAAAGCCATTCAGGTAGAAATAAGTAAGTATTACAGAACGACGAGTGAAGATTTGTATATGGCCATTTTGCCCACAACCACTCAATATGCTCGAAATGCAATTTTTAGCGGTTTAATGCCTAGCGACATTGAGAAACGATTTGGAGATAAATGGAGTAATGATGAAGATGAAGGGGGGAAAAATCTACATGAAGAATTTTTCTTGAACGATCAGCTTAAACGATTACGAGTGGGTTATGAATCAAAGTATATAAAGGTGACAAACCTAAGCAGCGCAAAGCAAATGGTAGAGCAACTTCCCAATATAGCCCAAGAAGAATTTTTTACCATAGTTTATAATTTTATTGATACACTTTCTCATGCACGTACTGATTCTAAAATAGTACGTGAACTTGCAGAAAACGAAGCTGCCTATAGAGCGTTAACCTCAAGTTGGTTTGATCATTCTCCGCTTTTAGATGCTATTAAGTACTTGAGCAGTAAGAAAGTAAAATTGGTGATAACGACAGATCATGGTTCGGTAAAAGTAGATAATGCCGTAAAAATTGTGGGGGATAAAGACACCACCACCAATTTACGTTACAAAACAGGAAAACGGATGACCTATGATCCGAAAGAAGTATTTGAGATAGCTAAGCCCTCAGATGCGTTGTTGCCAACTCAGCACGTGAGCAGTCGTTTTGTGTTTAGTAAAGAGAATGATTTTTTCGTGTATCCCAACAACTTGAATCATTATGCCAAGTATTATAAAGATACCTTTCAACACGGAGGAATTTCGATGGAAGAAATGCTGATTCCTCTAATTGTTTTAGAACCAAAATAAGGGATTATGAAAATAGAGATTTGTGATTTAGAATCTGACTTTTCAAAATTAGGTGATGTTTTGTTAGCACAGATATCGTCTGGAAAAAATATAGTTCTGCTTCAAGGAAATCTTGGAGCTGGCAAAACAACGTTGGTTAAACGTTATATAAACGCTACGGGCGGAAATGATAGCGATGTGGATAGTCCTACTTTTTCTATAGTTAATGCCTATAATGTAGCGCAAAAGACTATTTATCATTTTGATTTATACCGCTTAAATACCATAGAAGAAATTGAAGATATCGGGTTTATGGAATATATAGATTCGGGCAACTTATGCTTTATTGAATGGCCAGAGAAAATTGCATCGTACTTACCAGCAGAGCGTGTTTTAACCGTTAACATAGCACTATCTTCGCAAGAATGCAGAGAATACTCACTTCATTAGGATTTTTAGCCATACTTCTTTCAGCCCAAGCGCAAGTATGGGAATATCGTATTGCCAAAGAAGCGCAACGCGTGGATAGTATTGAACAGATAATCTACGAATTACAACGTATTGGCATTCGGGTGACGGGTAGCGCAGCGTATGACAGCGCGACGCAATGGGTGGTGAATAAATATACCCAATTAGGTTATGCTCCGGTTATTGACACCTTTAAGTACGGAACTAAAAATTCGTATAATGTAATCATTGAAAAGCCTGGATCACAGTCAGACGCATGGATTATCGTAGGTGCTCATCTAGATGCAGTAAGTATAAGTCCTGGGGCAAATGACAATGGTAGTGGCGTAGCTGCAACACTTGAAATTGCACGTATTCTTAAAAATGTAGACTGTAAAGTGGGAGTGAGGATCATTAATTTTGGGGCGGAAGAACAAGGATTACAAGGAAGTAATCATTATGTAAGTAATACTCTTTCTTCAACGGACAACATCCAACTTATGCTCAATTTGGATCAATTGGGTGGGACATTAGGCCAAAATAATACACGCATAAAATGCGAACGAGATGAAGATGACAATCCTTCTATGAATAATGTGCTATCTAGTTTAAAAACAGACACGCTAGGTCGTTTAATCAATTTATACACTACACTAATCCCTGTTCGATCCAAGGCATATGGGTCAGATTATATGCCGTTTCAAAATGCTGGATATGTAATAACAGGATTATATCAGGAGTCCGTTGATCCCAATTATCATAGTGCAAACGATAAGCTAGAAAATATGGATATAGCTGCTACCACTGAGGTGATAAAAGGAGCAGTTGCATCCACACTTTATTTTGCGCGAATCAATACTTCCGCAAACGTATCGCAAACCTCAAATCTCCTTAGCCGCTTGTATCCCAACCCGGCTTCAAATTGGGTTAAGATAATCGGCGGCGATAACGAAATGAATCACGTTATCTTAACCAATGCGTTGGGACAGCAAGTTTTGAGTACAGAAATTACTTCAAATGAGGTTATTGATATTCATAATTTAACAAATGGTTTGTACTCTGTTAGCATCTACAATGCACACAATTCTGTTTTACTGCAATCTAGACTTATAATTGCACGCTAAGTACAGAAGGAGATGAAATACACATGTTGGGGAGCTGCCAAGCAAGTTACGGGCAGCATGCACTTATTAAAGCTAGAAAATGGATATACAATCTTGATCGATTGTGGTATCGATTATGAGGATAAATCAAATAAGGAAATCAATTCAAACTTTCCTTTTGATCCCAAAACGGTAAATGTTCTGATATTAACGCACGCCCACATCGATCACAGTGGGAATATACCTAATCTAGTAAAGCAAGGATTTAAAGGAGAGATAATTTGTACAGAACCTACTGCATTTTTACTCGAAAAACTATGGGCTGACTCTGTTAACATCCAGAATAATGCCACTAATCGTAAAAAAAGTGTTCGATTATACGGTTTTCATGAGGTAAAAAAGGCTGTAGATCAACTATTAACCATTGGTTATCACAAAGATTTTGAATTAAGTAACGGAGTTTCATTCTCCTTTTATGAAGCAGGACATATCATTGGCGCAGCAAGTGTTCGATTGGTTATAGAAGAAAACGGTAAGCAGAAAGTAATTGGTTTTACGGGTGATATAGGGAATCCTGGTTCCAAACTTATTGTAGATTCGAAACCAATGCCAGGACTTCATGCCTTAATAACTGAAACTACGTATGGTAATAGAAAGCATAAGGAAACGCGTAGTCCAGAAGAAGTACTGATAGAGCAAGTAACGGCAACTTGTGTAAAGCAAGATGGAAGACTAATCATTCCTGCATTTAGTGTAGGACGCACGCAAGCGGTTTTGTTTACGCTCAAAAAACTATTTAATGAAGGCAAACTGCCACCTATAAGAGTTTTTGCAGATAGCCCATTGGCATTAGCAAGTAGTAATATTCATAATAAGTTTTCGCATTACCTTAATGATGAAGCACAACTTTATAAAAAAGAAGAAGGAAGCTTGTTTGATTTTAAGAGCTTGCATATTGTAGAGGATAAGGATGATGTGGAAGATATGGAGCTTTACCGTGAGGCTTGTATTATTGTAAGTAGTGCAGGGATGCTTGAAGGTGGGCGTATACAGCAGCACATCGGAGATCATGTTCAAAATCCTATGTGTTCCATTATGATTGCTGGATTTTGCTCACCAGGTACTCTTGGTGCACAGCTTTTGGAAGGTAAAAGCATCATTCGTATTAAAGGTCATGATAAGTACGTATATGCCAAAATTGGGCAAACAGATGTATTTAGTGCCCATCCGGATATAGTAGGACTAACAGATTACTTCGTAAAAAGCGATAACAGTGAATTACAAAAGGTATTCTTTGTGCATGGCGAAGAAGCAGCAATGTATGATTTAAAAGAAACGTTAGATCCTGAATTCCAGGGCAAAGTGATCATACCAAGCAGGGGAGAAGAGTGGACTCTTTAGCAGATTTGAACCCACATAGTTAGCCTAACGTGCACTAGTATTGGCTTCATTTCAACAGGTCATAAAATTTTGAAGTGTAACTAAAACCAGGTTACTAAAAGTTTAAGTTTAGCTTAAATTAGCTTTCAATCCTTTAGCTTTGTGGCTTTAACGCCATTTTTTACTCTTGCTAGAATCTATACTTAAACAATATTGGGGGTTTGACTCATTTAGGCCATTGCAGCGAGACATTATTCTTTCGGTAATGAACGGTGAAGATACCCTAGCATTGCTTCCTACGGGAGGAGGTAAGAGTATTTGTTATCAATTGCCTGCGATGGCAAAAGACGGTGTTTGTTTTGTGTTTAGCCCACTTATAGCATTGATGAAAGACCAAGTAGATAATCTTACTAAAAGAGGTATTTCTGCGGTAGCCTTACACAGTGGCATGAGTAGCGGTGAGATAGAAACCGAAATGCAAAATACGCTAAATGGTAAATACAAGATTGTGTATTTGAGTCCTGAGCGCGCCGCAACAGCAAATTTCAGAAGCTATCTGGTAAATATGTCAGTTAGTTTTTTGGTGGTAGATGAGGCGCATTGTATTTCTCAATGGGGCCATCAGTTCAGGCCAGAATATCTCAAATTGGGAGAGCTAAGGGAATTACTTCCTAAGACTAATTTTATTGCTGTAACTGCTACAGCGACAGATACGGTGAAAGCTGATATCATTCGTTTTTTAGGATTTAGTAATGCCCACCAGAGCTTTAGACAATCTTTTAAAAGAGATAACCTGAGTTATTTGGTCCTTCGAGATAGCAATAAACTTTCACGAATCAATAAAATTTTAACTAAGGTAAAGGGTACGGCATTGGTATATGCCAATACGCGAAGGAAATGTGAGGAAATAGCAGCATTCATAAGGCAAAGCGGTATTGTCGCATTGCATTATCACGGGGGGCTGGATAATGACCAAAGGACTAAAGTGCAGCAATCTTGGATAGATAACCAAACCAGAGTAGTGGTATGCACCAATGCTTTTGGTATGGGTATAGACAAGCCGGATGTAAGGATTGTCATACATTATGAGAAACCAGATAGTCCAGAAGCATATTACCAAGAGGCGGGAAGAGCAGGTAGAGATGGTTTGGAGGCTTATTGTGTTTTGCTCGCAGAAAAAGAAATAACCTCAGAGCTGTGGACGAGTTACCCAACCACATTGCAATTAGAGCATACGCTTAATTGCCTTTACAACCATCATCAAATAGCTTTTACCTCAGGCAAAGGAATAACGTATCCCATTGACCTTATTCAATTTTCTGAGAAGTTTAAAATTGCGACTTGGAATGTAGTTAATAGTCTTAATGTCCTTCACAGCATGGGGTTTGTAAAACTCAATGAACAAACCTTTCAATTGCCTAAATTGAGATTTATAGTAAGTAACGAAGAACTTTACGCTTATCAAGTAAAATACGAGCTTCAAGACCAATTTATCAAGCTGATTTTGCGATCTTACGGAGGACTATTTGATCATTACGTTGGTATTAAAATGAAGGACCTTGCTGCTCGTCAAAAAAGCACTGTGAGTTTTGTTAAAAAAGAATTGCAAAAATTACACTCGGATGGTATCATTGATTTTGTAGATGCGCAAGAAGGCAATACCCTAACTTACCTAGAGGCTAGACCTACCAAGATAGAAATCAATAAGAAAACCTATCTCATACTTAGAGAAAGAGATGAATATAGAAAGCACTATATCGCTAACTATGAGTCAATTAATACTACATGCAGGGAGAACTATTTATTGGCTTACTTTGGAGAAATACGTGAGTTAACCTGCGGTAAATGTGATGTTTGTAGACTCTCGAAAAAGTCACAGTTAACAACTATTCAAACTTCTGAACTCATTAAAAAGCTAAAAGAAATTACTGTGAATAAAAATTTGGATTTAGAAACAATACTATCTTCTTTTGGAGCGTTCGAAGAAGGTCAAATAATCACAGTAATTAGATGGTTATTGGATAACGAATATCTAACCAAAATAAATCAAAAGTATACTTGGACAAAAAACCAAGCCTAATAGCCATTGTCATAAATGACGTTATATACGATCAGCGCATGATACGTATATGTACTTCTTTATCTGAAAATTTTGAGGTATCACTGTGGGGTAGGGCCAAAAGTGTTGCATCGATTGTACCTCAGTCATATGTCCAAAAACGATTTCAATTTCTGTTGAATAAAGGGCCATTGTTCTATCTGTTTTTTAATCTTCGTATTTTTTGTAAGCTGATTTTTTCATCGTTTGATATTATTCATGCGGTAGATTTAGATACCTTGCCTGCGGCGTATTTTGCTTGTAAGTTAAAAGGTAAAAAACTGGTTTATGACTCTCATGAATATTTTACTGAAGTACCTGAGCTTATTGAAAGACCTATAAAACGAGCTATTTGGCTGAAACTAGAAGCATATCTTCTTCCTAAAGTAAGTAATGCAATAACTGTAAGCCAAGGAATAGCAGATGCCTACAAAGAAAAATATAACGTAGGATTTGAAGTCATCAGAAATTGCCCCGTAAGTTTTGAACTTGCGAGTAAGAAGAACGAGGTAAAATATCTCTTATATCAAGGAGCGTTAAATAAGGGTAGGGGCCTTGAAGCAACTATTGAAGCAATGCAAGATCTCCCCATAATCCTGTATATAGCTGGAAATGGTGATATCAAAAAAGAGCTACAAAGCTTAGTTTTACAACTAAAACTGGAAGATAAGGTTATTTTCTTGGGAGAACTAAACCCAATAAAATTGAGAGATTACACCTTAGGTGCTTTTGCCGGAATAAATGTGGCTGATAATTTGGGATTAAGCTACTACCTATCGCTTAATAATAAGTTTTTTGATTATATACAATGTGGCATTCCGGCTATAACTATGCCTTTTCCTGAGTATAAAAGGATGGAAACTGAATATCAATGTGGGTATTTAGCAGTAGCTGAGCCAAATGAAATTAAAAAAGCAGTGAATTTACTTTTATCTGATTCAGAATTATATGGTTTACTAAGAAAAAACTGCTTAATTGCACGCCAAATTAGAACTTGGGAAAACGAAGAAAAATCCTTGTTAAAATTTTATGCAAACCTTACCTAAAAAAATACATGTAGTAGCATTTGATGTGCCTTATCCTGCAGATTATGGAGGGGTTATTGATATCTACCATAAAGTGGAGGCGCTTCACCACCAAGGAATAGAGGTTGTTTTACATATGTATCAGTATGGTAGAGAAGAAAGTAAGACGAAATTACGGAAGATAACAAAAGCACTTTATTACTACAAACGAAGTACGTTTAAAAACCCATTTGTGGGAAGCACACCGTATATCGTCAATTCAAGGAATGGAAATGAACTTTTAGATAATTTATTGAAAGATTCCGCACCTATTCTTTTCGAAGGGTTACATTGTACCTATCACATTGCCAATCCATTACTTGCTAAGCGTTTTAAAATAGTTCGTACACATAATATTGAGCATCATTATTACAAGCATTTAGAAAAATCGGAATTCAGCTATTTTAAAAAATACTTTTTTAGAATAGAGGCTGAAAAGCTAAGAAAGCATGAAAGTATCCTCAAGCACGCTCAATTAGTTGCGGCTATAAGTCCTAATGATTACGCGTATTTTGCTAAAAAATATGCCAATGTAATGTATGTTCCGGCTTTTCATAGCAATAACGCTATGGATTATCCTGGAGCTAAAGGTGACTACTTACTCTATCACGGCAATCTTTCTGTTCCCGAAAATTACATGGCAGCAATTGAGCTGGTAAAACATGTATTCTCTCAATTACCCAATACGCCAGCAATAATAGCTGGTAACAATCCTCCAAAGGAATTAATACAGTTATGTGCGCACTTCGATAATGTGGAACTTAAGTCTAACTTAACTACGGAACAAATTCACGGATTAATCCGTGATGCACACATTAATGTATTGTATACCAATCAAAATACGGGAATCAAGCTAAAACTTTTAAATGCCCTGTATAGGGGCAAATTTGCAGTGGTTAATCCACTCATGGTTGATGGTTCTGGTCTTGATGCTATTTGTGCGGTAGGTAAAAATTTGAATGAGGTGCTGCTTAAAGTCAAAGAATATTTGCTTCTTGACTACTCCTCATCATACTTTAACAATCGAAAAGAATTTCTAAGCGAGCATTTTAACAATACTAAAAGTGCACAATCATTGATAGATGCTACTGATTTTTCTGCGGATAGTACACCAAAACAGAGGTCAGACAAGGAAGTTTTAAAGAGTTTATCTCAATTATCTTCTTTTATGTCTTACTTCTCGTTGTAATCCTTCTGTTTTTAGTGAATACTTTTACATTTGCACCTTATAAATTTTCATGGAAAAAAATTCTGTCATTGGTTACGTTTTAATCTTTTTTTTGTTCATTGGGTTTTACTTTTTTAGTAAACAAAATCAAGAAGAACTTACCAATCAAAAAGTGAATACGGAAGATACCGTTGAAACTAAGTCAGCCACAGCGGATAATGCTCAAATTTCTTACAGCGATAGCCAGACGTTAGCATTAGACTCTAATCTAACAGAAATGATCACCACCTTGCGTAATGATCTTTTGGAGATTGATTTTAGTAACATAGGTGGTATACCTAAAAAAGTAACGTTAGCGAAATACCAGAGATATGATTCATCTGCCTTGGTATTATTTGATAATGGACAAACCAAACTAGGTTACACTATACCATTAGCGAATGGTACAAGCATCAATACACTTAATACTAGCTTTGAAGCGCAAATAATAGGAGATAGCCAAGTGGTAATGACTGCTAATCTTCTAAATAATGCCAGAATCATACAAACGTATACACTGTCACCCAATTCGTATAAGGTTGATTATAAAGTCAATTTTGAGGGTATAAAAGATATTATCTCCCCAAACAATAGATATGCAATCCTTGATTGGTCTAGTGAATTACAAGGGCAAGAAAAAACGGTAAAAGATGAACGTGCGGTAAGTACGGTTTACTACAGCTATGCGCAAGATGAAGATGTCGATTACCTCAGTGAAACCAGCGATGACGAAGAGAAACTTCAAGCCAACGTAAAATGGGTGGCTTTCAAGCAAAAGTTCTTTAATCAATCACTAATTAGTAATACTCAGTTTTCTGAGCAAGGAACACAAATAGAGGTTAAAACACCTGAGAATGAGACAGCAGCTTATGTAAAAGATGTAAAGGCTCAATTTTTTATCCCGCTTGAACAAAACAGTGTGTTGGAAGATATGGACCTATACTATGGTCCTAATCATTATCCTACTCTTAAAGAAGAAGGAGTTGGCCTTCAGAAAATGATACCTCTTGGGTGGGGTATTTTTGGTTGGGTAAACAAAGGATTGGTCATTCCTATTTTTAATTGGCTTAACCAATATTTTACAAATTACGGACTCATTATAATCCTTCTTACCTTCATCATTAAATTGGCATTATTCTTCCCAATGTTTAAGGTGTACAAGTCAACGGCTAAAATGAAGCTGTTAAAACCCGAGTTAGATGAAATTAAGACCAGAACGGGTGATGATATGGCTAAAGCTCAACAAGAGCAAATGAAACTTTACAAACAAGCAGGGGTTAGTCCTTTGGGAGGTTGCTTGCCACAACTGGTTCAAATGCCCATACTTTTTGCGATGTTTAGATTTTTTCCTTCTAGCATTGAGCTACGTCAAAAAAGCTTTCTGTGGGCTGAAGATTTAAGTAGTTATGACAGTATTTATGATTTTCCAAATGGATTTGAAATTCCATTTTATGGGGATCACGTTAGTTTGTTTACCTTGTTAATGACAGCAGTAACCATTATTTATACCTACATAAATAGTCAAAGCTCGGCGCAAATGGTAGGCCCTATGAAAACCATGATGTACATTATGCCCATTATGTTCCTTGGGTTCTTCAATAACTATGCGGCAGCACTAAGTTTTTACTACTTCTTGTCAACCTGTATTACTATTTTACTTAATTTTATTATTCGCAAGTTTGTAATTGATGAAGACAAACTTCACAAACAAATACAAGAAAATAAAAAGAAAAAGATCGTAACTAAAAAATCAGGTTTACAGAAAAGATTAGAAGACATGGCCAAGAAAAGAGGCATCGATCCTAAGTCAGGTAAACCAAATAAAAACAAGAAAAAGTAATAAAATTTTGGGGCTAGAATTTATCTCAGGCCTGCGATTAAAAATTCAATCTCTCTTTTGGGGAGATTGAATTTTTCGGCTATGATGGAATTAGTAAGTTTCCCGTTATATATATAGGTTCCGTTTCTCAGACCTTCATGGTTAAGAAGACATTCTTGTATATTTCCCTCGTCAGATATACGTAAAAGAAGAGGTGTGAAGATGTTACTCAAGGCATAGCTAGACGTACGTGAAAATCTAGAAGGTATATTAGGCACGCAGTAATGCACCACACCATGCTTTTCGAATACCGGCATTTTATGATTGGTAGTCTCAGATGTTTCAAAACATCCTCCTTGATCTATACTAACGTCTACAATTATTGATTTAGGTCTCATATTGGAGACCATTTCTTCGGTTACTACACATGGACTTAGGCCAAGTGGACTGCGCAATGCACCGATTGCTACATCACAATCGGCAAGCGCTTTAGCTAGTATTTGAGGTATTAAAGTAGACGAATGAACTCGTGTACCCAAACTTTTTTCAAGTCGGCGAAGCTTCTCGGTACTGTTATCAAAAACCTTTACAGATGCACCCAGACCAATGGCTGCTTTTATGGCATATTCTCCTACAGCTCCTGCACCTATTATAACAATCTGTGTAGGTTGAATTCCTGGTATACCTCCGAAAAGTTCACCTTTTCCTGAATTGTAGTTGCTCAAATATTCTGCAGCAATAAGTACAGATGCTCTTCCCGCAATCTCACTCATACTTCTAATAACGGGTAATGAACCATCGTCATCGCGCAAAAACTCAAAACCTATAGCCGTAATTCCTTTTGCAAGCATTTTTTTGAATGTAACCTCTTTTGCGCGCACCAATTGTATCGCACTTATTAAAATTTGACCGGGTTTCATAAGGTCAATCTCATCTTCAGTGGGAGGAGCTATTTTAATAATAATATCACAGTCATAAATTTCTTTTTTGTCGTGCATTAATTCAGCACCCATGCTGCTGTAGTCTAGGTCTGTAAAATTTGCTTTGTCGCCACAACCAGATTCTATTTTAACAGAATGTCCCTGTTTGCAAAGTAACTGAACAGCCATTGGAGAAAGAGGAACTCTATGTTCTTGAAATGTTGTTTCTTTGGGAATGCCTATAGATAGAGACTTATTACCTTTTTGTTTTGCAAAAAGTTTTTCTTGAGGTTGTAAACTAGCTTCCCTTGCTAGATCTCCAAATGAAGGGTTTGACACGGTACTCATGCATTAAAATTCAGATGCAATATACCGCATAATTATATATTATTGAACACTTTCGCAATATGTTAGTAAACAAGGAGTTATTTTAGTTCAAAACCTTTTTACTTTGTAAGCAATGAGATTAATCACTATAGCACTACTGTTAGTAACACTTCCATTTACATTGTTTGCATCGCAACGAGAAGCGAGCAATTATGGAGAAATGGGGATAAAACCCCCTAAAAGTGGTAAAATTGACTCGGTTACCATTGAACCAATTGATACGGCAGACACTTTGCAAATTATCAAATTGCCTGTAATGGAAAATGAAGATGAGATCCCCGCAGATATTTATAGCATCGTAACCTTCGACTCAGATGAATTACCCTTGGATGAGAACTTATACAGACACCACGTAAGTAAGCTGCAATTCGAAATCCCAATGGACTATAATGAATTGGTTAAAAAGCAAATAGATTTTTTTGGAACCAGATGGCAGCATAAGTTAAAGATAATGGTCACTAAATCTCAGTATATTTTCCCTATTTATGAAGAAATACTTGCTGAATACAATATGCCTTTAGAGATTAAGTACCTGTCTATTATAGAGTCTGGTCTAAATCCTTACGCAAGATCTCATTCGGGAGCCGTGGGAGCATGGCAGTTTATGCCTGCAACGGGAAAAGAATACGATTTAACAATCAATAACAGTGTTGACGAGAGAAGATCTATAGAGAAAAGCACGCGAGCAGCATGCTCTTATCTAAAGCGAATGTATGCAGTATATGGTGACTGGTTAGTAGCTCTGGCTTCCTATAATTGTGGGCCGGGTAATGTGCGCAAAGCAATTAGATTATCTGGCAGTACTGATTTCTGGGGAATATATCCCTACCTGCCTCGTGAAACACAAAACTATGTACCTAAGTTTATTGCGATGGCTTACATCATGAATTATCATTCAGAATATTGTATTACCCCTGTTCCTTTTGATGCTAAGGACTTTTTAACTCAAAAAGTATATTGTGACGAAGGTTTAAATTTTAAAATTATAGCTGATAAATTAGAATTATCAACAGAAGAGTTACTTCGTTTTAATCCTGAATTAAAAGCAACGTCAATACCTTACAAAGGAAATGGATACCTATTATATATCCCTGAAGATAAAGTTCATTTATATTACCTAAATCAGTGTGACATAACTGAACTTAGCAAAATGCAACAAGACTCTGCTGATCTAGTAAAAGAGAATTTAGCTCTTGTACAGAAGGAGAGTAAACCTAGTATTATCTATTATACCGTAAAGAAAGGAGATAATCTTCAAAAGATTGCTACACGTAATCATGTTACCATTAGTCAACTCAGAAAGTGGAATGGTATAAAGGGAAGTACTATTTATCCTAGACAACGGTTAAAAATATACAAATAACAAGAAGTGAATATTGGAATAAAAATCTCAATGCTTGCTTTGCTTTTGTACTCATGTACATTAACAGAGACGGAAAAAAAAGCGATGTTGCCTAGTTCTAGTGGCAAGCTAGCAGAGCTAGTTGTTATAACAGATGCGCAAGGTGCAGACAGTGGGTTTAAGACTTCTATACAAAGTGTATTTAAAAAGTCATTAGAAGGTCAGCCACCTCCTGGGGAGGAAATGTTTAAGGTGCTTTTTACGGACGAAACCTTTTTCAAAGGCTACTTTAAAACACATCATCAAATTTTTGTTTTTCTTACGCCAGAAGGTGCTCCTGCACTGAGTAAAGTAATTGATCCTAAACTTATAGACAAGTTAGTAGACGTGATCCAAAGTAACCCCAATTCTTTTGGCGTGTTGAAGGAAGATGTCTTTGCAACTAATCAAAGTATATTCTTTGTCTTGGCAAAAAACAAGGCTGAAATGGAGGCTAAAATACTTGAGAAAAAAGATGATTTACTAGCATTGGCCATAGAACACGAATCTAAAACAGGTTTGCGCAAACTAGTAGGAAGTAGCATTGGAAAAAAGGATAGTTTATATCTCCAATCTATAGTAGAGAAGGGATACGCTATTAAAATACCTTCAACCTATAAAGTATCGATCAATAATGAAGATTTTACTTGGGTACGTAAAGTGTCTTCAGGCAAAGAGCTAGCGCATAACATAATCTTGTTTTCAGTGCCTTATACGTCAAAAGAAGAATTAACCACAGCAGGCTTACTCAAAATACGAAACGAGTATACTCAAAAATATATTCCAGGTCCCTCAGACGGATCATATCTGGGCTATTCTACTATTTTTAAACCATATAGAGAAGATGAGGTTTACAAGGGAAGGTATAGTTCGGTTATACGCGGATGGTGGGATGTGAAAGGTGATTTTATGGGTGGACCATCTTACCTTAGAGTAGTCTTAGATGAGAAAAAAGGACGCCTTATTTTCGCAGAAGGATTTTTATACTACCCCAACGAGCGAAAAGTCGCTGAGCTTAGGGAGTTAGAAGTATTGATTAATTCATTAGTGATTAAATGATACAGGTTGAAATTTGGGCTTCTGGAGGTGGGACAAACGCTGATGCCATAATGCAATACTTTAAAGGCGACGATGTTATAAAAATAACAGCCTTGGGGTGCAATAGAAAAGCGGCTGGCGCTTTTGCCGTAGCACAAAAACACAGCGTAAGTGCACACTATTGGGGTAAAGACGATTGGAATGCAGCTACTATTTTAGAACAATTAAAAAAACGTAAAATCGACTTCATCATATTGGCAGGTTTTTTAAAACTAGTTCCTAGTGAGGTAACTGAGGCTTTTGAAGGTAAAATAGTGAATATCCATCCGAGTCTCCTACCGCTTTATGGAGGCAAAGATATGTACGGCGATCATGTGCATGAAGCAGTTTTAGCTAACCAAGATCATCAAACAGGAATCTCTATTCATGAGGTAAACGCTGAGTTTGATAAAGGCAAAATGCTTGCTCAGTATGGTACAATTTTAAATCCTTCGACAGAAACCCTAGCATCCATCAAAACTAAAATACAAGCCCTGGAACACACTCATTTTGCTCCTACCATTGAGGCTTGGATAAAAGAAAAAGTTGGCTTTTAGTCAACCAACTATTTCACCACTTTAAATTCTGTTCGTCTGTTACGAGCTCTTCCCGTTTCTGAGGCATTGCTGGCTATTGGCGCAGTATCTCCATAGCCTTTATAACTCAATCTACTACCAGCAACTCCATTTGTCGTTAAATACTGGTAAACAGATTTAGCTCTGTTTTCTGATAAGACCTGATTATGACTACTATTACCCGCATTATCAGTATGTCCTCCGATTTCTATGCTTATATCTGAATTAAGTGTCATAAATTCTTTAAGCTTTTCTAACTCTGATTTACTCTGGTTTTTTAATTCAAATTTATCAGTATCAAAAAAGATATTATTAAGCACTACCGTTTTACCTAATTCTAGTTTTTGCAATTCTATTTTTAAATCAAATGGTTGATCAGTAGGTACATTAGGCATGTCAAAATATTCTGAGTGAAATAAATACTCTTTTTTATCAATGGTTAAGGAATACTGAATATCGGACTTCAATGGCACCATAAACTGTCCTTTAATTGCATCCGTGTAAGACGAAGTACTCGCACTGCCGTCTAAAGGTGTTAATGATACGCTCGTAGATAGAGGTTTTTTTGTCTTTGCGTCAATCACCGTTCCTCGCACATAACTCACGCGTTGTGCTTGCAGCTCCTCTGGTAGTAAAAACGAATAGATATCGAGTCCACCTTTTCCGTCGGGTTTATTATCGCTGCTATAGTAAGCGGTTTTGCCGTCACGAGCCACCACCATATTCCAGTCATAACCAGTGGTATTGATGGGGTAACCAAGATTTTTTGGTGTTTCAAAGGTGCCGTCTGGTCTTAGATGTGTTACAAAAATGTCACTCTTACCCATACCTAGATGGCCCATAGAGCTAAAGTAGAGCGTAGTATTATCAGAGTGTATAAACGGAAATTGCTCGTCCTTAGAGGTGTTAATTTCTTTACCAAGGTTAATCGGGTCTTCCCAGCCCTTATCCCCAAATTTAGACATCCAAATATCGGTACCACCAAAACCACCTGGTCTATCACTGGTAAAATAAAGCACCTTACCATTAGAGGATATAGACGGTTGAGATTCCCAATACTTGCTGTTAACCGGTTTTTGTAAGTTTAAGGGCTCAGACCATGCACCATTTTTATCAATAGTAATCCAAATATCGCATTGCCCTAAACCACCTGAGCGACTGCATGACGTAAAAAATATGTAATGTCCGTCGGCCGATACACTAAATGCACCTTCATTTTCAATGGTATTTATAGGCGGGCCTAAATTTCGAATAGAATTCCATTTATCTCCGTCTCGTGTTGCGTAATAAATGTCTTCATTGGGTCTTGAATCTTTTAAGTCTCCAACTCTTCGCGTAATGTATAAGGTCTGCTCGTCTATGGCAAAAGCAGGAGAATATTCTTGCTCTTTAGTATTGACATTAGGTCCAAGGTTTACCGGTGTAATATTAACGGGATGTGCTTTAGCATATTTTGCAAAATCTATATTTTCTAGTGCTTCTCTTGCGATATTGGCATATTTATCATCTGTAGAATTAACTTTAAGAAAGGATTTTAAAAAAAAATCGGCAGAATCTAAATTATCCAGTCCAAAATAAATATCGCCTAATTCATATAATGCAAATACATGGTCAGACTTAAGTGTTAAGATTTTTTTGTAATTGGAAATAGCCGAAGTAAAATCTTTTTTGCGCTGATAGGTGTTTGCCAAAGCATCCAAAGCGTCTATATAATGGGGTGCTTTTTTTAAGGCTTGGTTAAAGAGAGAAATAGCCTCCTCATACTCGCCGTAGGATTGTTGCGCAAGCCCTTTATTGAAAAGTTCTATTGCTTTCTTGGGGATATCGGTCTGCCCTTGTGCAGTTTGGGTCGATGCACACGAAACAAATAGCAAGGTTAAAACACAGAAAAGCCAGACTTTATTCTTTGTTTCGATCATATTCTAATAGGTTAATATCAATTAGTTTGCCATTATCAATGGCAAAACTAATCATGGTTCTTTTGGTATGAAATCCTTTGTTACCCATAGCTCCCGGGTTGAAGTGAATCAAATCTAATAATTTGTCTCTCATAACCTTACAAATATGGGAATGTCCACATATGTATAAGTCAGGTTTAAAGGACTTTAGCTTAGCCTTAATTCCCTCTTTATATCTGCCGGGATAACCGCCAATATGGGTCATGTATACTTTTAATCCTTCAAGTTCAAAAAATAATTCTTCAGGATATGTTTTTCGAATTGAGCGTCCATCTATATTTCCAAATACCCCTCTGACTTTAGTTATGGAGCAAAGTTTGTCACTTGTCTGTTCCATATCTCCCCAATCTCCAGCGTGCCATACTTCGTCATGAATTGTTGCTTTTTCGAGTATTTCAGTACCCATGTAGCCGTGCGTGTCTGATATAAGGAGTATTTTTTTGATAGGAGTAAAAATAAAGGAATAAATGAAAAACCTCTTATGGATATTATCCTAAGCTCTTAAAGTTACAAGATCTTATCTTAAACATCATCAAGACCTGAACGGCAAAAGGTGATTTTAAGGAATAATGGTATTTATTAAATAGAAAATGATTAGAATGGCAAGTCACCTTCGTCATCATTGCTAAAACTCATACCCACTATGTCGTCTGATGCATTTTGTGTAGGTGTATTATTAGTAGGAGCGGCGCTATTATTGCCAGCCCTGTCCATTTTCCAAGCCTTTATATCGGTGTACCACTTAGAGTTATATTCTCTACTTTCTACGTTTATGGCTATAGATAATGTCTCGTTAGGCTGGAATTTTTGAAGCTCATCTACTTTTTCGCCCCAACAGCTTATACATACTTTTTTAGGATATTGTTCTGTAGTTTCCAAGATAAAATCTTGTTTTTTCCATGCGCCACGCGTGCTATTACCTTCTTGTAAAGGAAGTATTTGAACCAGTTTACCTTCTATTGTTAAATTACTCATAATATTCAGCTGCAAGTTTAAAACTACAAAACATCTAAGTCGCATTTGCACAACAAGTTTTTTTAAACAACTTTTGGAACCTTGAATGTACTTATCGCCTTTTTATTAGCTGCATTGCTTAGCGCATATGGTTCGCTTATGCTGGGTTTGGTAAACGCAGCGGTTATAGAGACAGCACTTACAAAAAATAGGAAAGCTGCATTATGGTTAGCCTTTGGGGGTGTTTTGCCAGAGATACCGTACGTCCTCATTGCCATTTGGGGTGTTAGCTACGCGGATGTGTTGCAAGGTTATAAATCAATTATTACAGTAGCTGTTGGTTTTATTTTTATTCTTATCGGCATTCGTTATGTGTTTATAAAAAATAAGCCAGTAACTAAAAAGGAGCTGAGCATGGAGCTAGGAGGGCATAATTATTTATATAAAGGATTTTTATTAGCGCTTGCAAATCCTCAGTTGATATTTTATTGGCTAACTTGGCTTTTACTTATTCAAACGGGAATGGTTACAGATCTCACGGACGGATTAATTAGTCTGGATTTTACGGGCACCTATTTTTACTCCTCTAGACTGGCCTTTGCATTAGGGGCAGTGGTTGGCGCTTTTTTAGTGTTACTGATTTATATTACTTTAGCTAGTAAATACAAAGATAAATTACTCCAAATCATGGGGGATAAGCTAACGTCCATAGTAGGTGTGGTCTTTATAATGTTAGGTGTTCTGGCTGTTGTTAAAGATGTTTTTCTGAATTAGCCTGACCATGCTAATTAGCCTGTCTCAAAATCCAAATATCTTTTTTCTTACCTTTTGCGATGTTAAAATTTCGAGTTGCTTGGTCTTCTGTTGAACCTGCAAAAACACCTATGCGATATAAGTCATCTTCGTAGGTTAAAATTTCAGCATGTTCAAAAACAGCTAACCACTCATTCCAAAATTCATAGGCTTTAGAATAATTGTATGCAGAGCCTAGTATTATGTAGTATCCATCCATACTAGTAGGTTGTTTAAAGCTTGATGTTGATGCACCAACTTGGTCAGTTATTAGTTTAAGAGGTGCCACAGAATCTCCAAGTATAGAATCCGTTGCATATCCTCTGTAGGTGGGTACATAAACTATTCTAATTACTTCTTTTGTAATCTCGATAGGTTCTATATCGTCAAGTATAATTGAGGTTTTTTCTGTACTAACATTAAATGATTTAGATTGATATCCATCCGCGAAGACCGTTCCTATTAACAATGAATGTGCCTCACTAGTTTTATAATTGTAATTGCCCGTTAAATCGGTTACTACATAATCGCCTTTACCTTTGAGCAGACTATTATTAAAGATAATATAGGCATTCTTGATTGGCTTTCCGCTTTTATCAACTATTGTGCCTTCGTGTGTAAAGGAAGCTTTCGCTTCTTGAAAGGTAACCAAACTTCCTCCATCGTTGTCGATGCGGTTTACCAATGTCTGAATTTCATCTAAGAAAATAGAAAAGTCATTTTTCTTGGAATTGAAGTCTACGCAATTGATTAAAGTAGCTTGGTCATCATCATGGTATTGATATTTATACAGATCGTATCCTCCCAGGCTTACATGACCGTTAGAACTCATAAATAACCATCCGTCCTGCAGTATGGCATTTATTTCATTTCCGGCACTATTTATAACAGGGCCTAAATTGATGGGTTTTTGTATTTTATTTCCCGAAATATTAGCTACGTAAATATCATATCCACCCTGTCCTTCTGGTTTATCTGATGAAAAGTACAATGCATTATTGAATTCATCCATAAATGGGAAAGCATAATTATTCTTTTCGTCGGATAAGAGTTTAGTTGGCTTAGTCCACACACCTTTTTTTTGCGTGAAAAAATATAGACCACTTTTATGGGTAACAGAGTCAATAAGACTCCCAATTGCACTGTTTCCATCGTTAAAAAAAGCTACTGATCCGAATTCCAAATTAGTTAGTCCCTTCAATACTTCTTTTTTATGGTATAAGTTCCCTTCGCAGTCTTTATCGAAAGACATCATTTTTCCGTTAACAGAAGAATAATATTTTGAGTTAAAATGTGTAATGTTAGCAAAAGTAGTGGCTGTATAAAAACGGGCCGACTGACGAATATTTTTTAAATCGTTTGCTATTTGAGCTCCAAGTATTGTAGCCCGAGGATTCTCAGAAGCCTTAGCGTACTCCGCAAAAAATTCTCGTGCTAGCGCATCCTTATCGTTGGCAGCTAAAGTGTTGGCAAATCTTAAAAAATCGCTTGTGGTAAAATTTCCTTTTTCTAATTCTGTATAGAATAGTGGCTCCGCAGCTGTATAGTTGCCTGTGTTATAGGCTTCTCTCGCTTTATAGATTCCCTCTTGGAGTGAACTTGATTTTTGTAAAACATCAAGTTCAGCTAATTGAGCGCGTAGAGCTAAAGTAGAGATAATTAATACAAGAACTAGTTGAAATCGTTTTATCATTTACTATGCGAATATTAAGAAAAAATAAAGAAAAGAGTAGCTCGGTGGCATTATTTAACACTACTCATAGACTGCGCGGCTAAAAAACCACCACTCCAAGCTGCTTGAAAATTAAACCCACCTGTAATAGCATCGATATTTAATAATTCACCAACGGCATAGAGATTTTGGTGGTTTTGTACTTCAAATGTACTTAACTCTATACTATCTAAATCAATACCTCCGGCAGTAACAAATTCTTCTTTAAAGGTACTTTTTTTAGTTATCGTTACCTCAAATGCTGCAAGTGCTTGAATAAGCCGTTCTATTCCTTTTTTTCCTATTTCAGACCAATTCGTATATTCTTTAAGTTCTGCTTTAGCTACTAATTCTTGCCACAACCGCTTGGATAATCCGTGATCGCGCCAGCTGTACACCTTGTCTTTTGGGGTATTTAGTTGATAGTTTTGAAATGTAGCACGCAATTGGTTGAGGTCATAGCTATTCCAATTAATCACCAACGTAAATGTATAATTTAAAGCGGCTAATTCTCTGGCATGCCAAGCACTTAGTTTAAGAATAGCAGGTGCACTATAACCCCAATGAGTTACTAAAATAGGTCCTGATTCTTCACTATTTTTAATCTCTTTAATACTCGTAAGGACATTAGGAGCGCTTACCCCTGCGAGTGCTTCTAGGTGATGTGGCTCAGCATTAAACGTAAACAACGATGGGAGCGGGGGTACTACGGGAATAGTTAAGTGTTCTAAAATCTTATATATCTGACTATTGCCACCTGTTGCAAGTACTACTACATCTGCAGAAACAATTACATCGTTAAAAACCAACTGCCACTTGTTTTCCGAATATTTCAACGCTTTTAAACGATGGCTTAGTTTGACTGTTACTCCTAATTTTTGAGCTAAATTAGTGAGGCAATTGTAGATGGTTTGCGAGGTGTTGCTCAACGGAAATACGCGTCCATCGTCCTCGGTTTTTAGAGGAACTCCTCTGGACGTAAACCAATCTTGGGTGTGCGTTGTATTAAATTCTTGAAATACGGGTTTCAGAGAGTCGTGCCCGCGGGGATATTTTTTTGCTAGTTCAGCTGGGTCATTTATAGTATTGGTTACATTACATCTTCCGCCGCCGCTTACAAGTACTTTGGCGAGTACTTTGTTACTAGCTTCATACAGGGTTATATGGCAGTTCTTGTCTTTTTCTGCAAGGTTAACGGCTGTAAAAAAACCTGCTGCACCGCCACCAATTATAGCCACCTCTCTAGGCATTTTATAAACTAAAAAACGCTAAGGTTTCAGAAATAACCTCTGCAAATGCTTTGGTTATTTTTCGTTCTGTCATAGGATGCTTCATCCCGAAGGTATGGTCTCCATTTTCTATTTCGGCAATAAGGGCATGTTGTACATCATTATAGATGGTATGTGCGTTATCTATAGGTACAACAGTGTCATCTTCGCCATGTACAATGAGCAACGGACATTCAATTTTCTCCAAATTAGTGCCCATATTTAAGGTAATTGCATTTTCAGCATACGCTTCTACAAACTGAAAGTAAATAGGCATTTCTTGATTTGTTCGTTTGTTTTGAATCGTATGAACCCCATCTTTTTTCCAAGCTTGGTATTCTTTTAGCTCCAAGTAACGCTCTAAATCAGAAACACCAGCCCAGGTAGCTAATTTAGTGATACGTTCGTCTTGTGCAGCTCTAAGCAGGCAAATTCCCGCACCACGGCTGTGACCAATCAGATGAATTTCTTGATTCCACGCAAAATCAAATGTATTCGCTTTGTGATGAACAAAATCGATTATTAAACCTAAGTCATCATACTCAAGCATGAAATTATTTTGACCAAAAGCGTCCAAATCCACAAATTCGGTTAAATGTGCTGGTGTTGTTCCGTTATGACTAAAATTAAATTTAAGAAACGGGAATCCTTTAGAAGCAAAAATCTCTGCAGCAAGTGGCCAGGGTCCCCAGTCTTTGAATCCTTGAAAACCATGTGCAAAGATCACTATGGGAACTTCTTCCTGCGAAGCTGTATACGATAGATCAGCCGTCATTATTCGATTACGACTACCTTTAATTTTATATTCTTTGTTGAGTATTGAGCTCTGCATTATTGCATGGATTTGAAGGTATCGTTTGCATCAAACTTTTTGGCCTTGTCGCCTATGCGTATAATTTGCACTTTAGTCATATAAACGGGAGTTTTCGGCTTGTCTGCTTGTCCACGAGGAGTATTACCAATGGCAGTTACTACTTCTTGTCCCATAATTACATTTCCAAAAATATTATAATTACCGTCTAACCAAGGCGTTGCAACGTGAGTGATAAAAAATTGGCTTCCGTTGGTATTAGGTCCAGAATTAGCCATACTGAAAATACCGGGTTTATCGTGAGTCAAATCTGGGTGTATTTCATTTCTGAATTTATACCCGGGTCCACCCATGCCCACACCCAAGGGATCTCCTCCTTGTATCATGAAACCAGGAATTACGCGATGAAAAATGATACTGTCGTAGAATGGCGTACCAATAGGTTTAGCAGTATTGGCCTGCGTTCCTTCTGCTAATCCTACAAAATTGGCTACTGTAAGCGGAGCCCTCTCCATATCGAGCTTTCCTACAATATCACCTAAGCTAGTTTGAATGTAAACATATAAACCTTCTTCCTTTAAATCGGGTCTTTTTTCTAAGACATTCACTAAAGTATATTGCGTTTTAGCAGCTGTTGTAGGTTCTTTAGCCGCTTTTGTTTTGCTTACTTCTAGCTTATAAATGTAACCTGGTTTGTATTCAAATCCGTCTATTTTGGAAGTAGTAAAAGACCAATTAGCGGGTAATTGGTTACCTTCATTAACTTGAAGACATTGTTGATCTGGATTGGTACAAGCAATCGTAGAGCTATTTACCCAAACAGTTAAAGTTTTGGAGGTTTTACCTTTCCATAAAGCGCAACTAGATAGCAATGCAAGGCTAAGAATAATAATGGTATTTCGCATGGCACAAAAATAAGAGGGTCTGCGAGAAGTACGAGCCTATTCGGACGATATTATTCGCAGTGCCGTAACAGCAATGTCTTTCACCAGAGAAGTGACGAGTATGGAGAGTTTAAAATTGTCTTAACCAACTTACGGTAGGCACTGGAAAAGAAATGATTTCACCCCAATTGTTCTTTGCAATAACGCCAGCAAGAGCTACCTGAAAAGCTTTGTTGTAACTCCGGTTAAATCGTATAGCAGGCATAATTATCACCGTCGGCTTAATTCCTATTTTAGCAGTTTTATACTCATCTACCGTGATGTCATCGGTTGCATTTACATCGGTATATGTACCGTTACTGTATACTCTGTATTTATATTGAACGTCAGGATAGACAATCGAATTAACGTATTCCAAACCATATTGAGTGCCTAAAAACGCTAAGGCATCAAAGATAAAACTTGCTTTTTGACCAATTGGCGTAATACCCGAAATACCCAAGACTGCCGATCCTCGAGCTTTATTGGGGCTGTATATTTGTTGATAGTAATCTACTCCCTTATTGCGAAGTTCGTTATCCACGCTAGATTCCAAACCATTACTATAATAATAATCGCCATCAATTACAGGGTATTGGGCATAGTATTTCCTGCCGATATAATTGCTATTATCCTTATACAACTTTGCATAGGCGTACCCAGCAGAAAAACTAACATTTGACTTACGATCACCTTGGGTTACTGTAGCCCAGTGGATACCACCAAAACCCTGTGCTTGTAGCAGATAACCTGATGAGGCCATTATTGTACCTAATGCGAAATGTGTCTTAGATTCTGACTTAGATTCAAATGAATATTTTGCTGCAAGAGCAATAGGACTTGCTATCCATGTGGCCATCACACCTAATGATAGGTTATCATTCACCGCAAAATGAACCTCAGGACCTTGTAGGCCAATCATCATGTAGTTTTCTTTCTTTTTTATAGGTAGTGCGTTGGTTGTAAAAAAGTATCTCGTGGTATAAGGACCTTCTACTCTGAAGTCTTCGTATATCCCATCAGACGATTGAGACAGTTTGCTTGCATCTATTCGCGTCATAGAAACAATATCTGACTTAATAATGAAAATTTTTCCGATACTTTTGGTAAGCACCAATACTTCACGTCCGTCATCACTAATTACTTCACCTACGTATTCTGCTCCGTCAGATTTCTTGATTACATAAAACTCTTTCTTAACAGTGTCTTGTACTTCAGATACAGTGTTTTGTGCCTGGATTTGGGAAACGCTTATACCGAGTATAAAAAGTACGAATAGAATTTTTGAATTGCTGTTCATTCTACGAATATAAAACAGTTTCAAAATAACCCTTGTTAATACGTGCAAATACCTTCAACTTCTTTAACTATGTGCGTTTGAATAGCCTGGAATGCACTTTTTTAGTATGGATGGGCTACTAACTAAATGTCTAGAACAAAAGCAAAACACTGAGATAAGATGTACTTGTGCCAAGTTAGAGCATAATCACCCCTCTTATCAATACAACTTTTGCTTCGCTATAAATTTTGTATCCTTGCACCCGTATAAAAATGAGTTTAGAACTAGAAATAGAAAAACGCAAAACGTTTGGTATTATATCTCACCCGGATGCGGGTAAGACTACGCTTACTGAGAAATTATTACTTTTTGGAGGAGCTATACAAACGGCAGGCGCTGTAAAGAGTAATAAAATCAAAAAAACGGCCACTTCTGATTTTATGGAAATCGAGAAACAACGTGGTATTTCGGTGGCAACCTCGGTAATGAGTTTTGAGTATAAAGGTAAGAAAATCAATATCTTGGATACGCCAGGACACAAGGATTTTGCAGAGGACACCTATCGAACACTTACTGCCGTAGATAGTGTAATTCTAGTGGTAGACGTAGCTAAAGGGGTGGAAGCTCAAACGCGAAAGCTTATGCAAGTGTGCCGCATGCGAAATACGCCAGTGATCATTTTTGTCAATAAAATGGATAGGGAAGGACAAGAGCCTTTTGATATACTAGATGAGCTAGAGCAAGAATTACAAATAAGCACTAGACCACTCAGCTGGCCTATAAATATGGGTAGCAGATTTAAAGGAGTCTACTTGCTGCACAATAACTCATTGAATCTTTTTGAAGCAGATAAAACCAAAAAAGCGAGTGATTACATCAATATAGAGAGCCTAGAAGACCCAAGATTAGACACGCTAGTGGGCGCTACTGATGCTAAGCAACTAAGGGATGACGTAGAACTTATTAATGGAATTTATGAGCCTTTCGACCGAGAAATGTACGAAGAAGGATTACTTGCACCAGTGTTTTTTGGTTCAGCACTTAACAACTTCGGGATTCAAGAGATGCTTGACACGTTTGTGGATATCGCCCCAAGTCCAAGACCAAGACCAACAGATGTGCGGGACATTGTTCCAACAGAAAAGAAAATGACCGGCTTTATTTTTAAAATACATGCCAACTTAGACCCAAATCATAGGGATAGAATTGCTTTTCTGCGCGTTTGCTCTGGTACGTTTGAACGAAATACATTTTATGTGCACCCCAGAAGTGGTAAAAAGATGCGTTTTAGTAACCCCTACACTTTTTTGGCCGACAGTAAAGAAGTAACCAATTTAGCGTTTCCAGGAGACGTAGTGGGATTGTACGATACAGGTAACTTTAAAATAGGTGATGGATTAACCGAAGGTGAAAAACTTTCATTTAAAGGTATCCCTAATTTTAGTCCTGAGTTATTCAGAGAAGTAGTAAATATGGATCCTATGAAGAGTAAGCAGCTTGAAAAAGGACTTAATCAACTTACCGATGAAGGTGTGGCTCAGCTTTTTACGCAACAACCGGGTAATCGAAAAATTATAGGGGTAGTAGGAGAGTTACAATTTGAAGTAATACAGTACAGACTGGAGCACGAGTACAATGCAAAGGCACGTTTTGACGGGGTGAACTATCACAAAGCATGCTGGATGACAGGCGATCAAGCTAAAATTGCCGAATTTATAAAATACAAGCCACAAGATGTGGTCTTGGATAAGGATGAAAACTTGGTATTCTTGGCAAGTACCGCCTATATCTTACAAATGGCAAAATCCAATAACCCTGAAATAGAATTTCATGAAACAAGTGAATTTAAAGTTTCTAGTAAGTTCTAAGTATATGAAGTTGTCTTAAAGACAACATATTAAGCTGTCGGCTAAAGTGTTTTTTAAACGTTTAAAACTGTAAAGTGTCAATTGATCCTTTTTAAACTTTAGTAAATAAGCTTTACAACTCAACTTATTCTTCTATTCCTATTAAACGAAAAAAGCCCCTTGTTGTTAGCAAGAAGCTTTTTGTGCACTCGAGAGGATTCGAACCCCTAACCCTCGGAGCCGAAATCCGATATTCTATCCAGTTGAACTACGAATGCAGATGAATGAGCCGCAAAAGTAAACTATTTAGTATCTAAATTATTTTTTTTAAACCCATGTAATGACTGAATTACAGACTTTTTTGTGACATAAGTTTGTATCTTAAGATTTACGATATATTTTTACCGCATGTCAGAACAACACGCTTGGTTTAAAAGCTATCCTGCTTTTGTGCCTCAAACCGTAGATAATAACAAGTACGAATCTTTAGCTAAGGTTTTTGATGACGTTGTCTCTCGCTATGGAGATAAAGTCGCATTTCAAAACATGGATAAAACTTTGACTTTTAATGAATTGAAAGTTAATGTGGATGCCTTTGCATGGTACTTACAAAATAAAACAAACCTGAAACCTGGTGACAGAGTGGCTATTCAAATGCCCAATTTGCTCCAATTCCCTGTGGCGATGTTCGCTGTAATTAAATGTGGTTTTGTGGTTGTGAATACCAACCCACTTTATACTCCAGCTGAAATGAAGCATCAATATAAAGACAGCGGGGCAAAGGCCATAGTTATATTGGAAAACTTTGGAAGTAATTTTCAAGAGATTCAAGCAGATACCGATATTGAGACTGTAATAGTTGCTCGTATAGGAGACATGCTTGGCGGTTTGAAAGGAGGTATTGTCAACTTGGTAGTGAAACATATTAAAAAGATGGTTCCTGCTTATGATTTACCAAGTGCGGTCTCTTTTAAAAGTATTTTGGCAGAAGGTTTAGGTAAAAAACCAACTCAAGTCAATTTAACACATGACGATATAGCTTTCTTACAGTATACGGGAGGTACCACAGGCGTTAGTAAAGGAGCTGTTTTAACTCATGGTAATATTTGTGCTCAGCTTTCTCAAATAGATGGCTGGTTAACAGGATTATTTAAAGACGGCGAGGCCGTTGTTATAACTGCTTTACCATTATATCACATATTTGCGCTAACAGCCAACTGTATTACGTTCTTTAACTATGGCGCTCGTAATGTTTTAATTACTAATCCGCGTGATATGCCTGCATTTATCAAGGATCTTAAAAAGAATCCTTTCTCGCTTATTACTGGCGTAAATACTTTGTTTAATGGTTTACTCAATCAACCAGCCTTTAGAGAATTAGATTTTTCTAATCTTAAAATTTCTCTTGGTGGAGGTATGGCAGTACAAGATGCGGTAGCGCTTAAATGGCAAGAAGTGACAGGATCTCCACTTTTAGAAGCTTATGGTTTGTCAGAAACTTCACCTGCAGCCACTATTAATCCTACAGATGGTAGCCACCGTATGGGGACTATAGGATTACCTATACCTAATACAGAGTTGAAAATATTTGACGATGATAAAAAAGAAGTGCCTATGGGTGAAAGAGGAGAGATTGGTATTAAAGGACCTCAAGTGATGGCTGGATATTGGAATAGACCAGAAGCAACGGCAGAATGTATGCATGGAGACTTTTTCTTGACAGGAGATATTGGTATTATGGATGAAGACGGTTTCTTCAAAATAGTAGACCGTAAGAAAGAAATGGTATGTGTTTCTGGATTTAACGTATACCCAAGTGAGGTAGAAGCTGTGATTAGTAGCCATCCTAAAGTACTAGAAGTGGGAGTAAGGAGCGAGCCAGATCCTAAGACGACTGAGTGTGTGATGGCATTTGTGGTTAAAAAAGACGAGAGTCTTACAGAAGACGAGATACGTGATTTTTGCCGTGAGAAATTGACTAATTACAAAGTGCCTAAAATTGTTGTTTTTCGCGATGAGTTACCAAAGAGTAATGTAGGGAAGATTTTGAGAAGAATGCTAAAGTAGAACTACTTTAACAGTTTATTTATGCTCTTTTTTACCTCTTCCACGGTGATATGGAATATGGTAGAATTTTCAATCGTTTGTTGTTTGTGACCTTTGGATAACAAGTAATGATGTACAATACTTTGCTCGTTTTTGGGGTAAAAAACAGCCTTTACGCCTGGGCCAAATAAAGCAATATTAGGAATGTTCATGGCAGCAGCAATGTGCAAAGGACCGCTTTCATTTCCAATAAACAAGCTTGCTTTTTCGCAGAGGGCAGCGTATTCAAGCAAATTAAATTCACCCACCACGTTGAAGTTTATTTGACTCACCACCTGCGATAAGCAACGCTGATTAAGCTCATCATCATCTGGGCCTCCTACTAAAAAGCAAGGCAATTCAAACACTTCATTAAGGTAGTTGATAATGGCTGAAAATCTATCAATAGGCCATCTTCTTGCGGCATCACGGGCTCCTAAGTGTATTATAATGTATTTATCTACAGCATGTTTACTAAGATATTGCGTAACCGTTTCACGGTTTTTGTGTGATACAATTATTGGGTTGGAGGCATCTACATTTGCCCCCGTAAGCGGAGAAATTACCTCGAGATTTGTATCAATCTCATTTTTTTGGCCCCCGAAGAATTTATTTTTAAGTCGTATAGATCCTCTATCAAGTCGGTATTTTGGTCTTACGTTTAGTGCATAAGAAATAGTCTCTATGTTTCCCCTTAAATCTACTATCAAGTCGTATTGATTTTTGTTTACTGTCTCAAATGCTGTCACGCATTGAACGTAATCTATGTGCTCAAAAAAAACAGTATTAAATGACTTGCAAACCAATGTTTGCTGTGCTTGAGGGTAGCGTTTGTGAAGCGCATAAAATACAGGTAAGGCGGTAACCAAATCTCCTATTTCATCCAATTTAATAATGAGTATAGAATTGAACGTATGATTCTTATTGCCAAGTAGGTTAATATACTTACTGGCTAACCAAGATTTGAAATATAATACCTTTTCGCTCAACTTATTTTAGTGAAATAATAGGGTATAACACTGGCCTGCTTGGCGCTGCATCTGACTCAAAATTGCTCACATTTAACTTTAGAAGATACTCACCATCCTGAATGTCATCACGCACAAAGGCAAACTCCGTTATGGAGGCATCCAACCTAGGATTATCAGGGTAATTCCAATATATATGGTGCGAGGCTAGCGCTCCATTATCCCATTCAGGATCTACAGATGGCAAGTCTATAAGGAGATGATTAATCCCTAAATCCACTATTTTTTGCATATCTGTAGTACGTATAGCTGGAGCATTTTTCCCACTGTAATCTTCATTCAATTTTTGAATAGGATTTGGCAATGTTCGTATAATGAGCGCATCTACATTTTTTAATGTGTTGAAGTCCTGCGCATCGAAATTTAAGTATAATCCATCTTCAGCCACTGATAAAGACCACAATGTCGACAGATAAAACCGATCATTGATGCAGTCGTTTACAAAATATGATTCATCGGCAATGTGCCCAAGACATTCAGTATGTGTGCTATTACCATGAGGCGTAAAAGTTATAGTTTCCAGGTTACAAGGTCCACCTAAGGCTTTATTCCCAATTAAATCCCCGGCAACATAGTCTTTGTATATAGCTCCTGCTATACCAAAACTAGATACGCTGTGGTCTCGATGTACGGATATACTTATATCTAAGGGTTTATTAATGTCTGCTGTAAAGCTTCTGTTGGAATGTGTAAATGTTAGAATCACGCGGGCAAAAATACTTTTTTACGTGATTATTAAGTTGTCTTAACTAATTTCGAGGCTCAATTGAAACTAAATAATTACGAAATAAAAGGATTTATCAAAGTCGCACTATTGTTTTTTGCTTTTTTAATTGGCTTCTCTTCGCTGTGGTTTACCAATAATTTAGTAAAAAAATTAGCAAGTCAAGAACGTGAAAAAATAGCGACATGGGCGAATGCTACACGGCAAATTGCAGCATCGGAGGGGGATAATGATATTAATTTTATTTATGAAATAATTCAAGGTAATACAACCATTCCAGTTATTCTAACCAATGAAAAAGGAGAAGTAATTGGTTCTCGTAATTTGGATAGTACACTTTCGGTAAAAAGCAAAAAAATCGAGAAAAAAATAGAAGATATGAGGGCTCAAAATGAGCCGATTGAGGTATTATTAGATGACGGAAAAAAGAATATTATTTATTATGAAAATTCTTTATTGTTAAGTCAGCTTAAGGTTTATCCGTATTTTCAGTTAGGCGTTATTGGTTTATTTTTAGTAATGAGTTATTTCGCTTTTAGCTATAGCCGAACGAGTGAACAAAATAAGGTGTGGGCCGGAATGAGTAAGGAAACAGCACATCAACTGGGAACGCCCATAAGTTCCTTAATGGGTTGGGTAGATTATCTAAAAGAAAGTGAGAATAATGTGCCTCAAAAAGTGCTAGATGAAATCGATCATGACATGCAGCGCTTAAGTCTTATTACCGAAAGATTTTCCAAGATTGGTTCTGAGCCTACGCTAGTCTCCTATAATTTATATGATGTTTTAGAAGAAAGTGTAAGCTATATCAATAATAGAACATCCATAAAGGTGGATATCAGTTTAAAAAACGAAGAGCTTTTTAAAAAAGTTTCAGTTAATGTAAATAAGCCCCTTTTTGCTTGGGTAGTCGAAAATCTATGTAAAAATGCTGTAGATGCCATGGATGGAGAGGGGCAGATCTATTTTGAGATTGATCAAATACTTCCCAATTCTGTTGTTTTTGACGTGGTAGATAATGGCAAAGGAATAGCAGCTAATAAATTTAAAACTATTTTTAAGCCTGGTTATACGACCAAAAAAAGAGGCTGGGGGTTAGGCTTGTCACTTGTAAAACGAATAATTGAAAATTATCACAACGGCAAAATATATGTTAAGAGCAGTGATTTGGGAAAAGGAACTAGATTCAGAATAGAGCTGAATACACAAGTGTAGTATCTGTTTATATCTCTATATCATTTATTGATGCTAAAAGTTAGCCATTGAATGTACTTTCGCACTAAGAATAAAAATAAAAAATTATGGCATTAGAATTTTCAGATTCAAATTTTGAAGAACAAGTATTAAACAGCGGAGACACACCAGTTTTGGTTGATTTTTGGGCAGAGTGGTGCGGTCCGTGTAAAATGATAGGTCCTGTAGTAGAGGAACTAGCCGTTGAATATGATGGGAAAGCAATAATTGGTAAAATGAATATAGATCTTAACTCTGCAACACCTATGAAGTATGGTATCAGAAGTATACCAACGTTATTGGTTTTTAAAAATGGTGAAGTAGTTGACAAAATAGTAGGAGCAGTGCCTAAGGTTACTATTGAAGATAAGATTAAAAATCAATTAGCTTAATCTGAGTTACAAATTGTATTATTGAACGGTATATCTCGCCAGCGAGTTATACCGTTTTTTTATGAAAATAAATAAGCAAGAAATACTAAACACCGGAAATCTAGACTTACTAGCCAACAAGGCAGTAGAGGGATTTATTACAGGATTACACAAGAGTCCATTTCACGGTTTTTCGGTAGAGTTTGCCGAACACAGGCAATATAATGTAGGAGAGAGTACTCGAAATATAGATTGGAAGTTGTTTGGACGCACGGACAAGCTCTACACCAAACGTTTTGATGAAGAAACTAACTTAAGATGCCAAATTATTATTGATGTTTCATCGTCAATGCAAATAGAAGAGAAGGATTCACTTAGTAAACTACAATATGCTATTTGGTCTTCAGCGGTTTTTCTGCAATTGCTTAAAAAACAAAGAGATGCCAGTGGTATTGTGTATTTTGATGACAGCGTGATAGCCTCAAGTAAAATCGCCTCATCATCAAGGCATTACAAAGAACTGACGCATCAACTTGAAACCTACTTAACTTATAAGTCCGCTCAAAAAACTACAGATATTTCGGAGACGTTGCATACTATAGCTGCTCAAATACACAAACGAAGTTTAGTAATCTTGTTTACTGATTTTTTGGAAGAAAACCGTGATATTGAAAAGTTATTTGATGCTATTAAACACCTAAAGCACCGTAAACACGAGGTTATTGTGTTTCATACGTTACACAGATCCAGTGAGATTAGCTTTGAGTTTGGCCATTCACCAGTACACTTTATAGACGCTGAAAGCGGCGAGTCTTTGAAACTACAGCCAAATGACATTAAGGCGCTGTATGTAGAACGCATGAAGGTCTACACATCAAATTTAAAATCAAGATTTTCACAATATAAAATAGATTATGTCGAGGCTGATACAAGCTTGCCCGTGGAATCTACGTTTATTCCTTTCTTGGTGAAGAGAAGACGAATGAGTAGGTGAGGCCTAAAATGCTGAGATTAAATTTTTATTCGACTTTTTGGAAATTTAATTTGTAAAAAAAAGTATTTGAATATCTTTGCACCCGCTTAGGGAAATAGGATATGTTTATTTCTAATAAGTATAAAGGAGGCGTGGCAGAGTGGTCGAATGCGGCAGTCTTGAAAACTGTTGACTGTTACAGGTCCGTAGGTTCGAATCCTACCGCCTCCGCAACTAAGTAAAAAGCTTCAACGGTTTGTTGAAGCTTTTTTTTATCCTAAAATTTAGTTGTTATTAGCTTTTTAGATATTACCTAGACCAGGAATACATTAGATTATTTTTGTATGTATAACTTTCCTAGCTTCTTGGTCTCTTTAAATCAAAAGGAAAAGAGCAGCTAAGCTTAGCTGGCTTTATCTATACTGCGGTTGAGCTCATAACCTATAAGAATAACAAAACAATTGAAATATATGAGCAGCATAAGCACAAGTAAAGTTCCTACTGAACCATATAGTTTATTGTACGAATTAAAATTCTCTACATAGATGCGAAAACCATAAGTAGTTACAAAGGACAGAACAGTGGCAACAGTACTCCCCGCTGAAAAGAATCGCCATTCAGACTCTTTGTGTGAGCCAAAATAATAGATAGAGCTATAAATAAAATAAACTAGGGCTAACGTCAAGGTAAATTCTACTAGTTTTAGTAAAGTGAGGGTAAATTGATCATTCAAAGACACTTTTACTTCTAACAGACTTAAACCGTACGAAAAAACAACAGAGAGCAGAATAGCTGATATAAGCAGTGTAATTACAATGAAAAGTAGACCAATACTTTTAGTGCGTATGGCTAACCAGTTGCGTTGTTTTTTGTAATGAACACTCTGATCAAATGCCGCGATTAACGAAGCAAATCCATTACTAGAAAAGTATAAGGCAGCTATAAAACCAAAGGAAAGTAAACCCGCATTCTGATTGGTTAAAATGTCTTGAATGGTTTCATTCAAAAATGCAGATGCATTCTTAGGTAAAGCTTTATCTATTAAATCTGTAATAAGTTGATCTAAATTTTCAAT
The DNA here is from genome assembly GCA_017857855.1 of Bacteroidia bacterium. GTDB lineage: Bacteria > Bacteroidota > Bacteroidia > NS11-12g > UBA9320 > UBA9320. The sequence continues at coordinate 43,219 of JAFMCI010000002.1, read as the reverse complement.
GGGAACGTAAGGAATAAGCGTAAACAAAAAAATGATTAAAGGGAATAAAGCAATAAAGAAGTTGAAAGCTAAAGAAGAAGCCCTTAGATTTAAGCTTTCTTGAAATAAACCATTCAAAAAAAACTTACCAACTTGATAAATTGATTTGCCTTTAAACCCAGGAAAACTAACAAGTGCAAGTCGTTGGTCTAGTACCTTATCTAGATTAATTAATTTCTTCTCTATTTTTCTTCTAAGTTTCAAGTTCTTGATGGTGCAAATAACAAGAAATAAATAGTTTTGCTCTAATTATTTTTATATGAGCAAAGTACATAATTTTTCGGCGGGTCCTGCCATCTTGCCACAAGTGGTATTAGATAGCTGTATTCAGGCACTTCAAAATTTTGAAGGCACAAACCTATCACTGATAGAAGTGTCACACAGAGGGAAAGAATTCGTAGCTGTTATGGATGAGGCATGCAGTCTAGTAAAAAAAATCATGCGATTAAACGATGATTATGATGTTCTTTTTCTTCAAGGTGGAGCCAGCATGCAATTTTTGATGGTGTCTATGAACTTGCTGGAGAATAAAGCGGCTTATACCAACACCGGTACTTGGGCTAAAAACGCGATTAAAGAAGCGAAGGCTTTTGGTAAAGTAGATGTTCTGGGGTCTTCAGAAGATCAAAATTTCAATTACATCCCAAAGGATTACGTAATTGGCTCAGATTACGATTACTTCCATTGTACTTCAAATAACACCATATTTGGAACGCAAATGCATCATTTTCCGAAGTGCGATGTACCCATGATATGCGATATGAGCTCTGATATTTTTAGTAGAGAACTTGATTTTACACAATTTGATTTGATATACGCAGGAGCTCAAAAAAATATGGGTCCAGCGGGTACAACACTTGTAGTGATTAAAAAAGGACTTTTAGGTAAAGTGACACGCTACCTGCCCACTATGCTTGATTACAATACACATATAAAAGGTGAATCTATGTTTAATACCCCCTCTGTATTTGCTGTATTTGGTTGTATGCACACTTTGAGATGGATTGATGAGCAAGGTTTAGCCAACATTGAAAAATTAAATACGGCAAAGGCCAACCTATTATATACTGAGATTGATACAAATCCAAATTTCATTGGTACTACGGCGATAGAAGATCGTTCTAAAATGAATATTACTTTTAAATGTGCAACTGAAGCTGTGGATGAAGCATTTGCATTGGCAATTAAAGATGCAAATATTAGTGGATTAAAAGGTCATAGAAGCGTAGGAGGCTACAGGGCAAGTATGTATAATGCGCTAGGTATAGATAGTGTAAAAGTGCTAGTTAACGTAATGCAAACGTTTAAATAACGGTTAAAATGAAGATATTAATAAATGATGGCCTGCATAAAGCAGGTATTGAGTTGCTTGAAAAAGCAGGATATACAGTAGATACTAATAGTATTGCTCAAACAGATTTAGTAGGAAAGCTTAACGAATATGACGCTATCATTGTACGAAGTGCGACACAAGTGCGCACCGAACTTATAGAAGCTAGTCCTAATCTTAAGGTAATAGGTAGAGGTGGTGTAGGATTAGATAACATAGACGTAGATTTTGCCAAGAGTAAAAACATTGCGGTGCTAAACACACCTGCAGCATCTTCTAGATCTGTTGCAGAATTAGCCATGGCACATCTTTTTGGTATCGTGAGATCATTACCCGCAGTTAATAAAGCCATGAGTCTTGACGGAGTTTCAGATTTTGGAGCACTCAAGAAATCAGCCAGCAAAGGCATTGAATTACAAGGCAAAAAGTTGGGATTAATTGGCTTCGGCAGAATTGGTAGAGCTACAGCTTCGATTGCGCTAGGTTGTGGTATGGAGATTTTAGCTTATGACCCCTTTTTGACAGCAGGTGATGTTACCCTTGACTTACATCCTGTGTATAATCACGAATTCACCATAAATGTAAAAACAGTCAGTAAAGAAGAACTTTTAGCTAATGCTGATTTTATTAGTTTGCATATACCTGGTGGCCAAGGCTACGTATTAGACACTCCAGAATTCGAACAAATGAAAGACGGTGTAGGTGTAGTAAATTGTGCTCGAGGAGGAACCATTAACGAAGCAGCACTTTTAGGAGCCATAAAATCTGGTAAAGTAAAATATGCAGCTACAGATGTTTTTGAAAAAGAGCCGCCGGTAAATACGGATATTTTAAGAATGAATGCTGTTGGTCTTAGCCCGCATATTGGAGCTTCTACAGAAGAAGCGCAAGAAAGAGTAGGGATAGAGCTCGCTCAAAACATCATAAACTTCTTTAATTCATAATTGCTTGCCTAAGATATTTCCGTTTAGAGCATTAAGGCCATTGCCCGATATGGTTAATAAGGTCACTGCAAAGTCTACAGATCATCCTACTAAAGAAGATTTGGTAAATGAACTGATGACCAATCCGTATACTTTTCATCATGTAACAAAAAGTCACATGAGCTTTAATGGGGCGTTTCAAGAACCAGAAAAGTTTCTTCCGTTTGCGGCAAAGTATATTGTAAATATGAAAAGTCAAGGTGTTTTGATTAAGGAGGATAAAGAGTCTTTTTATATCTATGAGCAAATTTCAGCATCTGGAAAATCTTGCAAAGGAGTAATAGGGTTGTGCAGTGTAGACGATTATCGTGAGAACAGAATTAAAAAACACGAAGAAATACGCCCAAGTAGATTAAAGTTTTTAGTAGAACTTTTTAAAACAGCTCATATAATGGGTGAGCCGACTCTTTTGGCTCACAATAGTGATATTAACCTGGATGAGCTAGAAGCAACTGAAATATATCGTTTCGTTTCTGCCGATCATAAAACCCATGTGGTAAGGAGAGTAGATAGTATTGAGGACGTAACTAAGCTACAGAAAGAAATGGCAGAAATAGAAAGCTTTTATATTGCTGATGGACATCACAGATCTGCTAGCACCTCAGAGTTTAATGCCTCAATTCCTGGATTAGATAATGATAAATCAATGTGCTACATTGTTCATGAAAATCAGTTACAGATACATCCATTTCATAGGCTTATAAAGCCGTTACATTCTTTAGATGCTCAAAAAGTAATCGCAGATTTAGCTAGTCATTTTAAAATAATGAAATCGGACAAGCCTCTTTATACTATTTTAGAGTCTAAGCATTTTGGTCTTTATATAAATAAGCAATGGTATCTTTTATCTTATGAATCACATAGCGATCAGTTAGATGTAGAGATATTAGAAGAGATAATAGTTAAAGGTGTTTTTGACATCCAAGATAGCAGAACAGATTCTCAGATATATTATCATCCGTATTCCAACGGATTAAATGAACTACTAGACTTAGTAGATTCAGAAATTTATAGTATCGCATTTACAACAAAGCCGTGCTCCTTTGAAGACGTTATTGAAATTGCTGATAGCAATAAAATATTGCCTCCTAAAAGTACCTACATTGAACCTAAACTAAGAGCAGGGCTTTTAATTCAGGAGTTTCAAGAAATTTAAAAAAAAATCCCACTCATTTGAGTGGGATTTTTTTTAAAGTGTAATTTTTATTACGCCAAAGTGAGCTTACGCTGTGTTGCAAAAGAATAAACAACATAAATTCCAATACTGAAAAGTACTTGACTTACTAGTGTATTTCTAAAGAATGGTATGCCAGCTGTATAAGCAGCCATTAATCCATTAAATGTCTTAGGATATTCAGGTAAAGTGAACCATGATCCAGCATTAGTTACCGCAAAAAATACTATTGCAGCAAGAAGACTCCCGCCTAACACGCCAGATAATGATGGTTTTTTTGCCAATAACATTCCCAAAGCTATCATTACCCCAAAAGATGCATAAACCGTAAGGAACGAAGCCGAGAAAAGATAGTCTTGATTTAAAGCATTATTTGACGCTAATAATAAATCTCCCACAAATAAAGCACTCACAGGGATTAAGAAAGCCAACCAGTTTCTACCGAATAGGACACCACCCATTAGGGCTATAGCACCGAGGGGATTAAAATTAGGGATGTTAAAATATACCCGAATTAAAACTAGCGCTAACATCACCGCTGAAAGTATAATAATGTCTTGTTTTTTCATTTGTTTTTTTAATCTAAGCAAATGTACAAATCTTTTATTCAGAAGGTATACCGCCATACTGACACGATGTCCACAATTGTTAATATTTTATACGTAAAATACTATTAATGAGGTTATTGAAATGAAAATCTAAACTAAAAAATAGCACTAAAATTACTAATTGTAAATAAGATGTTTAACAAATGTTATTTTAACAATTGTTAATTGATTTACATTTGTTAACGACAAAAGGCGGCAATTAACAAATGTAGGTATGAGCATAAATAACAGATTAGAGCAGTTAATTATAAAAACAGCAACAACACGATCAAATTTTTCTAAAGCAACGGGTATAAGCACAGTTATACTATCACACATAGGCTCAGGAAGAAACAAAGTTAGCTTGGCTGCAGTAGAGCAAATTCTAACCGCATATCCTGAAGTAAATTCAGAATGGCTAATTATGGGTAAAGGGCAGATGTTCAATCAGGGCCCGAATGAAGAATATATTTCTGAATTAGAAGCTAAATTAGATGCAGTGTACAATGAAGTAGAAAAAACAAAAAGAGCTATGGACGTCAGCTTAAATACACTAAAAGCGACCATTAGTAAATTGAAAGGGTGAAACTCAAAATTACACAGATTTAAATTTATATATTGCATCTCTATTTATGAAAAAAGTATTACTACTTGCGCTCATCGCTTTGAGCGCTGTTTCTTTCGCTTCACTTCCTCCACAAGAACAAATTGTTAATGAACGTATTCAATCTATTTATAAGCAGAAAGGGTATTCTCCCACATATATCATTACCAATAAAGTAAAGAGTTCTGGAAACGTGACTATATATTATGGTAAACAGACTATCAATAATATTCCTATTTACAAGACTGAATTTAACATAACGATTAAAGACCTTGTAGTGATCAACGTAAACCACAAGTTTATACTGAATGCAGAATCCTTTATCCAAAATTATGAATATAGTTTAACCCCAGCGGAGGCTATTAGGAGAGTTGCCCCCCCAAAATTCTCTACTTCTTTCAAGGTTGTAAGTAATGATGAAAAAGAATGTGTTATAGTAGATCCCTTATTGAGTGATCGTCCTATTAAGGTCAATAAAATTTGGGTTATTTTAGGAAAAAACGGATTTCCTGCTTATGACGTTTCCATTTATAATATAGATCATAAACATTGGTTTAATACCAGAATAAATGGTTTGACAGGAGCAATCATTGATCAAAATGATTGGGTAGCACATTGTAATCTGACACACTTAGGAAGAAATGGCAGTTCAAGTAAATATTTAAGTAATACTCCTATAAATACAGATTTACAAGCTATAAATAAAACTACTTCAACTGCTTCATACCATGTTTTTGCGTTTCCTGTGGAAAGTCCAAACCATGGCAGTCGTAGCGTTGTCACTAGTCCTGAAGATGCTCAAGCCTCTCCATACGGCTGGCACGATACAGATGGATCCTCGGGAGAGGAGTATACGATAACAAGAGGTAACAATGTTTACGCAAGTGATGACAAGAATAATTCAAATGTACCAGGCTATAGTCCCAATGGAGGAAGTACACTTACTTTTAATCATAATTTTGACAGCAGTAAAAGTCCTGAATTATACTTAGATGCCGCAATAACCAACCTATTTTATTGGAATAATGTAATGCACGATGTATGGTGGCATTACGGATTCGACGAGGAATCTGGAAACTTTCAAAGCAATAATTACGGAAATAGTGGTCTCGGTGGCGACTACGTGCAAGCGGATGCCCAAGATGGAAGTGGTACTAATAATGCTAATTTTGCTACCCCTCCCGACGGAAACAATCCGCGCATGCAAATGTATATCTGGAAATCTGCATCACCCGGAGATTACTTTTGTGTCAATTCTCCTAATAGCATTAAAGGTAAATACAGTGCTAATGTCGCTAGTTTTGGGCCTGCGCTAACATCAATTCCAGTAACAGGCAAGTTGGTTTTGGTAGATGATGGAACTGCAAACGGAGATCAAGGATGTAACGCCTTGACAAACGCCTCTGCACTTTCAGGAAACATAGCTTTGATAAGAAGAAAAGGATGTAATTTTAGTTTAAAAGTAGAAAATGCACAAGATGCAGGTGCAATCGCAGTTGTTATTTACAGTGATGATAACAACCCTATTGTAATGGGCGGAACAAACGTTGGTATCAACATTCCTTCTGTACATATCTCGCAATCAGATGGTCTCGCTATATTGGATGTAATGACTGTTCAGGATGTAAATGTCAGTTTGTATGATTCTAGTGATGTGTCCTCAAATACATTCGATAGTGATTTTGATAATGGAGTGATTGCCCATGAATATGGCCACGGTATTTCAACGCGCCTCACTGGTGGAGCATCTAACAGCAGTTGTCTATCTAATGAAGAACAAATGGGAGAAGGTTGGAGCGACTTCTTTTCACTTGTCATGACCCATCAACCTAATGATTCTGCCAACAAACTGAGGGGTATAGGAACCTATGTAGTCGATATGCCTACAAATGGTAGAGGCATAAGAAATTATCCTTATTCAGCTGATATAAACAGGAGTCCTTATTCATATGATGATATTAAGTCGTTTTCTGTACCTCACGGTGTGGGTTCAGTATGGTGCTCTATGCTCTGGGATTTATACTGGGTTATGATTGATAAATACGGTTATGATAGTGATATTTATAACGGAACAGGAGGTAATAATAAGACTATGCAGTTAGTCATAGACGGAATGAAATTACAACCATGTAACCCTGGTTTTTCAGATGCTAGAGATGCTATAATACTTGCAGACAAAAATGCCAATGGGGGTGATAATGAGTTACTCATATGGAGTTCATTTTCCAGAAGAGGACTAGGCTACAGCGCTGTTCAAGGGAGTTCTGACGATAGAAGTGACGGAAGTGAAGCATTTGATATACCGCCGTACCTTAAAAATAAGTTACAAATTAAAAAGACAGCCGCAGAGAGTGTTTCCAATGGAGAAGAGTTAACCTATACGATTGCTTTGTATAACAAGACTAGGCAAACTATTGGTAATATTCAAATTAAGGATACATTAAGTAAAGATGCAAGTTTAGTGACAGCATCATTAAACTGCGGGACTGAGTCTAATGGAATAATTACCGTATTAATAGATAGCATTGCTTCAGGAGATTCGTTCATTTGTAGGTTTAATGTAATACCGAATTTTGCAAATGCGTCTTCAAGCGTTTGGGAGGATTATACGGAAAATGGAGTAGGGGATTGGAAGGTAACTTCTGCTGGCTCAGGAGAAGACTGGCAAATAGTTAATCTTACAATATCTAATGCGGTTTGGAAAGTAACAAACGCAGAAATATCAACTGATCTGTATCTTGCTCGAGAACTTGACTTGACAAATTTAAATTCGCCTAGTTTTTCATTTAGGCATTGGATAAATTCCGAAGATGGATGGGATGGTGGAGTAATTGAAATTCAAACAGATGGCTCGACTTGGTTTGATGCGGGGCCATACTTCACTAAAAATGGGTATAATAAGATTATTCAAAGTAATCCAGCTAGTGCGATTTCAGGTAGAGATGCGTTTACCGGAAATTCAGGAGGTTTTATTGAATCCATATTGAATTTAACATCATTCGAAAATCAAACTATTAATATTAGATTTCGATTTGCCAGTGATGGCGCTGCCGCTGAAGATGGCTGGTATATTGATGATTTTAAACTTATAAATGCTGTGAAAATAACAAATAGCATAACGGTTGGTTATGGCGAAAATGAGGTTGATAAAACTTCTGCTATAACTTTAATTTTACCTGGGAAATCAAATTCTATCCAATTATTTAATACATCAAAACTTAAGATTTATCCAAACCCGAGCAGTAGTCATGTCGTGATAGAATCAGAAGTCAATGATAAACTGAGATTTACACTATCTGATATCCAAGGCAAGAATTTGATTACTCAATATGCAACAGGGAAAGGTAGAATAGATGTAAGTATGCTAAGTACTGGAATTTATATGCTAAATCTAGAGTTAAATGGAATTCCATCGGTGCATAAATTGATAATCAACTAGAATTAATCAAAGGGCACAAAAAAAGGGATGTACAATTAACATCCCTTTTTTTATGCATTAAATGGTAAGTGTTCTATTAAGATCTTGAATTAATTTCGTCTCTTAAAACGGCTGCCCTATCATAATCCTCTACTTGAATTGCTCTCTCTAGTTCAGTATTTAACTCATTAAGAGACATCTTATTGAAACTATTAGCAGAATCAATTTTAGGTTTAATATCATTAATGTGCTCTGCATCATCTTCATCCTCGTTGTCGTAAATGATCCCTGCGTCATCTAATATAGACTTAAAGGTGTAAATAGGACATTTAGCGCGAAGAGACATCGCCACTGCGTCAGACGTTCTAGAATCGATGGCAAATTCCACACCGTTTTGCTCAGTTATTATTTTAGCATAAAAAACGCCTTCTTTTAGTTGGTCAATAACAACTTCCTTAATAAGGATGTTGTATTTATCCATTGCGTCATACATCAAGTCATGTGTTAAGGGTCTCTGCGGAGTGAGTCCTTCAATGATTAGTGCTATAGATTGAGCCTCGTAGCTTCCAATGACTACGGGTAGTTTTAAGTTTCCGTCTTCTTGACCTAATATTAAGGTGTAGCTATTTCTTTGTGAGTGACCAGAAGTTAATCCTACTATATTTAGTTCTATTTTTTCACCACCCATAATATTTGAGTCAGTTTTGGTTTATTAAGTTAGGCGCCTTTAATTTCTTTGGCGCGTTTTATTAATTTAGGCAACACGTCAAATACATCTCCAACAATTCCGTAATCTGCGGCTTTGAAGAAAGGTGCTTCAGGATCTGTGTTGATAACGCAAATCACTTTACTGCTACCTACTCCCGCTAAATGCTGTATTGCGCCAGAAATTCCCGCTGCAATATATAGATTTGGCTTTATGGTTATACCTGTTTGTCCTACGTGCTCACTATGAGGTCTCCATCCAATATCGCTTACAGGCTTAGAACACGCAGTAGCAGCTCCGAGTACGTCGGCTAACTCCTCTATCATATTCCAATTTTCTGGACCTTTCAGACCTCTACCCGCAGATACAACTAATTCAGCCTCTGTTAATGGTATTTTACCCGTAACCTTATCTGTTGATACAATTGTGGTATTTATGTCACTCGCAGATACCGAAGTACTAACCGTTTCATAACTGATGTCCTTTCCTCCCTCAGTTATTTTGTAAGAATTAGGTATAAGCGTAAGCACTCTTTTAGGATGATTTACATTAATATGGCCAATTGCCTTGCTAGAAAAGCAGGTTTTTTTGACACTAAATCCAGCCGTAGTATCAACCATGTCTACAATACCTGTTACCAGCGCCGCATCTTGTTTAACAGCCAATAATGGTGCAATAGATTTGCCATTATAAGTTTGTGAAATAATCACCGTTTCTCCGCTTTCAGCACTCACCACTTCACTGAGTGCTTTGGCGTAAGCTTGAGGGTTAAACGTCGAAAATAAATCTCCTGAGATATTTAATTCTTTGTCCGCTCCGTATAAACCTAGATTTTGAGTTCCTTTGTTACCGATGCTTACAGCAATACAGGTAGATCCTAACTGATTAGCTAAATCTTTACCATATGTGATTGCCTCAAAACTTGATTTTTTATAAATTCCGTTATCGCTCTCTGCGTATACTATTACTGCCATAATCCTAAAATAATTTTTCTGTGTTATGTAATAAGTCAATAAGTTCTTCTGCATTTGCAGCGTCTATCATTTTTACACCGCTTTTTGCCGGTGGTAGATCGTACTTATTTACTGAAGTGTAGTTATATTTATCCTCTGCGCTTACCACGTTAAGTGGTTTGCTTCTAGCCATCATAATGCCACGCATGTTAGGAATACGAGGTTCACACAAATCTTTTTGGGCACTTACCACAACAGGAGTGTTTACACTTATTGTTTCTCTTCCTCCGTCAATATCACGAACAGCGGTAACTTTTTTATCGGTAACATCAAGTTCCATCGCCACATTGATTAAGGGCCAGTTTAACATTTCGGCAATAAGCCCTTGTACCTGACCACCATTATAATCAATGGACTCTCGTCCAGTTAAAATCATGTCATATTCACCAGATTTAGCTTGTTCGGCTATTTGAGCTGCGACGTACATTCCATCACTAGGATTTGCATCAACACGTATAGCGTCAGTTGCGCCCATAGCAAGTGCTTTTCGTATAACAGGCTCCGTGTCTGCTTCTCCAACGGTTATTACCGTAACGGTTCCACCAATAGGTTCTGTTATATCAAGAGCTCTGGTAAGCGCTAACTCATCATAAGGGTTTATTATAAACTGAACTCCCGTTTTATTAAATTGGGTATTACCGTCGGTAAATGTGATTTTTGTGGTAGTATCTGGTACTACGCTAACACAAACTAATATCTTCATTTAAAAAAAATGTATTAAAATTGAGGTGCGAAAATACAATTAATTGACCAAATAAATGGCTAACAACGAGAGAATTGAGCAGATAAAAACATTTTTAAAGGATACCCCCAACGACCCTTTTTTGAGTTATGCACTTGCTACTGAATATGTTTCACTAGGACAAGATACAAGTGCATTGAAATTATTTCTGATGCTAGTAAATGAACAACCAGAATACTATGCAACCTATTACCATTTAGGTAAATTGTATGAACGAATCGGTGAAGACTTATTAGCTGAATCTATTTATAAACAAGGAATAGCCATCACTAAACGTTTAAATCAACGACATGCTCAAGGAGAACTTCAAGGGGCGTTCGAAGAACTAACATTTTGATTAGACGTTTATCTCGTTGTATTTTCTAATCTATATCTATCTAAATGTAAAACTTAGGTATTGACTTGTGCCATTGGAGGTAACGCCTTCTACTCTAACTTGACCTTTAATAGTTTCAAGTAATTGTATTAAATCATAAACGTCATCCGCTGCCTTGCCGTTTACTTTTACGAAAATAAACCCGTTATCAATGCCCATTTGTCTTAATTTTCCCGTTGATACATTGCTTACTTTTATGCCATTTGGAATTCGATAAGAATCACGTTCCAATTTAGATATTAGCTCAAATTCACCGCCTAAAGTTTCACTGATTACACTTTCTTTTTTTAATAATTTGGTATTTCCTTCTTTATTGACTAAGGCGATATTGAAGGACTTCGTTTCATTATCTCTAAGAATTTCTAGTTTGGCGATATCACCAGGTCTTAAATAAGCTATTCTCTCATCGTAAGTAGCTTTGCTGTCTATTAATTTTCCGTCGACACGGATTATTAAGTCCCCAGCTTCCAGCTTACCGTCAGCCGCAGCATTTGTTCCAGTAATTCTTTTGATTAGTACTCCGTTTTTGCCACCTAGTTTTTCCGTCATTTCACCATCTACATCCACTACTTCTATGCCTAAGAAACCTCGTTGAACTTCGCCATAATTTTTAATATCGTCAATAGTTTTTGCTACAATATTACTGGGTATAGCAAATCCATAACCCACATAACTGCCTGTTTTACTGGCTATAGCTGTATTTATGCCAACTAACTCGCCACTCAGGTTTACAAGTGCGCCACCGCTATTTCCTGGATTAATTACAGCGTCAGTTTGTATAAATGATTCTATGGGAAATTGGTTGTCTAAAATATTAATATTTCGTCCTTTAGCACTGACTATTCCAGCTGTTACTGTGCTGGTAAGGTTAAATGGGTTGCCCACAGCGAGTACCCATTGTCCGATTTCTACCTCGTCTGAATTGGCAAATATGATGGGTGCTAATCCTTTGGCTTCTACTTTAAGTAGTGCAAGATCACTGCTTGGATCAGTCCCAATAAGTATAGCGTTATACGTTTTTTTACTGTCACTTAATACAACCTGAATCTTCTCAGCATTAGCAATAACGTGTTGGTTAGTAATAATATAGCCATCTTCTGACATAATGACGCCAGAGCCAGTGCTGGCAACCTTGCCAATTCTTCCAAATGGATCAAATCCAAATCCCCAAAATCCGCTGGATTGATATTGTTGCGATTCTGTTTTGATAAAAACCACGCTCGATGTACTTGACTTTGATGCGGTAATAAAACCAGTTTCTAGGTTTTCTATTGCTGCATTATTTACCCGTTTGTAGGGTGTAGAATTATCAACGTAGGATATTTGAAATTCAGGGGTATTAAAAAACGTTTTATATGTATAAGCTCCTAAAAAAGAGGTAATTAAACATATTGTAGAAAGAAGAAGTATGTGTTTTATTTTCATATTAACTTACAACGATCAATTTAATTGCCAAATTGTGTTTATAATTATTTTACGTCAGCTTTAATAGTAATAATTTGAATTGGATTTGCAGGGTCATTACTATATAACGTAATTTTCTTGAATTGCTTACCACTTTTAAAAAGAGAATCATAAAATACTGGAATCTCCAAAGATTCATCCGTAGCTAGTATTTTTTTCGTTGGTTTCAAAATAGCACAAGAGCAGTCTGTTTCTATTCTTTTAAAAATAAGGGGCTGTTTTCCGGCATTGGTAATGGTTATTGTTTTTGTGCGCACAATGCCACTTTTCATGGTACCCATATCCACTAAATCACTGCTTAGAATAAGTTTTGGAGCATTTTTTAATTGACGCCTAGTTAATGAAGAATAATCTGACTTGACATCGAGGTAGTAGTCTATTTGTTTTCGTTTAAAATATTTGTCTGTCGTATTTATCTTGAGTGAACCCGCCAAAGGGCCGATAGTATCGGCAAGGGATAAATCAATTTTAAGAACCAACATTCCTAACTCATGTGGTTTTAAATTTATGGGAAAGTTTAGAGGTTCGATAAACGAAGGAAGATCAACAAATTCTTGCAATTGAATGTCAGCATATCCGTCATTCTCTAACCTCACTGTATCGTAGAAAACGGCATTATTCATCTTATTTTCCCAATTCAATTTTAATTTTTCTATCAGTAAATATCCAAATTCACCAGGGTAGTAAGCAGATTTATCCCGCTCAGCAAATACTTTTATTTCTGCATTAAATGTAAGCTCAACATCAAGAGCATCTGAAAAATTTCCTCTTATTTGAACCCATTTGTTAACCTTTCCGACAATTCCTTTAGGATCAAAATTTACGGTAATTTTTCCGGACTCCCCAGGAGTGTAAGTTTTTTTATTGGAATGTGGTGTAGTGCAACCGCAGGAAACTTCTAGAGAGCGAATTACAAAGTCATTCGTACTATTATTGGTAAACTCAAATACACATGAAGTCACGCCACTCTCCTGGTATATCGCTCCTAAGTCAATTTGTTTTTTTTTGAAAACGATATCCGAAACCTTTACCTGACCAACGGATATGGAAGTAAACAGACATAAAAGTAGTGATGTTAATATGTTTTTAGACATTAATTAGGACAAATAAAACGTGTGAGGCTTAACTATTGAGGTCTTATAGATGAAATGTTTATAAAAAACGTTGCCTACCTTTAGGTTTCTATATTTACTTTCGCTTGGTGAGCAAAGATATTTTGGATGGCACCAGTGAAGGTTTCTCCGATCAAGAGAGGGACATTGAAAGGGTTTTAAGACCTATTTCCTTTGATGATTTTACGGGTCAAGAAAAAATTTTAGATAATCTTAAGATTTTTGTGCAAGCCGCCAATCAACGGGGCGAAGCACTAGATCATGTATTGTTGCATGGACCTCCGGGATTAGGAAAAACCACTTTAGCAAATATTATTGCTAACGAGTTAAATAGTGGTATTAAAATAACCAGTGGACCTGTATTAGAAAAGCCAGGTGATTTAGCTGGATTGTTAACTAATCTGTCTGAAGGAGATGTTTTATTCATTGACGAGATACATCGACTTAGTCCTGTAATTGAGGAGTATTTGTACTCTGCCATGGAAGATTATAAGATAGACATCTTACTCGACACAGGTCCTAATGCACGAAGCATACAAATCGGCATTAGCCCATTTACCTTAATTGGAGCAACCACACGCAGTGGATTACTAACGGCTCCATTACGCGCAAGATTTGGAATCACGTGCAGGTTAGAATATTATGATACTTCACTGCTCACAGAAATAGTTGGCAGGTCGGCAGAAATTCTGAACGTACCTATCGATCACAAAGCAGCATTGGAAATCGCTGGAAGGAGTAGGGGCACACCGCGTATAGCCAATGCATTGCTCAGAAGAACAAGAGATTTTGCACAAATAAAAGGAGATGGCAGTATTGGAATAGATATTGCGAAGCTGGCCTTAGATGCATTAAATGTAGATTCGAGAGGTCTAGATGAGATGGACAATAGAATTTTGGCAGCTATTATAGATAAGTTTAAAGGTGGACCTGTGGGGCTTAATACTATTGCAACAGCAGTTAGCGAAGATGCAGGTACTATTGAAGAAGTGTATGAACCATTTTTAATCAAAGAAGGTTTCATGCAGCGAACAGCTAGGGGCAGAGAGGTGACAGAACTCGCATATACCCATTTAGGAAGAGACTTTAAAAAAGGACAGACACCCAGTTTATTTTAAATGTATCGATGTATAACGCTGCTGCTCGTAATTCCCTTATTATTAAAGAAATAGCGAACGAACTTGGATTTGATTTTTGCGGAATTAGCAGAGCCGAACAGCTTAACGCAGATGCCGTTAATCTAGAAAAATGGCTTAGTAAAGGCTATCACGGTAAAATGAAATGGATGGAAAACCATTTCGAAAAACGGGTCGATCCTACCAAACTGGTGGAGGATTCGAAATCGGTTGTCTCCTTGCTTCTTAATTACTCTCCCGCTGAAAATTTTGATCAAGAGAACATTAAAATAGCTAAGTATGCCTACGGAATGGACTACCATTTTGTAATAAAAGATAAGCTAAAAATATTTTTAGCTTTAATTAATGAACGAATAGGTGATGTGGGAGGGAGAGTATTCGTAGACAGTGCACCTGTTTTAGATAGAGCTTGGGCCGCAAAAAGTGGATTGGGTTGGGTTGGTAAAAATAGTATGCTCATTACAAAACAAAAGGGCAGTTTTTATTTTATCTCTGAACTGATTTTAGACCTAGATCTTGTATCTGATAATGTTACCACAGATCATTGCGGAACGTGTACGGCATGTATAGATTCATGTCCTACAGATGCAATTGTTTCTGACAAAGTAGTAGATAGTACAAAATGTATATCGTACTTAACTATAGAGTTAAGGGATCAGATTCCAAAGGATTTTAAAAATCAGATGGAGGGTTGGGCATTTGGTTGTGATATTTGTCAAGACGTATGTCCATGGAATAAATTTTCGCATCCTCATCAAACATCTTCATTTTCTGCTCATGAAAAGTTAGAAGAATTACATAAAGAAGATTGGACAGAGATGACAGAGGATATTTTCAAAGAGGTATTTAAAAAATCGGCTGTAAAACGTGCGGGTTATATGAAGCTTAAGCAGTCAATAGACTTTATAAAGGAGTAAAAAATAACTAAATCGGGTTAGAGCTATAAAAGTGGCGTATGAACAAAATAGAGAATAACAGAATGATAAAAATAAGTAGTGTATTTTGTATGTTATGGCTAATGATTTTAAATGGTTACGCGCAAAACACAGCTGATAGTATTAATCCACAATCATTTAATCACAAGCTTTTCGAAAAGGTACTTCTCGATAAAATTAACGTATACCGACAGGAGCAAAAAGTGACTCCTTTGATTGCTAATGTTCTAGTGTATAAAGTAGCTTTAGATCATATTGAGTTTTTAAAAACCAACAAGGAGTTAACCCATTATCAGCCTAAAGCAGATAAACGAACTGTTGAAGATAGGTTAAAGTTAATCCTAAATGTTAAGAAATACGAAGTTGGGGAGAATCTCGCTCAAACGTATGTGCTAAAGCCGACTTATAATTATCAACTTGATGGATCTACAAAACTAACGGTTGCCGCAACATATGAAGAAGCCGCAAATTATATGCTCTATGCATGGTTACAAAGCGAGTTTCACAAAAAAAATATCCTTAATTCAAATTTTCAAATAAGCGGCCTTGCTTCCTATTATGACCCGACGAATGGATCCCTCACAGTGGTTCATGTGCTTGCTAAAATAGGATAATAGAGTGTTAAAAAATTCACAAAAAAGAGCCGCCTTAATTATTCAAAGCGGCTCTTAAGTTATATTTTCTACCTATTAGTGATTATGTCCACCAGGTCCGTGCACGTGACCGTGGGCGATTTCTTCTTCGGTAGCTGCGCGAAGTGCAGCAATACTTCCAGCAAAGTGTAAGTCTTTACCTGCAAGTTGGTGATTAAAATCCATAGTAACGGTATCTTCACCTACGGCAGCTACTACGCCTACCATTGGTTGTCCATCTTGGTTGGTTAGTTGTAATTGCGCACCTTCAAAAACTTCGGTACTCAAATTACCATCAATCAAGAATATTTGTTTATCCAAATCAGTGATAGCATCTGGATTTAATTCGCCATAACCCTCAGCAGCTGTTACCATAAAATCATACGTATCTCCTTCTGCTAGTCCTTCAAGTTGTCTTTCAAAACCAGGTATCATCATACCATGGCCGTGAAGGTAAGTAAGAGGAGTATCTCCTGATGCGTCAAGTTGCATCCCGTCTACGTCTAAAGCGTAGTTAACACCTACTACGGTATCTTTTCCTATTAACATTTGCTGCAAATTTAATATTGTCCTAAAGATTACCGGTACTTAGGCAAGATTATTTCCTGATAAATATTTTAAGTTATCGCCGCTTGAATTCTATTTCTTTTTTTATTAAGCTAAATTTGTTCTAATGAAATACCATGTTATTCCTGTAAACGAATTGGAAAAATTAGAGGATGATTTTATTAAGTTTCTAGTGGTAAATGGCATTACTGCTGATGATTGGATTGCAATAAAAGAAAATGAGCCTGTTAATGCGGATAAAATAATTAATCAATTTAGTGATGTGGTGTGGGAGGGAGTTCTACGAAAATTGAAATACCTTAATAAAGTAGAAAAAGATGTCGCCTATTATTTTAAGTGCGACGCTACCGAAATACAACTTGTACGTGTTATTATTGATGAAAATATTAACGAATACCATATCGCTAAAAAGTCTTATACCAAAGAGAGAGAATTGGAATTATTTCAAATGATCCAAGACGGATGCATTATTAGCGAAGGTTTAGAATATGAATCACTTATTGTTATTTAATAACTCTAAGTGATTCGTCACTTATTGCTTTATGTTTTTCGAACTTACCCGGTAAGATTCCAATGGCAGTATAGGTAACCTTATAGGTGAAGTAATCTATTTCATATTTTAAACAGAGCGAACCATCACTTTTATTCATAAAATAGGACCATAAGTCATGATTAATTTCGTTGTAGCGTGATTTATCCACTTTAAGTATACCGCTGTGCCAGTATCTTAAACCTAAAAAAGACCCTTTTGCTAAAGATGTTGCTGTTTCTTGTGCTCCAATAGCTATTTCTTTTAAGTCATAAGAAAGAATCTTTTCGCTTTCCTTTGATAGAGGCAGATCCCTAACTTTAGCCATATTAGCTATTTTAGCATTTTCTTGGTAAAAAGAATCTGAATTATTGTATTTAGAGATGTAAATATTGTGCTTAATATCCATATAATCTAAATCGTAACCTAATCTTGATGAATTGAAATACTTACGCTGAATATCTCCGTTTCTAAAAACAGTAAGATGCATCTGGTCTCCAAAAAAATATTTTTTATCTCCTACGTAAGAAGTATCCACAACTTGAACAACTTGAACATCATAAATTATGGTACCCTTAAAAGGTTTTATTTTTTCACCGTTACTTGTTGTTAGAGTCTTGCAGGAAGATGAAGCGGAAAGAAATAAGACTAATAAAAAGATAACGTGGGTAGGTTTGTTCATAATGACATTTATGTTGTTTAGTTACGGTTTTAAAAACAATAATTAATTAAAGCTAGTTTTCCATTTATTGAAAATTGAAATAATAGTAAATGCAATAATACCGGTTATTAATCCAATGATAAAATCGCCGGTTAACTTTGGGATAGGAACGGTTAGTTGATGAATAATTTCAATGTTGTGCGTAAAAATACCCCCTGAAACTAAAATCAAAGCTATGGTTCCTACCACATTTAATGTTTTAATAACGAAGGGCAAGGCATTTACTAGTGTGATTCCTATAGCGTTTGTAATCTTGTTTCTATTGGATTTGAGTAGTTTGAAGCCAATGTCATCCATCCGAACAATCAGTGCTACTATGCCGTATACGCCTACAGTAGCCAAAAGTGCAATTAGACTTACCACAGCTATCCGTGTTATTAAGTCGCTTTGAGTTACCGTGCTCAGCGCTATAATAATAATTTCAATGGATAGGATGAAATCTACTAAAATTGCTGACTTAACTTTACTGTTTTCTTCATCAATCATCTCTTGCTGAGTCATTTCTGAACGTATTACAGAAACCTTCTGTTCCTTCGAATGAAATAGAAACTCAATAATTTTCTCTACTCCCTCGTAGGCTAGGTATATACCACCCAAAATTAAGATAAAGGTAATTACTGAGGGCATAAAAGCACTAAGTAAGAAAGCAAATGGTAATATGATTAGCTTATTAAGTAATGAGCCTTTTCCAATTTTCCAAAGAACAGGTAATTCTCTATTCGTTAAAAAGCCGGAAGCTTTTTCTGCATTTACAGCCAGATCGTCACCCAGTATACCTACGGTTTTTTGTGTAGCCACTTTACTCATGGTAGCCACATCATCCATTAAGGCAGATATGTCATCTAACAAAGCAAAAAAAGAAGAAGCCATTTTTTTATTTTACGAATTAATACGCAGGTGATTTACAATCTAGGAAAGCGGTTAAGTGTACAAAACACTATTTAAGCGTTTATATATTGCTTAAATAAGCTTTAGCTAACTATGCTTTTGATGGGATATTTGCCAAAATAACCATTAAGAACTTCCAGAACTTAGCAGTAGAAGATATACTACAACGCTCATCAGGACTATGCGCTCCTTTTATAGTAGGACCAAAACTTATCATGTCGAGTCCCGGCACGCGCTCACCTAAAAGACCACATTCTAAACCCGCGTGAATGGCCATAACTTTTGGTTTGTCTCCAAATAATTCTTGGTATTTTGCTTCTAATACATCTAAAATAGGAGATGTAGGGTTAGGTGCCCATCCAGGGTAAGAACCACCCTGCTCAATGGTACAGCCCATTAATCTAAACGGTGCAGCAACGGTGTAAGCAACATCGTATTTGCCACTTTCTAATGAGCTACGTTGTAAACTTTGCGTAATAAAGCTACCGTCTTTAATGATTACACGTGCAAAAGAAGATGATGTTTCTACCAGTCCAGGAATGGCTCGGCTGTATCTAAATACACCATTATGAACTCCATATATAGTAGTAGTTACCTTTTTAGTATCTTCGAGGCTCATGGCTTTACTAGCTTGGGTTGTAGCCTCTATTTGGATATTAAGATTGGCATCTTGAATGGTAAATTCCGCCTTAATATCATTTGCTCGGGTGTTAAATTCGTCCAAATACGCAGGATTAACCGAAATAGTAGCAAAACTTTCTCGAGGGATGGCATTTCTAAGACTTCCGCCATTTACGCTAACTATTTGAAGGTTAAATACTTCACAGTCATACATAAGTCGATTCATTATTTTGTTTGCATTACCTAACTCTTCGTTTATTTGAACGCCAGAGTGACCGCCATTTAATCCATTAACGATGATATTGTAGGTTTGAGAACCGCTTGAAATAGCTGTTTCTGCATAGTCATAACGTGTATTGGTATCTATTCCTCCAGCACAACCTATACTAAACTCATCATCATCTTCTGTATCTAGATTTAATAATATAGTACCTTTTAAGATACCCATTTCCAGCTGCATTGCGCCAGTCATTCCCGTTTCTTCATCAATAGTAAAAAGAGCTTCTATGGGTGGGTGTGGTATATTGGTAGATTGTAATACAGCCATTATCGCTGCTACACCCATACCATTATCAGCGCCAAGAGTTGTACCTTTTGCTCTGACCCAATCTCCATCCACATACATTTCAATACCTTGCGTATCAAAGTCAAATTCAGTATTGGCATTTTTTTGATGAACCATGTCTAAGTGACTTTGAAGTATAACCGTCTGCTTATCTTCCATTCCAGCTGTAGCAGGTTTTTGGATAATCACATTACCACAGGCATCTGTGTATGTTTCTAAACCCAGTGAAGCACCGAATTCTTGCATAAATTTAATAACGCGTTCTTCTTTCTTACTTGGTCTAGGTACTTCGTTTAGGTCAGCGAAATTATTCCAAACAGATTTTGGTTCAAGGTCTCTTACATTCATCGTGCGAAAGTAGTGAAACCAATTTCTAAGGTTTTATTTTTAGGGTAAAACTTTTAGAACATTTGAAGTTGCTCGCCGCTTTCTAGTAACGCATACTTTAACTCTTCTGTCACGTTCGGTTTGTTACCGATTGCATTTTTACCTTTTATAGGTCCAACGGGATGAGCAATGAGCTCCACAGACGGTAAAGGTTGGATAAGCGCTATTACATCTAGCATATTTAACTTATTGTTTAACCATTTTTCTTGCATTACTTCATCAAGAATTAAGGGCATTCTCGGTTCAGTAAGTTTGGGATTGTTGTGAATTTTAGCCATAAGGGTGTTGCCAGTTGTAGTTACAATGGTAAACGTTCTGAGAATTTCACCTTTATTATCTAGCCATTCAGACCATAAACCCGCAACGGCAAAAATTTCTTTGTCTTTTAGCTTAATAAAATAAGGGATTGAACTCCCTGACTTATGGTGATGCTCATAAAAACCTTCTAAAAAAATAATACATCGTTTGGATGATGCAGATTCTTTAAATGCTGGCTTTTCAAAGATAGTCTCACCACGTGCATTAAGTGTTTTATCCCAAATAGCTTCTTTGTCGTTACTCCATGTGGGAACCAAACCCCATGTTGCAACAATTGGTAACTTTGGTGAGTCACTTGTATAAATAAACATTTTAGGATGATCAAAACCTGAAGCGTGGTAAAGGTTTATTTCTGAATCGCTAAAAATACTAAGTTTCTTATTTATTTCTGAGACCAAATCTTTATGGCCGTCCATTAACGCTCGTCGTAATTGCTTTTCAAGGGAAGTTTTAATGTCGTAACACATATGGTATCACAAATGTATAGGTTTACTTTTGCTTCGTGTTTGTAAGTGGATTTACGTTTATTCGAAATGCTATAAAATTAGACTATCCTGTTAAGGAGGCTATCTTATCAATTTTACCTGTAGTGGATGAAATGGTTGTTGCTGTTGGTGAAAGTGATGACGATACGCGATTATTAATAGAAAGTTTAGGTTCGAAAATAAGAATAATAGATACTATTTGGGATGACGGCTTAAGAGAAGGGGGTAAGGTACTTGCTGTGGAAACAGACAAGGCATTAAGTGCTGTTAATCCCAAAGCAGATTGGTGTTTTTACATACAAGGTGACGAATGTATTCATGAAAAGTACTATGAAGAGCTCAGGACCAAAATGGCTTTCTTTAAGGATAATGACAAGGTAGACGGCTTATTATTTAAATATGCACACTTTTATGGAAGCTATGATTTTTTAGGAGATTCTAAAAAGTGGTATAGAAACGAAATACGAATTATTAAAAACGACCCACAGATCAAAAGTTATCGGGATGCGCAAGGTTTTAGAAAAGCAGGAAGAAAACTAAACGTAAAATCCTTGGATGCAACAGTATTTCATTACGGTTGGGTTAGGCATCCAAAGTATCAAATGGCTAAGGTGTTGGAGGCGAATAAGCTCTGGCATAGTGATGATTATATCGAACAAAAATTTGACGCGGATGCAGATTTTGATTATACACAAGTAGATTCGATTGCGCGATTTGAGGGAAGTCATCCTGCGGTTATGACAGAACGGATAGCGAGTGTTAATTGGCATTTTGACAGAGATCCTAGTATAAAGTCATTTAGTCTGAAGTTGAAATTCATCTATTTAGTTGAAAAGCTTACAGGTTGGAGAATAGGTGAATACAAAAACTATAAAATAGTTTAAGGTCATGCTATAATAGAAATGCATAGGTTGTACTATTTTAATTTGATATTGTTTTATGGTCATATTTTTAACATTCTTTTTTAACACCGTCTGAAATAAATTTAATTTATATATTTGTTGCATAACATCGTAACAAAAAAATATTTAACATGAAAAAAACATTTACATTTTTAGTTGTTTTAGGATTGGCATTTTCTGCTAGTGCTCAAACAATTGTGAGTACGACCGCCCAAAACAAGAAGGTTGTACTGGAAGAGTTTACAGGTATTCACTGTACTTATTGTCCAGATGGTCATAAAAGAGCCAATGAACTTAAGGCGGCAAATGCAGGTAACGTATTTTTAGTAAATATTCACGCTGGTGGGTATGCTACCCCAGCTGCTGGCGAGCCAGATTTAAGAACAACAGAAGGTACTACTATTGATGGTGCATCAGGATTAACAGGCTATCCAGCTGGTTCTGTAAGTAGAGTAAAGTCTCCAAGAGCAGAAGGTAGAGGTACTTGGGCTGCAACTGCAGCTACTGTCTTAGCTCAATCTTCACCAGTGAATGTTGGTGTTAAATCTTATTTTGACAGAGCTACACGTGTATTAACTACTGATGTTGAAGTATATTACACTGGGAACAGTGCAACTTCTACAGATAAACTTACTGTTATGCTTACTCAAGATAATATTTTGGGCCCACAAACAGGTGGTACAACTTTTTATCCTGAAAATTATGTAGGAGATTTATACAAACACAACCACGTACTTAGAATGGTGTTAAGTCCAGACGGTGCTTGGGGTGAAACTATTTCTACTACGACTTCTGGTACTCTTGTAACCAAGCAATACGTTACAACGCTTCCAGCGGCAATTAATGGTGTTCCACTTACATTTTATAACCTTGATGTAGTAGCTTTCGTTTCTGAAGGTACAAATAACAACATCATGAGTGGTGCAGAAGCAAAAGTTGAGTTCGATCCAACTGGTGCTGTTGATTTGAGTATTGCAAACAAAACTAATGCAGGTTCAGGTTTCTGTGTGGGTACTATTGCTCCAAGTGTTGAGGTTACCAATAAATCTACGTCAACAGTTACTTCTTTTGACGTTACTTTGAACGTTGGAAATCAATCATTCACCAAATCTTTCAGTGGTTCTTTAGCACCTAACGGTAAAGCTACCGTAACTTTTGATCAGTCTATTGTTCCTAGAGGTGAGTACGCTGCTTCAATCACCGGTTTTAATAAAATTAATGGTGGAGCCTTTTTTGATACAGACTTGAGTAATGATAATATCAATATCACTGGTCTTGGTTTCCAAAACAGCGCATTTACTTACGGTAAATTTGGATTTAACGGTATTATGGATGCTAATACAGGTAGAGCTTTTGATCAAAATGTTCAATACAGCCCTGTTTTCTCAAGTACTACTCCGTTAGGTCAAACTTCTACTGGTGCGGTAAGATATTATCTACACTCTTCTTGGGGACTAGCAAATAAACCAGGATCTATCATGATTGGTGAAGCTGATTTTACCAATATTACAGATCCTCAAGTTTCTTACTGGTACGCATATAGCGATGGCGGTTTAGGTGGAACAGCTCCAAGCGTTGAAGTCTATGCCTCTCCTGATTGTGGTGCTAGCTGGTCTGCTATTAATACAACTGTTCTTTCATCTACTGGTGAGCCAGCAGATCCACAATACTTATACACTCCCAAGTCTCAAGAGTACAAACAAATTGTATTGTCTTTAAGCCAATTTGCAGGTAAAAAAGTTCTTATTTCTATAAATGGTGTACCAGGTACAAGTGGAAACGCAATGTATCTTGACGAAATAGAAGTAGGAAGTGCTCAGAAAATTGCTTCTGTTTATACAACTGAACTTGCTGGTGTAAATGTTTACCCTAACCCTGCTAACGATGTAATTACAATCTCTTTAGCGAATGGTGACAATGCAATTGCAACTGTAATGGATATTCAAGGTAACGTAATATTTACTGAGAATGTATTAAGCGGAAAAGCAACTATCAATACGTCTGATATTGCTACTGGCGTATACATGATACAAATTTCTAACGGTACTGAAGTATCTACTAAGAAAATAACTGTAGCTCACTAACACTAATTAGCTGCACATAATAAAAGCCCAGATGTAAATCATCTGGGCTTTTTGTTTTTTAAGATTTTTTTAATAAACAGTCTAGCTGATTTTCTTTACTTTATGATTTTATGGATTTAATCATAGCTTCGTATACAGTGCGCCATCCGCGCCATCTATCTTGCTCACCAAGGCTATCGTTATGCCATAGACTAATATACAAACCGCCTGTTTTCTTTACGCGATTTACAAGGATTTGAAGGGTACGTATCGCCTCATCATTACTTTGTCCGTAATAGTGAAGAGGAGTTATATCCATTGAACAAAATGGAAACAATAACAACGAAGTACTTTTATTCTTTTCCAAATCAAACCAGTAAAATGGGGCTGCAATCCCTGCTCTAAATCCTAAATGCGTCGAATACCCCATTGTATAATCTTCTTTTATCCCAAGTTCTTCTAAGTTACGATAAGTTTGAGGCATAGCGTGCATAAGGAAGTGTTGACGGCTAACAGTGGTTTTCTTCCCAAGAATTAGATTTAATCTTTCTGTTTCTTCTTTTACACGACCGTTTATATAATTACTGGCATAGGATGGATGTATCCCAACATTTGTATTGGGTGCCGTATCTAATTCTTGAAGTAATTTTCTTAGTTCTCTATTTGAATAATGGGTGTTCTTGTCGTACTCTCCATGATTACCGAGCAGAACAAAGTATTGTGTCTGGATTTGATTAAGGTTATGAAAATCCAATTGCCACTTAAAGTTAAAAAAAGGATCTTGTTTGCTTCCCGTTAGAACGGCTATACGTTCTTTGATCGCTGGAAAATCAGCATGTAATAGATCTTTGAACATCCCTAAACTACTTCTAAAAAAACCTTTATTGCGATACTTCCATATCATATCTATATCTATAGTAGAAAGAAATGAAAATGAACGAGGATTAAATACAAGATTAGGATAATGGCTACTCAATATTTCTTTAAGTAAGAGTGCCCATTGGTTCACCAAAGGTTGTTCAAGTACATTATTTTTATGAAGTATACTCGATTCCGCCGGGAAACGATGATGCGCATCTGGCGCATAAGGAAGCCACTCTTCATATCTAGATGTTAATAGAAATGTTGCAGCAAAAAGATCATAAGGTAATGCACCAGAATTGGTATTAAAGAAACAACTTGTGTCACCCCAAGATTCAAATTGTATTTCCTCTGTAATAGATTCTCTTATCTTGGTTTCATCCAGCAAACCATGTGGCGTGCAAGTTAAGCCATTGGAGGTTTCGCTAGAATAATTTAATTGCGTATTCGATAGATCGTTTACAAAAAGATAATCAATGCCTAGCAAGGACCTGAATATCAATGAAAAAACATAATCATGTCTTTCTGTAGGTTGAGGGCAGTATATGTTTATGCAGGAGGACAATACCTTGAATCTAAAATTTCAGCAAGTTTACGGTCTTTTTGCGTAATTTTATTTCCTTCATCGTGTGTCGTGAGTTTTACAAATACTTTATTATAGATATTATGCCATTCAGGATGATGATTTAAAGTATTAATATCTGAAACACAAGTATCCATAAAGTGAATTGCATCTTCAAACGATTTAAATTCAAATGTTTTGGCTAGTGCGTTATTCGTTTCTTTCCATTCTTCCATTATCGTATTATTCGTTGAGTGTAATGAATGCCGTCTATATTAATTTGAATGACATAGTAGCCTTTTGAGAAATCTTGGGGTTGGAGCATAATTTTAGACTGAGTATCTGAAAGTATAACCTGACCCAGTGTGTTGTAAATGACATAACTTGCCTTTTTTGGTAGATTAATTTGCAAGGTTCCGTTACCTATAATAAACCCTTGTTGATTTAATACAATCAGGGGAGAGGGTATGTTTTTTGGAGATATCGAAGCATTCCACTTTAAAAAATCTGCTTCCACAAAACAACCTTTTACCTTCTTGTAATAACGCTTATCAAATTCAGAACTGTCAATTTGCAAGATTAATTTTGCCATTTGAGGCATAGTAGTATTTGCTCGCTGATAAAATAAATGCTCTAAGACTAGACTATCCGTCGCTTCTCTTCCTATTGAATCATGAATGCACATTAAGGCGCTAGACCAAACATCACGATCACCATCTTTATTCCCCTTAAGACTAGACGGGTATGCTCTATTGGTGTTGGTATTAAAGCCCTTCCAAAAAATATTGTGGGCATCCCAGCTAAATATTTTATTTGGCGTATTATCGTTGTAGGTACGGCTGTATGCTTTAGCAAAATAGTCACAGGTGCCTTCTTCCATAGCTTGCCTTTCAGCACCAACGGTATTATTTGGCGATGCTATCTCACTAAGAGAGTGAGTAAACTCGTGAATTACTACTTCACCGTCTTCTGCATCGTCAACACCGCCATCTCCAAATTGTAAGGTATGAAATTCAGGACTATAGGCTGAGTTATCAGCACCAGAAAAAGCATGGACATCTACTTTTAAGGGAATAGTTAGCGCATCATAACCTAGTTTATTGACATAATTTCCTGCCTCATTTATGTGGTAAAAGACGTTCAAGTACTCAAATCGGTCATCAAGACGATTTACGCTAAAACTATCTGTTGTAATGATGAAATTACTGTCAAAGGGTAAACTAATATTGGCAAAGGATAAAAACTCAGACGCTAAGAAAAAGGTGTCATTTTCAAATTGAACTGGGTTTTTTACCCAATACATTTGTGAGTCTAGGGTTGAGTTACTGCTGTCTTTATTATCTACGAAAAAACCACCATAAAACGCATTAGCACTATTTATGGGATTTACTGTAAATACTTTCGTGAATAACGTAGTGTCTTTTCTGTTAAATTTATTGATTTCTTTTTCTAACCATAGATGTCCATGAATATCGGTATAGCGCATGGTAGGATGAATATGGTCAGGTATAAACGTTTCGTAAACGGGTATAAGGTGTGTATTAGAGGGATACCATTTGTCTAATCCGTTTGATTCAAGTGATGGTAAGTGCACCATATAATTTTGAACTGCAAAAGTGCCGTTGTTCCGAAGATGCAACTTTGCGCCAGCGGTTAGTACTTCTTTTCCCTCAACATATTGATTAAATGTTATGTGTAAGCCGTGTGGACTAGCAATTCGGTATGTTTCAATCAGTTGAATATCATCAGCAAAATCGATATAATTTCGAATATTAAAACCCTCATGACTAGCTTTTGGATGTTTATCAAAGGTGTATGACTGATCTTTAGATTCACCAAAAACAAACATACTAGATACTAATAAGCATGCTCCAATATATATCACTCGTAGTTTGTACATTATTCGATAGCCAAATTAGGTATTTTTTTTAGTTCAGTACGTAAGGAAGGAGTCAAATTTTTAGCACACGTAAGAACAAATTGACCAGAGTCAGAAATCGTATAACTTACGTCTGTACGTTTTGCTAAAAAATTATACAGTTTGTAGGATATGTCATCCGAAATGGAACAAACTATACTATCCTCAAGAGTCTTATTAATCACCTCCGCTTGATCTATACAAAGTTGAGCTGCTCCTCCATAGGCTTCAATTAGTCCGGGTATACCCAGTTTTTTGCCACCGTAATACCTAACTACTGCACATCCTACATTGGTTATTCCTTTTGAGAGAAGTGTGTTTAAAATGGGACGTCCAGAGCTGTTACTGGGTTCACCATCATCGCTACAACGTTGGTATTCTCGTTCAACACCGATAACACAGGCAGAACAGATATGCGTGGCGTCTGCAAATTTTTCTTTGTACGATTTTATACTTTTTTCAAAAGAGTGGGGATCATCACAGGGAAATAAAAAACCTATAAATCTGCTTCCGCTAGTTTTGTATTCACTGGTGTAAATTTGATCGATACCTTGGTAATGATCAGCTTGCATAGGCTATCAGTACAATAGAAAGTAAGGCCATTGCTATTCCTATTTTATTTCCTCGACTCAGCGTTTCCTTAAAAATAAGCATAGATAGTAGAGTACTTAAAATTACAATTCCAATATTATTTAAACCAAAAACTAAGGCACTCGATTCACTATAACTTCCTATTGCCTTTAGCAGAAAATAGATCGAAAAATAATTTGGCACACCTAGCAAGATTCCAGCTTGTATACTTTTGAATTCAAAAATTTTGAAATTTCCTTTATTCCTAAGTATAAACAAACTCAGGCCAGCAAAAAAAGCACCTAAAAAAATGGAATATGAAATGGTGTCAGAAGAAACGTTTACATAAGTACTAGTTAATACTTTGAGTGACGTATCAATCGCTCCACCTCCTAAGAAAACTACCACAGGTAGCATGAAATACTTACGATCAATCACTAGGTCTTGTTTTAAGCTTATAAAGTATATGCTCAATAGAGATAATATTAAACCTATAAAGAATAGTATGGTCAAGGATTCATTGAAAAATAAGTATGCAAAAAGCACAGGTATAACCACAGACATTTTTCCGCTCACTGCGGTTACACTTATGCCTAGCTTTTCTGTTGTTAGTGCCATAGAAAAGAATATCCCTACAAATACAAATCCTAACAAAATGCAATAAGGAAACCATGCAGCTTGCATGTTTTCAATGATATTTTTATGGTCAGAAAAGGAGTAACCCATGGTAAAACACACTAAGTAGTTTATGACAATCGCTTGAAATTTTTGTACTTTAAACTCCTTAAACCACCTAAAAATAAGATTAATAACAGTACTAAAGAGTATACTTAGAAGCAGGTATAAAAGTGCCATTTATGCAGGTTTAAAATATTTTATAGTATCGTTATTACGTATGATTTCCTCATAACTGGGTATTCCTAGCCACGGTGCTTTAATTCCGTCGGTCCATTCTGCAGAAGACTTTATTATAATAGCTTCGTCCCACAATTTTTGGCTAATAAAACTATCTAAGACCAAAGGCCCGCCTTCTACCAAAACACTGTGAATATCTCGTGCCGCCAGATCTTTGAGTATATTTAAAAGCGAAAAGTGTTCTAATTTTATTAGCTCGTATTTATCTATGATTTCTGATTTTAGTTGATTATAGACTAAGGTTTTTCCCTCCTTGAATAAATCCTTACTCAAATCAAGAGATAACGTAGCAGAAAGCACAATTTTAATAGGACTAGATCCCTTTGCATGACGCACGTCTAAACGTGGATTATCTTTGTTCACTGTAGCTGCTCCCACAAGAATTGATTGATGAGTTCCTCTCAGTTGATGCACGAAAGGATCATTTTTAGGGTCACTTATTTTAGCATGTGATGAATCATATTTTGCCCTAGCCATAAATCCATTTTTGGTTTCAGCCCACTTAAGGGTAACGTATGGCAGCAAAGTGGTGTGTGCTTTAATAAATTTCTTATTTAGTAGTTTACACTCTAATTCTAGCGTGCCCATAGAAACATTAATGCCTGCTTCCATGAGTTTTTTGATTCCTTTTCCTGCTACTTTGTGGTTCGGATCCAGCATTCCAATAATAACGCGTTTTGGTTTTTTGGCTATAATTAAATCGGAACATGGTGGCGTTTTACCATAATGTGAACAAGGCTCGAGATTTACATAAATATCACATAAATGGAGAGGAACTAGATCACTCAATTGTGCAAATGCATTTACTTCGGCATGTGGCCCACCAAATTTTTTGTGATAGCCTTCCGCCACAATTTCGCCATTGTATACTATAACACAACCAACCATTGGATTGGGAGCCACTTCGAGCTTCCCAAGCTTAGCAAGCTCAAGGCATCGTATCATGTAAAATTCATCATTTTCCACCTTTCAAAGGTAAATTCAATATTTTGAAAAGTAGAGGCTGAATAAAGAGCTAATTTTGAAACCATGAAGTTGGGTTTATTAAAAGCGCTGTATATAGATACCTTAGTCCCGTTCTATGCCAGATCTGAGGCTGAAAACATATTCTATATTGTGCTGGAGCATTTGGATAAAAAATCTAAAATAGATGTTCTTTTGGGTGCTGAAACATTCATCTTCGAATCTTATCAAAGTATCTTGGAAGAACTACAACAAGGCATTCCTGTGCAATACCTTACACAAATAGCACCGTTTTATAACCTGGAGTTATTCGTGAGCCCTGGAGTCTTAATCCCGCGTCCAGAAACCGAACAATTGGTTCACTTGGTATTGGAAGAGAATAGAGGTACCCATAAAAAAGTATTGGATATTGGAACGGGGAGTGGCTGTATTGCATTAGCACTTAAAAATGCATGGAACGAATCTACAATAACTGCATGCGATATAAGCGAAGAAGCGTTAGAAGTAGCTCGAAAAAATGCGAAGGACCTTTCCATAAACGTTGATTTTTATCAAACAGATATCTTAACAAATGAAATAGCAGCCTACGATATACTGGTTTCTAATCCGCCGTATATTTCGCTAAGTGAAAAGGATACTATGCATAAAAATGTTATCGAAAATGAGCCGCATCTTGCCTTATTTGTAGCGGATAAGGATCCACTGATTTTTTATAAACGAATAATACAACTTGCTGAAAAACAGCGGGCTATCTGCTATTTCGAAACAAGTGAGTTTTACAGAACTAGTTTAGATTCTTGGTTAATAGAAAGTGGATATTCTTTTGAATGGAAGGATGATTTTCAAGGTAAAGATCGCATCCTAAAAGTGATCTGGTAAACTAAAAAGCACCCTAGCTCAATTTATCCCCAATAAAGTCAGCTAATTGTGGGTATTTTGGTATTACAAATGAGTGTTCATAAGGGTATTACCGATAAATTGCACACCTAATTAAATTTGTAATAGATGAATTCGGAAAACGAAAAAATTATTCCAATTAACATTGAAGACGAAATGAAAACAGCGTACATCGATTATTCGATGTCGGTTATAGTTTCGCGTGCTTTGCCTGATGTAAGAGATGGTTTAAAACCAGTACACAGAAGAGTTTTATACGGTATGACTGAACTTGGTCTTGCCAGTAATAGGTCGTATAAAAAATCAGCAAGAATAGTAGGAGAGGTGCTTGGAAAGTATCACCCACATGGTGATACTTCAGTTTACGATACAATGGTTCGTATGGCTCAGGATTGGAGCTTACGATACCCGATGGTAGATGGACAAGGTAACTTTGGATCTATTGATGGTGATCCGCCAGCAGCTATGCGTTATACTGAAGCCAGAATGCGTAAGCTAGCTGAAGAAATGTTGCAAGATATTGATAAAGAAACGGTTGATTTTAGACCCAACTTTGATGATAGTTTAACCGAACCAACTGTACTGCCAGCCAGGATACCAAATCTATTGGTAAATGGCGCTTCAGGTATTGCGGTAGGTATGGCTACCAACATGGCCCCACATAACCTAACCGAGGTTATAGACGGAACTATTGCCTACATAGATAATAGAGATATTACCATTGACGAGTTGATGGAATATGTAAAGGCTCCAGATTTTCCTACAGGTGGTATCATATACGGTACTGAAGGAATTAAGTCTGCTTTTGAAACTGGAAGAGGTCGTATCGTGATGCGTGGAAAGGCAGAATTTGACGTTAACAAATCAGGTCGTGAGCAAATTATTATTACGGAGGTTCCTTACCAAGTAAGTCCGTCTCAAATAATTATCAAGGCAGTTGATTTAGTAAATGATAAACTACTCGATGGTATAAGTGAGGTTCGCGACGAAAGTGGTAGACAAGGATTACGAATAGTTTTTGATCTTAAAAAAGACGCCGTTCCCAATATTGTCTTAAATAAATTATACAAGTACACTCCGCTTCAAACTAGCTTTAGTGTAAATAACATAGCCCTAGTAAAAGGTCGTCCATTGATGCTTAATCTTAAGGATATGATTGGCCATTACGTAGAGCATAGGCATGAAGTAGTTATTCGTAGAACCGAATATTTACTTAAAGAAGCTCAAAAAAGAGCCCATATTTTAGAAGGATTAATAATTGCACTTGATAATCTAGATGCAGTTATTAAACTTATCCGTGCTTCCAAAAATACAGAAGAGGCTCGCAATGGATTAATGAGTGAATTTAGCTTGTCAGAAATTCAAGCTAAGGCAATTTTGGACATGCGTTTACAAAAACTTACCGGTTTAGAAATAGACAAAGTAAGGGCTGAGTATGCAGAATTGATGGCAACGATAGCGGATTTGAAAGATATTTTATCTGATGAAGTTCGTAGAATGCAGATTATTAAAGACGAGCTTATTGAGGTTAGAGATAAATATGGAGATGAGCGTAGAACAGCAATTGAGTTTGATGCTGGAGAAATCAATATTGAAGACCTTATTGCGAATGAAGAAATGGTGGTTACTATTTCTAACATGGGTTACATAAAACGTACACCACTTACTGAATATAAATCACAGACCAGAGGAGGAACCGGAAACAAAGGCGTTAAACACAGAGATGACGATTTTGTAGAACATCTTTTTGTAACGATGACCCACAACTACATCTTACTATTTACAGATCAGGGAAGATGTTTCTGGATGAGAGTTTATGAAATTCCAGAAGGTGGCAAGGTTTCTAAAGGTAGAGCAATTCAAAATCTAATTAATATACCTACAGATGATGTGGTAAGAGCATTTGTGGCAACGGGTAACTTAAAAGATGAAGAGTATGTAAATAGTAATTATATTGTTATGTGTACTAAAAATGGTACCATCAAGAAAACATCTCTTGAGCAATATTCACGTCCAAGAACAAATGGGATCAAT
Organism: Bacteroidia bacterium; assembly: GCA_017857855.1. Lineage (GTDB taxonomy): Bacteria > Bacteroidota > Bacteroidia > NS11-12g > UBA9320 > UBA9320. The sequence goes on along the minus strand of JAFMCI010000002.1, from coordinate 10,202 downwards.
GCAATCACAGTGAGAGATGGTGATCAATTATTAGAAGCAAAACTTACCGATGGAACAGCTGAAATACTGCTTGCTAAAAAGAGCGGTAAGGCAATTCGTTTCAACGAGGGTGACGTAAGAGTGATGGGAAGAACTGCTTCAGGAGTAAGAGGAGTAAGGCTTGAAAACGATCAAGACGAAGTGATTGGCATGGTATGTGTGAACTCGAGTAAAACCGATGTAACTATTATGGTAGTCTCAGAAAAAGGATACGGAAAGCGCACAGATATCGATGATTACAGAATAACTGGTAGGGGAGGAAAAGGAGTAAAAACCTTAAGCGTGACTGAAAAAACTGGTGCATTGATTTCGATAAAAGATGTAACTGATGAAAATGATCTCATGATTATTACAAAAATGGGCATAACTATTCGTATGAAAATGTCAGAAATGCGCGTGATGGGAAGAGCTACGCAAGGGGTAAGGCTTATCAAGGTTAGAGATAAGGATGACATCGCTTCAGTAGCTAAAGTTCCTAAGGTGGATGAAGAAGAAGAAGAAGACGTGATGGAAGGAGACGATAGCACAGAAACGAATACAAATACAGAAATAGAACCGAATGAAACAAACAATGAAGAGAATCAAGATTAATTTAACTAGCATTTTTATGATAGCCTTGGCACTAATTATTGGCACCAATGCCAGCGCTCAAGGCTATAACGTGGAGTCTATGAAAATAGAGTTGGAAGACAACACTAAAAATGACATAGATCGAGACTATACCAGCCTGTTAAAATGGGCAAGTGATGCAAAGGAACACCCCAAAACTGCAAATAGTGAAAAAATGTGGTATTACAGGGGAGTACTTTACCTTAAGATTGCCAGTTTAAATAATGATTTAAGTGCGGCCAATCCAAATGCTATACGCATTGCTTTAGAATCATTTAACAAAGCAATAGCAGGGGATGTAAAGGAAAAGTATACCAAGTTAGCTCAAGGTAATTTATTAAATGTTGCTATCGGTTTGTATCAAACAGGTTACGCTTTTTATACGGCAGGAGATTACGCATCATCTTATAAGGATTTTGCAGATGCTGTGCCCCTTATGCAATATGATGTAGATGGAGAGTTAAAAAGAAAAAATCTCACCGGAGAATTTTTGGAGCAAATGATGGCGTATTCTGCTATGAATAACAACGAAGACCAAAAAGCTATCGCTGTTTTTGATAAGTTGATCAAAAATGGAAGTCTAGAACCTTCGGTTTATGTCAATGTTTCAAAATTGTATTTAAAAACAGGAGATACAGCAAAAGCGTTAGAAGCCATTACCACCGGACGAGGTCTCTTGGATGGCGATAAATCATTGATAAATGCAGAATTAGATTTATATCTAAAAATGGGTAGAAGTGAAGAACTTATAGAAAAACTGGATGTTGCTATTGCTGACGATCCGGGAAATACTATTTATTATTTTGCTAGAGCAATTAGCTTTGAAGGTATTGGAGATATGGATAAAGCATCTGCGGACTATGACAAGATTTTAGAAATTGATCCAACCTTCTATGACGCTGCGTATAACAAAGGTGTAATGTTCTTAAATAAGGTAGCTAAAATTGTAGAACAGCTAAATGGTGAGTATAAGCCAAGTATCATTGCCAAAAAAGAGGCTGAAATAAATATTCTATACGATCTAGCTATTATTCAATTTGAAAATGTTTTTCAGAATAATGATGAAATGAAACTTGGAGATAAGACTGAGTTAGCGGGAACAATGAAAAAAATATACGCTAGACTTGAGCGAATGGAGAAGTACAACGAGATGAAAGCTTTCGAGGAAGCAAACAAATAGAATATAGGGAGTATTTCGATACTCCTTATATTTGACACACGTTAGTTAACATAATATAAATTATAGGCGAAAAGTGTTGAAATCCAATTGAGCGAGAATATCCAACGAACTCTATATTCGCAGCATGTTGCAGATGTTTAGAATTACTGGGTATTTGGAGGGAATTAGTTATTTATTACTTCTTGGTATTGGCTTGCCACTCAAATACATAGCACATAATGATTCTTGGGTAAAAGCGCTAGGAATGCCACATGGCTTATTATTTGGGCTTTATATTTTTATGAGTTTGGCGTTGCGTGATAAAATGCAATGGGACTTTAAATCGTTAGTTACTATAATGATTGCTTCCGTCATTCCGTTTGGTACGTTTTACGTTGACCGCAAATTCCTTTCCAACACATAACCCGTTTTACAAAAATGAGTTTGTTGCATGGCTTATTGCTTGGATTAGGTACAGCAGTTCTTCTAGGACCTGTATTTATGACGCTTCTGCGTAATTCATTACAGTACGGTGTTAAAAACGGTATTTTAACTGCTATTGGTATAATATGCAGTGATATTTTAGTAGTATCCATTTGCTATGTTTTTGCAGGAGATTTTGTTAAATATTATGTTAACTCACCAGGTGTAAAACTACTTGGAGCGCTTATTTTAATTGGGTTTGGTATTTCGTTTATTAGATCTAGAAAAAATAATATTCAAAGTTCTATTGCTGAAATTCGTTTTAATGGGAAGTTAAAATCCTTCAGCCAAGGGTTTCTTGTCAATTTTGCAAACCCTACAGTTTTTGTGATTTGGATTGGATTTGTCACCATTGCAGAAACTGACTATTTAACTTTATTAGAAAGAATTATTTTTTTGTTGGGAATACTAATTGGAATATTTATTACAGATATTACTAAGACTGTTGGAGCACATTACATCTCCAACTTTTTGACCACATACAACCTTAACTATGTTTACATGCTCTTAGGTTCATGTCTTATTTTACTGGGATGTTATTTGGGTTTTCAAGGACTAGTCCTCTTATGAGTTTTAACTTGATTTACCCCAAATACGATTCCATAAAATTTGCAACATTGGCTTAATCTTTTCTCTCGGCGGGTCTCCTTGTTCTGCTCTCCACTTCCCCCCTCTTTCCACTAATTGGTATCCAAATCCATAGTTAGGTTTATTGGGTTCAATATACATTGGACCGTATCTGGCATCACTGTAAATAGGATAGCTATTAGAATCCAGGCTCACTACGTACCAATCTTTAGATAAAAAGTTTAGCCGGTTGAGTAATGTTGTATCTGTTACTTGATTTAAGAGTTTATGATTAGTTGGTACGCTGATAAAATCTACATTCTTATCCTTGTCGAATATGGAATATAAGCCAGTGTATAATACAGAATCGCCATCAGCTGTTGCACTCCATAAGAATGTATTTGCTGGTGTGGGCACGGTAGTTAAACGGCTGTAGATTATTCCTTTTGCTTCTAAATTATCTTCAAAAATGCGATAAGTGTACCATTTTACCCCTAGCGACCATAGCATATAGGTAGTACTCAGTACTATTCCTGTGTAGTTGAGCCATTTTCGTGTTTTAGACTCTCGTGCGTAAAACATAGCTGCAGTTACACACAATAAGAAAGGCACTGTATACAGTGGATCAACTACAAAAATATTATTCCATGCAAGTTTATAAGGTAATGGCCAAAATAGTTGAGTGCCCCAAGTGGTATGACAATCTAATAAAGGATGCGTTATCAGACTCCAAAACATTAAGTTTCGCCATTCTTTTTGTGATGCATTAGAAGGTGTATAGTTGTTTTTTAGGGTAAAGTAAAGTATGACGCCGATCACACCCATTAAACCCAATTTAACAGCAATATTAGATATACTAATTAGTGGAAAACCGAGTATTATAGGAATAAGTAAAGCTAAGGTCCATTTTTCTTTATGACTAACTAACCAAGCTAAAATGGGTGCGAAAATGACACTAAATAATATAGAATGCGAAAAACCGCGATGTAACTCATTTGCTCTTAGGGTATCAAAAATGAGTGACTGGTAAACATCCAAATCCGGAATGGTACCTGCAATGGCACCCCAAAGCATAGCTTTATTGCCCACTTTATGGCCGAGAACAAACTCCCCTACTGCGGCACCTAATACAATTTGAGTTATGGAGTCCATCTAGTTAACGATAGTATTCTGACTTGAATGGCTTTCTAAGTTCAAAATTACTTGGTTCAAGTTTGTTTACAAAGGGTTTTAGTAAGGCATTTTTTATTTTATTTCTATGTTTAGCATAAAATTTCATTTCTACAGGTAAAGCTCCTATCCCACTTTTTATTTCTTCGGCAGTACGGCCAATGCGCACGTACTTAGCTTTCACTTGTAACGCATGCTCCACAAAATCATAAAGCATTCGTTGATACATCGCAAATTCTTGGTTGAAATTATAGTCCAGCCCAATAAAATTACCATCTAATACATTATCGAAATGGGTAGCCGTGCTAAAACCAATCAGCTTATTGTTCATGAAATATCCATTAAAGTAGAAGTCATCGCCTAGCGCTTTTTTTACTAGAAGTAACGTGGTTGCATTTAATCTTCCAAAGCTAAAGTTAGCTTTATCCACAATAGTATTATACATTTCATCTATTTCTTGAAGGTGAATAAGTATGGTTTCTTCTGTAAATTTTCTTATTTCTATGCGGCTAGATTTTTGAAGAACTTGTTTTGCTTTTGTCCTGAATTTAGAATTCATCGCATCTAAATAATCATCAAATTGGGTCCACTCTTCTTTTAGAGTAAGCACCATGTTCACATCTATATTTATCTCTAAACACCCTTTTTCTTTCAAGTAGCTTATTGCCTCAAAAGATGCTGGCCAAAATTCTTTAATCATAGTGATGCTAATTTTATTGCCTCGTTTTTTTTCAGCGTTATGAATCTCTTCTATTGCCTTATTTACAAGTTCAATTGCATTTTGAGTTTTAACGTCATCTTTAAACCAGAATCCATTTTCGCCACTGGCAAAGGCGTTGCCGCAAATCAGTATACGTAAGTCTATACGTTTTATAATATTTTGAGGTAGCATCCCTCCCATTCTTTGCACCAATGCGGCAGTATCTATATCTGCGGAGGTAATTTTAATAATTTGACAATAACAAATTCCAATTGGATCTTTAGCTTGATCGTAAAAGATAATGTACTTGAAGTTATATGTTTTCAAGCCTGTTTCTAAAGCTCTGAGATAAGGTATGCTTAGATAAATATTCTTGTCATTTAATGCGCTGTTCCACTTTTTAGCATCCACTTCATCAATTGAATCGAAAAATTGAGCGTCATATTCCACTTGTGGATATGCTGATTTAGAATGAACCGTCAAAAAATTAATCTAAATTTTGTTGGATGTAATTATCTAAAACGCCAAAAATATGTTCCTTATTCTCAGTTACGTCAAAGATGATATTAAGATCTTTATCCACGAAGAGTACTTGCGGAAAATGCTTAGTTAGTCCAGTTTTTATTAAATTGGTGTATTCTCCCGCATTTACTACGTGATCAAAATAAAATGGAAATCTTAATAGAGATTTTCTCACTGTTTCTTCGTTCTCGTCACTCAGGGCGATAAAGTTCACTTTGTTGTTTTCTTTGTACTTAGTTACCAGGTCATTTAATTCGGGTATCTCTCTAATACAATCTCCGCACCACGTGGCCCAAACGCATAAAATAGTAACTTCGCCTTTCAGGCTATCTTTAGTAATCGTTTTCCCTTCTAATGTGACAAAGTTAAATGGCGGAATTTCTTTTCCTTTATTCGTGTTGCATCCTAACATTGACATAATAAGGGTAATGAGTATTGTTTTATTCATAGGTTAACTTAACACTTACTTTTTCTGTAAGGAATTAACAATTAAGATTGTTTTTTGTCTAATTTAAAATTTTAACTGCTTAACGAAGCAGGTTTACTTCTCCGTTAAAATAATACCATTGGGTTTGTTTTGGATTAGTGTATTCCATGCGATACACGTAAACACCTTGTTCTGCCGGTTTTCCAAGGAAGGTTCCATCCCATTTAATATTAACATCTTCACTGTAAAATACTTGTTGGCCCCAACGATTATAAATCATCATTTTGAACTGTGATACACCTTGAGTTATACCTGACAGACCAAAGTGGCTATTCAAGGGATCTCCATTTGGCGTAAAAGCATTAGGAAGGTGCACAAATAGGTCTGCGTTCACATAGACTAATTTGGTAATATCATCCTGACATCCATTGGCATTGGTTGCGGTTAAGGTTACGAAGTAACTTCCCGAATCTGCAAAACTATGATTAACACTAGAACTCCCAGAGTATATACCACCGTCGCTCGTTATCCAGTCCCACGCTATTACATCTAAGGAAGAAGAATCTTTAAAAGTAACATATTCAGTAATGTTACTAGGCTCTAATGGTGTAAATGAAAAATCTGCCTTTGGATTTTTATTTACCACAACTTGTGTAGGTAAGGTTAAAGAGTCTTTACATCCTTTATCAGTAGTTGCACTTACCTTGATTGTATATGAATTAGGATTAACATAAGTATGTCCGTTTGCAATGCCAGCACTCACTTGTCCATCGCCCCATGTCCATAGGTAGTCTGATATAACACCGCTTGCCACAGTAGAGTTATTTATTACCATAACATCGAAAGGCTCACAGCCTATGTAAGAATTAAGGCTAATATCAATTACAGGTAATGGGTTTATGATTACCTCTTTTGCAATGGAGTCTTTACAACCATAGTTACTAAGTGTAACCTGAGACACGTTATAGGTTGCCGCTGCCGGGAAAGTATAACTCGGGGCAAGACCAGTAAAGTTTGAATTATCTATTTTCCAGGTGGTACTGCTTATAGTTCCAGCAGGTATTGAGGCGTTTGACGTAAATTGAGTTAGTTCTCCAAAGCAGGTATTGCTAAAATTAAATCCACCCACTGGCAAAGGTCGTACTTCTACATTTTTGGAGATACTGTCCTTACAATTATTATTGCTTGTGGTTATTAATTTAATTGTTTTAGTTCCATAACTAGTTGTGGTAATTGTTGGATTTTGATCAACAGAAGTGAGCACTCCGTTCACATACCATTTGTGGTTATCAATGGTGCTAGGTGAGGTTATGGTTGACATATCCGTAGGCAAGAGATTCTGTTTCGTGCAAACTTCTGTGACATTAAATGCAGCTTTTGGAGCTTCAAAAACCGTAAAACTATCTAATTTACTGATCTTACATCCGTTTTTTGACGTTACTTCTAGTAGTATTTTTTTAACACCTTTACCATTTCGTAAGTTGCTAAATAGCGAATCCGTAGAAGCAGTTGCCCCGTTTATTTTCCATTCATATTGAGCAAAACTATCAAGACCCATAGAATTGGTAGAGCTGATTTGTTGTACCGTTCCGGCACAACCATCCGCTTTGTTAAGTTTGATTATTTGAGGATTCGTAATTGTGATTTGTTTGGTAGTATCGGTTATACAACCATTATCAGAAGTAACCGTTAGTGTCATGGTTTTTATACCAGCTGAGTTATATTTTGTTTTGTATGGGTTACTAAATGAGCCACCCGCACCGCCAGTCCAATTGACGGTATATGTGCCATTAGATATGGTGGATGCATCCGTAAATACCGTTGTATCTCCAAAACAAGTATTGCTAAAGCTAAAGTCAGGAACAACCAAAGGATGAATATCTACGGTTCGAACAAATGAATCCCTGCAGTAATTATCTTGCTCCATAACCAGCGTTACGCTATATGTTCCAACGATATCGAAAAGCTTGCTATAGTTGTATGTATGTGCGGTATCTAATGCTGATGTATACCAAGTGGTATCTGTATATTGGCCTCCATCTTTAGAGGTGTTATTTGTAAATATGTTTCCATTGCCAAAACAGGTATCATTGTGCGTAAATGACACATCCATTCTAGGGTATTTGTATAAAGAATCATTGTAAAATCCAATACAGCCACTATCTGACATTACAAAAAGGGAAACGTAGTATTTTCCAGAATCGGCGAAATAATGAGCATTAAGAGAGTCTAAATTTCCACCACCATCACTTGTTTCCCAAGAATAACTGGCTAAGGAACCTGATGTAATGGTTGACGTACTGTTTAGATAAGCAGTATCATAAAAACATACATCCTTTGGAATAAACATAGCAACTGGATTAGGACTAACTACTACCGAATCGATAATACTCGCCTTGCAGTTATGTTTCGACGTTACTTCCATAAAAAGTTTAAACTTGCCAATGGTGTCAAATAAATGAGTGAAATTCCTGCCATAAGAATATGCTCCATCATTTATACTCCATCGGGTGGTTAAGTGTTGCTCTGGAGACGGGAATGTGCTTACTTCTGAAAAAGTAGCTGTAACGCTGTCACAAAGACTGGATTTTGTAATGGCAGCGGTGGGCACATCGTAAATTCTTATCTCTACTTGCGATGAATCAAAGTTACTACAACCGTCAAATGCAGGTTTATAACTATACATAGTCGCTGTATAGCTACCAGTATCAGTGTAAGTATGTGATGGGTTTTGTACACTATCTCGTGTACCATCGCCAAAATCCCATTCCCATTTCACTACTGAGTATTCTGCCGATCCGGCAAATTGAGTAGGCGAACCTATACAATTGGATATTTCATTGTTTTGAGCAGAATTGGTAACCTTAGCTACAGCAGTCAAATCTTTAATATTAGCACCTGCAGCGTATCCGTAACTTTCATATTGACCTTCTCCATAAGCGGTAGCTATAAATCCCGCATTGGCTTTTAACCTATGATTACCTGCGGATACGGTAAGCCTAGTATAACTATAAGATGAGTTTTTAGGCACTGCAGTGAAGGAAGCCGATGCCCCGTCTACTCGGAACGATGATGCGGCGTAGGTGGGTATCACAACATTAATGTAGTGGTTATCAATGTCAAAATACTGACTGGAATACAGTGTAATATCGGTTAGTGTTTGCTCTAATGGATTTAAAATAGTCATTGAGGGATCACCCATAGAATTGGTATTGCCATCGCATCTTGCTGTTTTTTGAAATTGACCAACCATTATCGGTTTTGTTGCAATTACATAGCGAATAGCGCTTTCATCTGATAATTGAGCAAATTCACCTTTATTTATGTAGTAACTAAATGGTGCACCAGCGGCTTGAAAAACAATTACTTCTGTATTGTCTTGTGAGGCTACAAATCTAAAATTATCACTAACGCGACCGAGTGCAGGTACTAATATAAATCTGTTTCCCCAAGAATTTGTTGCATACATTTGTTCGTACAAGTTATCACCAGAGGCTATACCTCCAGTACATCCAGCGTTAATAGGGGTATACGAACTACCTGAAAATACAGCAATTGTCCTACAATTAGCATTGGCGCCTGTATCAATAACTTCTATATGTGTGCCTGTTAAATCAGAAACAGAAGGAGTGCTACTTGCTGCAAAGCCTTGGTATAATTCACCTTCGTCCAAAGTTATTTCATATGGTGTATTTGCAGCTAAAGTGCCGCCTCCATTCTTGGTAAGTGCTTGAGTAGGTGTAATTCTGACCTTGGTATTATCCTTAACCGCAATTATTGCAAATACATTCTTTCCTGATCCTCCGGTGGCATTCGCTTGGATATATCCCATAGTATAATAGTCTTTCCCTAAGGTTCTTGTGGGTAATACTAGTGTCGCATCAGACTGGTTTCCAAGGTACTGGTGCGAGTATACTACCACGTCTTTTGCAGCGGTAATATGAACTCCTCTGGTAGTTATGCAATCCGAACAGCTGTTATACACCACCGATGCGGGTATGGTAACGACTGTTACAGAATTGGCCGTGATCGAAAATGTTTTAGACCAGCTTTGTCCGGGTACACTGACTGTTCCTGTAGTCGCACTATCACTAGTTATGTACAACGAATGACCTGCACTATTTCCGCTGTAATGAAGCATATATCCAACCCAAAAATCCTTTCCTTTATTGGATTTAGATTGGGCAAAACAGGTGTTATTTGATAAAGTAACACCTATCGTTACAAGTAGGATCGTAACAAGTAATTTACGAAATTTTAAACTCAAATTGTTAAAAACTAGTGTCATAATAAATAACACCGAATAAAATAAAAAAAAACCATATTAATGTGTCATCTTTTACACACTCAATTGAGTTGCATTTCTATATGTCAATTGCTGCATCAATAACTGCCATTAGACTTCTTGCAGATGCTATCAGCGTGAGCACGCCATCTTTTTCCGTGTATACTTTTCCGGTACAAAACACCATTTTACCTCCGGGTTTTTCTACCTCACCTATCGCTATTATTTTATCGCCGCTGCC
>JAFMCI010000054.1 GCA_017857855.1 Bacteroidia bacterium | reverse complement strand
AGAAGGAAAACCCGTAAAACTACTTTATATCACGGGTTCAAACCTTACCGACCAAAAGGCCGAAATCTTTTGCCATGAAAATTATCCTAAAATGCGCTTATTGGATGCGGTGCGCATAACGATTAGCATTCCCGTTTATTTTGAAGCATCATTTATGCAACCGGATGGTCATCTCATTGAAAAGAAAGATGCAGATAGCACCACCAAGGTAATGGTAGACGGAGGTATCCTAGACAACTATCCTTTTTTTGTATTTGACACGCTTGTAACGGTAAATAATGGAAACCACAGCTACTATAAATGCAATTTACACACCATAGGCATAAAACTAGAAACAGATGACTCTGAGGAAGAAATAGCCCCACATAGCATTGCCACGACTAAAGATTTTATGTTAGCATCAGGACAACTTGGTAGTGAGTATTTAAATCGCAGACACCTTGGTGATCAGCAAAAAGCACAAACTATTTTTATCAATACCCACAACCTAAATCCTAAAGTTAGAAGAATTAAAAAATCAGTTATTCAAGACGTAATGGATTATGGAAAAGATGCTACTTTAGATTTTTTTAAATCTAAAGTTCGCTATCAAGGAAATAACGACGTAATCGATATTTCAAACGAATAGTATTCTTAAGAAAGCAATTCGATAAATTTAGGAAAGAAAGATTGAAATTATTTTTTAACAGTCAGCTTTTTGGTCACTTTCTGACCATCAGCTGCTAAGGTGTAGAAATAAACACCTTCTGGTATCTCAGTCACGTTAATGGTGTATGTACCTGAGCGAGGAACTTTTTGTACGTAAATAATCTCGCCAAGTATATTAGAAAGTGTAATGGTAGCTTCAGAAGAATTAAACTCTACATCTACAAAAGTTCTTTCCTTAGCAGGATTAGGGTAATTCTGCCCTATCTTAGGTACATTATCTGCAAAGGCTAAAACCCCAGCAAGTAGTACGGTTAACGCTATGGAAACTAATCTCTTCACTTTTAATATGATGCAAACATACGCAAAATACCGTCCTATTTTTTCCTTTACTACATAAATATGTTTAAAAGCACTTCATAGTGCATGGTATTTGAGACAAAATATATCTTATACTTCGACTTGATAGCTCATTTCACCACGGTGTATTTCTAAGTTGGATGCGAAATTATTGCTAAACAGCGATCCTGTACCTAATCCTTGATGCAAGGTGACAGGATACGTGCTTACCCATTGTGCTATAGCATTAAGTCCTACATTCCCTTCTAATGCCGAAGTAGCCCACCATTTTACACTTGCTTTTTGTGCTAAAGCTATCCATTCATCTGCAACGGATACCCCTCCTATTAAATTTGGTTTTAGTATCAGGTACTGAGGCTGTATTTTTCGAAGCACTTTATTACCAGCTTGCTGTACATTTAAACCTATAAGTTCCTCATCCAAAGCTATATCTACCCCAGACTCTCGGCACAGTTTTCCCATATCATCCCATTGTCCTGCAGCAATTGGCTGCTCTATACTGTGCAGCGTAAATCTGCTTAAGTCTTTGAGTTGCTGCATGGCTTCGTTGGGGTGAAAAGCGCCATTGGCATCCACTCGTATGGTAATTTTATCGGCCCCATATTCCATTCGTATTTTCTCGAGCATTCTGCACTCTGCATCAAAATCTAACGCACCCACTTTAAACTTAATTACTGAAAATCCATCCTTGATTTTGGTAATCGCCTCATCGTACATTTCGTCAATATCGTTCATCCAGATCAAACCATTTATGGGAAGCGTTTTTTTACCATCTGTAAACGGTGTCCGATATATTCTTCCTTGCTCGTCAGCTTTTAGATTAAGCAGCGCCGTTTCTATTCCAAAACGTATACTTGGAAACGGATTTAAGTCAAGTGCATTAAGATCTCGGGCAACACAAAATTCTTCTAATTTTTGACGGAGTATTTTTTCGTAGTTGGTAACATCATCAATGCTCAAGAGAGATAACGGGGCAGATTCTCCAACACCGCTTAAGCCTGTTTCTAGATCTATTAACTCAATTAAAAAAATAGAACGATGCGTAAAAACATTACGCGATGTTTTGGCTGGCTTTACAAACGCTAGGGTATGCTGGGTTATAGTAAAGGCATACATATTAATAGAAGAGTCTAATTACGAAAAGTACGACTACCAATAAGCTTCCCAACGACAAAAGCCTTAATTGCTCGTTATAATCATCTGCTATTTCAGCATTATATAATCTCCTGACATGCATAAAACCTAGAATCACCATGGCAATAGGTGCCAAACTTAAGTAATCCTCAGAAATATGGTGACCGGTAAATCCTAAAAAGGCTATCGTCATTAAAATAATTTGGTATACAAGAGCGCCCTCCAGTCCTAAATGAGCCGCTATGGTGATTTTATTGGTAAGTATATCCTTATCCAAATCTCTAATATTATTTACATTGAGCACACCTACACAAAGAGCTCCGTAGGCAATGGCGGGTAAACAAAGTACTGCCGTAATTTCTTGCTTAAACAGATACGCTGTTCCCAATACACCAACTAAGCCAAAAAATATAAAAACAAAAACATCACCTAAGCCATGATAGCCATACGCTCTTTTGCCCATGGTATATGAAACAGCCGCAATTATACTTGCCGTTCCTAGGCCTAAAAACGTAATCCAATTAACCCAATCGCTTCCAAAAGATATATATAATAAATAAGTGCCTGAAGCAAAAGAAAGTACGGCAAACACAATTATCGCATTGAGCATAGCTCTAGGGGTAATTTGTCCGCTTGATAACTGGCGATCGGTCCGGTGCTTATCCGTTCCTCGCTCAAAATCCCCGTAATCGTTAGCTAAGTTGCTCAATATTTGCAATAAAATAGCTGTGAGCGAAGCCATTAGAAAAATATCCAACTCGAATTCTAGGGTGTAATCTTGCGTGCTATCATGCAGTCTACTGCCTAAAAGAATAGCCCCAAGAGCAAGAGGTAGAGTTTTAAGACGAAAAGCGGCGATCCATGCGGTCATTATTGAGGGCAAAGATAATGCTGCACAGTTGAAACTATGACGCTTTTTACACTAGTTCATACTATGGACTAAATAATGCACGGGCAACTTACCTCACCCACACATTATTGCTCACATCTGTATCTGCCGTTTCTAGATTTGGGTCAAGGGTTATTTTATTTACTGCTCTATTGGTGATTAGCACTTTGCTAACCGTTTCAGTTAATCGCTCGTTTTGCATTTTCCAGATTTCTGCAGGAATTCGTATTTCTTCTGCTGTACCATCTGCATACTCCAATTTAAAGATAACGGGCATTACCAATCCGCCTATCATTTTCAAATCTACTTGGTAAAAATAATTATCTTCATTTAAGAACTCTTTGCGGGTATCTGTGATGTTATTTTTTACCATGTCATAAGCTTTGGCAGGATCTTCTGCATTGGCTATGCTTTGTAATATTGGATCAAACTGGCCTACTTTGGTTTGCGCTTCTACCATTTTCTTCGCTTTCTCTTTTGATGTACCCGCTGTTGGTTGGTTAAATTTCACCGTAAACTCTTTAACATCGGTTACCGCAACATCGCAATGGTCATTGGTATAAAACCATCCTCTCCAAAACCAATCTAAATCTACCGCACTGGCATCTTCCATGGTTCTGAATAAGTCTGCAGGACTTGGGTGTTTAAACATCCATCTGTTAGCATACGTCTTAAATGCATAATCAAAAAGCTCAGGTCCCATTACCGTTTCACGCAAAATATTTAATGCTGTACACGGCTTTCCATAAGCATTATTTCCAAACTGATGAATACTTTCAGAATTGGTCATGATGGGTGAGATGTAACGTTTGTCTCCGCCCATATAAGGTACTATATTTTTGGCAGGTCCTCTTTGACTCGGAAACGGTTTCCCTGTTTCGTCGGTCCAAGCGCGCTCAGTTTGATACTGTAAGAAGGTATTTAAACCTTCATCCATCCATGTCCATTGACGTTCATCTGAATTAATAATCATAGGGAAGTAATTGTGACCCACTTCGTGAATAATCACCAAGATTGTTCTGTACTTATTCTCATCACTAAACTTGCCTTCAGCGTCTGTTCTTCCTCCGTTAAAACAGATCATAGGGTACTCCATTCCAATACTTTTTCCATTGATAGAATATGCTACTGGATAAGGATAATCAAACGTAAACTTAGAATAGGTTTCCAATGTTAAAACAATCGCTTTGGTGCTGTACATTTCCCACATAGGATTTCCTTCTTTCGGGTAAAGTGACATGGCCAATACGGTTCTATCTCCAAACTTAACTCCTTGAGCATCCCAGATAAACTTGCGGCTGGCACACCATCCATAGTCACGCACATTTTCAGCTTTAAAATGCCATGTTTTCATTTCTAAAGAGTGCGTTTTTTCGTTGGCCATGGCCTCGTCTTGCGTCACAACTACTACTGGCTTATCGCTTGTTTTAGCTTGCTCCAATCTAGCCATTTGGGCAGCGGTCAATACGTCGCTCATGTTCTGAATTTCTCCTGTACCACCTACTATCATATCGCTAGGTACGGTGAGTTTTACATCATAATTGCCAAAAGGAAGCGTAAACTCGCCTCTGCCTAAAAATTGTTTGTTTTGCCATCCTGTAACATCACTATAAACCGCCATTCTTGGGAAAAACTGGGCGATAGTATATAAATAATTATTTTCTTCCTTGAAATACTCATAACCACTTCTGCCGCCTATTTCCATTCGGTCGTTAATATTATACCACCACTTAATATTTAATTTTACAGATTCTCCTGCTTTAAGAGTCTTTTTAAGGTTGACACGCATCATGGTGTGATTTACCTTTACTTCATAATCGTTACCCTTAGCATCTTTAACATAATCGATATTAAACCCTCCAGGAAAATTATGAAACATATTAAAATATTCATTAATGCTTACACCATTTTTGAGATTACCTTCCTCAATTTGATTGGACATAGACGTAATGCTTCGCACGTTTTGGTCTAGCTGTATCCATACGTATTGCAATTCATCAGGTGATGCGTTGTTGTAGGTGATTTCCTCTGTTCCATATACGCGTTGGTTTTCGTCATCTAAGCGAATATCCATTGTATAATCCGCTGTATTTTGCCAGTACTGGTGTCCTGGTGCACCACTCGCTGTGCGATACACATTGGGGGTAGGCAACTCGTTATCCAATTGACGAAATTTGTTTTGATCCGTTGCATTTTCGTAACTAGGTTCCGCAACGACTCCTTTGCTTTTTTTATGAGAATGTTGCGCTAACGTGCTGAGGCTAAAAAAAGTACACGCTGCTGCGAGTAGTATAATATTCTTCTTCATTATTAGGAGGCAAAGAAAAGGAAAAGAACACATATTCTGCGGATAAAAATAGACGCTACGTCCACCCGTTCAAGAAACCCATTTCTCCTGTGGGGATTTTGCCAAACATATCTTAATGATTCGGCCTTATTTCTATTTCTTTGCAGGTACATAGCTCATGAAAAAATACCTGATACTTTCTATAGTGTTCATCTCCGCCTGTGTATCCACACAGCAAATATCTTGGAAAACTGGAGTATCTGAAGCTGCTGTTAAACTGCCTGATGATGCACAAACCGTTACCGTGCTCGACAGAGTACAGATTCAATATTCCTATAACAATACAGACAGTAAGGTCCTAAACCCCAATGTTTATGACATTCAATATGGAGCATTAAATGGGTTTAGAAGCAGTATAAGGAGTAAAGCCTACTTAACTCTACAAACCAGTATTCAAAAATTTAAACATGTTGCCAATGGCGAATTTCCTTCTGCGCTGGACATGACAGAACTAACTCAACTAGCCTCGGGAAGCGATATAGTTGTCTCACTTGAAATGTTAGACCAACAAATAAGGGATAGTTACAACCTAGAAATACGTAGAGAAAGTTTGGGGAACAATACCTACAGAGAAGTAGACTATTACGTAGGCAAACGAAACATTACCCTGAAACTAGGATGGCGATTGTACGATTGTAAAACAGGAGAAAAACTAGACGAGTGGGTTCAAGAAGAAAATTATTTTTACGAAGCAGAATCACGAGAACCTAGTCGTACTTCTGGTATTCTTGATGCCAACTACCGAACAGAACTGACTAAGATAGGCAATAGACATGGTGCAAATTACGCTTCTCGTGTGTCGCCAACCGCTCAATTAATATTCACCAATATTTATGCAAATGGAAACGACTACTTAGTAAGAGGTGCCTCCTTAGCTCGAATAAATAATTGGGATGACGCAGAAAGACTATGGATTAGAGGCACACAAATCGAGAACAAACCGAAGAAATTAGCAATGCTTTTTCATAATCTAGCTATAAACGAAGTACGAAAAGGCGACCAAAAACAAGCGGAAGAATATGCGGAACGAGCAGCTAAACTGCATCCATTAGGCGTTAATACGCAGAACGAAATCGGAAAATAAAGTGATATTTTAGATCAAATCGGTATTTACAAAGTTGTCCGACACCAAACGAGGGAGTATGAATTGAATCACACTCCCTCGTTTATAGTAAAGATTAGTTGCTTTTTGAGTTACGCCATACCGCCGAGCCCAACTCTGTGGCTAGCATCACCGGTGTCTACTAAATCTGTTAAGCTCATTTCTAGCGCTTTGCGACTTAAACCTGTCATCCTTGGATTGAATTGGTGTAACCTTCTCATTTGATTACCAATAATTTCAGATGCGTCTTTTAAGATAGCTACATCGTCTACTTCACCTTTTTCACTCATCAAGAATGCAAAGGTTCTGGCCATACCGCAATTGGCGATAAAGTCAGGGACCACAGCCATATTTGCATCAGCGTACATTGATATTTCGCCCATAAAGATTTCTAGGTCAGCAAACGGAACATTTGCACCGCAGCTTATTACCTCACACTGCCCATCAATAAGGCGTGTTACCTGTTCTTTGGTTACCAGTCTACTTGCTGCTCCCGGAACAAAAATTTCAGCACCTAAATCCCAGATTTGTGCACTTACCTCTTCAAAACTTTGGAAACCTTCCGTATTTGAATTTAATTTATTGCCATCGCGGTTATTAAACATCGCTATAATTTCATCCAGACCATAACCTGTTTTATGGATTAATCCACCGTCACGGTCGATAATCCCCACGATTTTTACGCCGTGTTTTGCTAGATAAAATGCAGCAGCCGCACTCACATTTCCCCATCCTTGAATGATAGCTGTTTTGTGATTCATTGTGCCGCCCCAAAGTTCGTAATAATGTCTTACCCCTTCACTTACGCCCCAACCCGTAATCATATCGGCTATCGTATATTTTTTACTTACATCAGGAGTAAATCGCTCATCAATGATAGGTAACAAAACCCCACTTTGAAGTCTTGTAATCGCTTGAAGTTTTTCTACTTTGCTGTAGTTTTTATAATACCCATTTACTACTCCTTCTTGAGGATGCAAAACACCAAGTTCTGCAGTCATAGGAATTACTTCATGTATTTCGTCTACGTTAAGGTCTCCACCAGTACCATAGTAGTTGCGCAACATTGGAGCTACTGCGGCATACCATCTTTTAAGCACGCCTTCCTTACGCGGGTCAGCTGGATCAAAATTAATACCCGACTTTGCACCTCCTATAGGCGGACCTGCCACAGTAAACTTTACTTCCATAGTCTTAGCAAGCGACTCCACTTCGCGTTTATCTAAACCCTTACGCATACGTGTGCCACCACCAGCAGCACCGTTTCTAAGGGAGTTAATTACTACCCATCCTTCTGCTTCTGTTTCTGAGTCTTTCCACTCAAAAACGATTTCAGGCTGCTTATTTTCAAATTTTTTTAATAAATTTTCCATTATAATAGTTTAGAGAAATCTCCATAAAGGCTTCCAGATACTGAACTTTTTGTTGCTCCGGTAGCCACGTTAAATACATTTACTTTATTCTGCACGCGTAAAATTCCGAGCAAGGCGAATGCCAATGCTTCTTTGTAATCTACCATAATATCATCTGGTACAATTACTTCTGCATCGGTATGACTGCGTATATGTGAAATCAATGCTTTATTGAATGCCCCTCCTCCAGTAATGTAAACCTTTTTGCCACTTGAATCGCCGCTGCTTAAGTCATCTATACTTTGACCTATTTGCTGAGCTATATGATCAACAAGCGTTTTCATTTTGTCTTCTTTGCTTGCTTCACTGCTTCGCACTCTATCCCAAAAATGGGTACTAATCCATTCTCTACCCAAAGATTTAGGCGGCTCATAGCTGTAGTATTCTACACTATTTAGCTCTTCCAGTAAGTCATAATCTACAAGTCCACGTTCTGCTATTTCGCCATCTTTATCAAATTCTTGATCAAATTCACGCGCGATTCTGTTTAGTACAATATTGCAAGGCCCTACATCATAAGCTACTCTACTTCCGTTGATATCTGCACTAATATTAGCAAAGCCGCCTAAGTTCAAGCACATATCATATTCCCCAAATAGCATTTGATCTGCCACCCCTACCAAAGGAGCGCCCTCGCCTCCCAAAATAACATCTAAAGCACGAAAATTAGTCACCGCAGGAATACCTGTAAATGCATAAATACTATTTCCGTCACCT
The DNA here is from genome assembly GCA_017857855.1 of Bacteroidia bacterium. Lineage (GTDB taxonomy): Bacteria > Bacteroidota > Bacteroidia > NS11-12g > UBA9320 > UBA9320. The sequence goes on along the minus strand of JAFMCI010000054.1, from coordinate 3,822 downwards.
ATTTGAACCGTAAGATTATTTTCAGGTTGATGAAAAACAGTATGCCCGTGTGAAGCAATAAGATCTGCCTCCAATTCATTTTCGGCTAAAAACGATTGGATACCTTCGCCAATAAACTGTCCGTAGAATCTATCCGTTTTGTGAAATACCAACGAATTTTGATGACGTAGTTTAGAAAGTCTAAGTCTCCATTTTTCTCCATAGGTTATGGTTGTTGCCGCATTTATGGAATAATTCCATTTACCCTCGCTTAATTCTTCAAGAGTTACATGAGCGATATCTAACCCATCCATAGACGTGCCGCTCATTACGCCTACTACATTGTATTTTCTCATTTTCTCTAAAACTTTAATTTTAAGTGTTTGATTTTATAAAATCCCTCCCCTCTAATACTACATTAGATTACGAACACAAAAGTAGAATTAATTGGCACATGTGCAAAGCCCAATTAACGCTGGTTGATTAAATACTTGCATGCGTACATTAAAATCAAATATACAGGCAAAACACATAATTTTGTCTAACCAATGAGACAAATCCTAGGATTACTTTTTATAGGTGTTTTTTCACGACTTGTGGGCCAAGACACCACTGCCTTTGTGAACGAAGCACAATTTGGAATTAGCCCGTTTATTACCTTATCGCCATTTACCGATTACAACAAATCACCTGTGGGAGTTGGAGCAGACTTATTTTATAACTACCCATTTAAGTCAGATTACATACAAGGAAAAATCGGGTATAAACGATATCAGTATGTGTTTGATAACCGTAAGTCGGTAACAGAAGACTTACATCTTGTACTTTCTTACCAATACACTATACCCAAAGCAACCGGTGTACGCGTAACTGCAGGATATTCTCCTGCGTTTATCTTTAACGCTACTAACAGATTTATGGGTAAGCAAGATTCCATTGCCACGGTTACGTATACCAAACAGCTAAAAAATAGACTTTCACATGGATTATATCTCGGTGTATCCTTGCAAAGTAAGAGTAACAGCTCATTTGATATAGGGTATTCGCATATTCTAAATAAAACCGTTACCAATGGGTTTTACGACGCTATACCAAACCATATTACCTTTGCCTACACCGTCAATTTTAATAAAAAAGGAAGAACGAAAGTAAATATAGCGCAGGCAAGGTCAACACTTACTAAACTCAAAAACGACACCTTATATTTTATCAATAAAAGCTGTGCTACTGATTTTAGCAACGCTCAACTCGACTCACTCTTAGCTGCCAACTATAAATACTCAGCCTATAAAGTACTCGACGAGCAATACATAAATGCCACCAGCAAGCAATCCAATGTGCTCCATTTTGCAATTATTGGCAATCATTATGCTGGATATGGTGACCCATTGACCACCGGTGTTTACTTGTTAGACGGTGAATTAAAAAGCACCGAATTTCCCTATCCATACCACACCACAAATCCTAAAAACGGAAATGGGTTTTCCAAATGTATTGGCAGTCTAGAAAATGCCGCGGCACTTATCCGCGTTTTTAATAACCGATTAAATCACGAACCACTTTCACCCATAAATCCGTTACATTAAAACTTTATCCTTAATTTATATATTCGCAGTCATGAAAAAATTGATTTTACTTACGCTTACCGTGTTACCTTTTGTAAGTGCCAAAGCGCAACATTCTCACACATCTATGAAAAACACCATTGACAGCATGAGTTATGCCGTTGGTTTAAATATAGCCTCTAGCCTAGTAAACGGAGCCATAGACACCTTAAACATGAATTTATTTATGGAGGCTATACAAGACGTGATGGTATACAATCACGCCAATATGGAAGGACAAGTTGCCAATCAAGTAATCAATGAATATGTAAGCAAAGCACAAGCAGAAAAAACGAAATTAGCAACTGCTGAAGGTGAAGCCTTTTTACGCGCAAATGCAGCAAAGCCAGGAGTAAAAAGTACTCCAAGTGGTTTACAATACAAGATCATTACCAAAGGAAATGGCCCTATGCCAGTTGACGGTCAGCAAGTAACTACCCACTACAGTGGCACACTAGTTAATGGTAAAAAATTTGACAGTAGTTACGACCGCGGTGAGCCGGCTACTTTTGGGGTAAACCAGGTAATAAAAGGCTGGACAGAAGCATTAAAAATGATGCCAGTAGGTTCCAAATGGGAGCTTTATATTCCGTATGATTTGGCTTATGGCGACCGAGCAATGGGAGCTAATATTCCTGCTTATTCTACGTTGATATTTACCATAGAGTTGATAGAGATAGCACAGTAGATTTTTTATTACACCAACTCCATCAGTTCAGCCACACTAACTACTTGCACATCTTCGGTAAGCGGATAGCCGCGAAGAACGGGTGCTACAATGTAGTTTTTGGGTGTTTCCAAATCTTGTTTGGCCGTGGTAAACGACTTGGTTGTACTTGGTGTGCTACTCAACTTTACTTCTATGCTTATTGCAGGTTTTCCGCCTTCGGTAATTACAAAATCCATCTCCGTTCCGTCAGCAGTTCTATAAAAATAAATTTGGCTAGCATCTACTTTAGTTAGCAACTGATTAAGAACAAAGTTTTCGAACGATGCACCCACAACAGGATGCCCAAGGAGCTTGTCGTAGGAGTTTATATCGAGGAGTGAATGCAATATTCCCGTATCTAACACATACACAATAGGCGACTTTACCAAGCGTTTTTTGCCGTTGGTGTGATACGGTTTTACCAAGTGAATGAGAAATGCTGCTTCCATAAAATCGAGGTAATGCCTCACCGTGGGTGCTGACAAACCAATGGATTTTGCAATAGTGGAAATGTTGAGCAATTGTCCGTTTTGGTACGCAATTATTTCCCAAAGCCTTCTAAGAGTTACGGGATTGGCATTAAGCCCAAGCATGGGTAAATCCCGCTCCAAATAGCTACGAACAAAACTGCCACGCCAAAGCAGAGCTTGTTCATCGTCATTGGCCAGAAACGAATTAGGAAAACCTCCTCTAAACCATAATTTATCGTGCAAATCGGCACCTAATTCCTGCAAACTAAACGGATACATTTGGTGGTAAGCCACTCTGCCCGCTAAGGTTTCTGAGCTGTCGCGTATGAGCTCTGGTGATGCCGAACCCAACAAGATAAAACGAGCAGGAACACGGTGTTGGTCTATAAGCGAACGAAGAATTGGAAACAACGCTTTTTCACGTTGCACTTCGTCTAGTATCACGCATTTATCTTGATGTTGTTTTAGGAATAGTTCTGGATTTTGCAACTGAGCTCTGTCCGATGGTAGTTCTAAATCCAAGTATATGGCTTCTTTACCCAGTTGGCCAATGAGCTCCTTAGCTAAGGTAGTTTTGCCAATTTGGCGAGCACCCACGAGTACCACAGCAGGAAACTGCACGAGCAATTTTTTAACTGTAATTAGCGAATTACGTATGATTGGATCATCCAACATCCCCGCAAATATAAAATTATATTTTTAATATGCGGTAATATTTACAATTATCCCCGTAAATTAAAAGTTTTTGTTTTGATTTGCGGGGATAATTTATATTTCTATTTGTTCAAGAAACTCTCCCAGCTTTTGTAGTACACGCCTGCATCTGTGCCTACTATTACTTTGTTACCTGTAGCAAACACAAAAAGCACTTTATCTTTTGTGCTATATATTGATAACCAAATGTCCCAAAAATTATTAAAAAAAGGCAAGTATCTCTACTCGCCTTTTTGCTAATCTTTACTTGGATGTAGTTGTTCGTGTCTCCACGAGCACATCGCTCTAGTCCGTGTGGACACGAAATCCTTCTACGCCACCCTAAAAACAATACTTGTTTTCAGCA
>JAFMCI010000053.1 GCA_017857855.1 Bacteroidia bacterium | reverse complement strand
AAGCTGATTACAAAATTTTGAAGCTTGTAAAAAACCGATGCAAGTCTTCCGATTTGAGTAACGCAGGATCACCCGTAATGGTAAGAAGATAAAACCCTTCTCCATGGGGAACTTCATATGAAAGGGTATTACCTACCATCATGCCAGATTGATAGATACATAGCTCTTTTTGCAGACCAAAATACATGGTGTCTTTGGTGACTTGATACATGTTCATCATACCCGACATGCGACCTCCCATTTCTTCTTTGTATTGTTTTCCAATGGATTCAACCATTTCTTCCATATACGATATCTGCGCCGGTGTGAGTATTTCTTGCATTCTTTTTTTAGGCGATTTTGTTGGTGTATACTCCGCTTCTGTTTCATCATATACCACTTCTGTCGCTTGCTCAGAGAGCTCTTCCACACCCTCCGTTACCGTTATTTCTCTTGCAATTAAATCATCTTGATCGTAATCTATAACTTCAGTATACTCTATCTCTGCTACAACTGAATCGATGTTAGGCTCTATGTCATAGCCACTATATGCATCTATAATTACCGATTCTGCTGCCATTTCCCTAGTGTTTAAAGTGTCGTATGTATAGTCATCATATACTTCTTCTGCTGCTATTGCCCCTTCGTATGTATACTCTTCATCTAACTCAGTTGCATACATAAATTCTATGTTAAAACTAGCGATTCCTTTTTGTGTAAATAGATGTATTCCTTCCTCACCTGCGCCTCCGAGCTTAGCATATATCCCCGAGTTTTGAGCAAGTGTAATCCCTTCAGGCAAGTCCACTTTGTACTCTTTCTGCTTGGTGCTTTTCCATTGGTAAGATCTGTTATATGCTGTGGTTACATTGATTGGCCTCAAGCTATATCCTTCTCGTTTAAGTTGACTGATCAGTCCATTGTCGCTGCAAAGGTGCCCGGCACCTACGGCCATAAATAAGCCACCTTTCTTAAATTCTTCCTTCATGCGCTCATACATGAGGTCGTTTCTGTCTGTAAAAATACGTTTGTAAAATGCAGAACCCAGCGCTTTTCCGTCGTCTGAAGCGGCAACAGTTTGGCACAACTGTGATAAGTCAGCATTGCCGTAAGCCAATATCATTTCTTCGGTACCACTCATCCATTCAGCTATGTTCAGATTTAGCTCACTGTTTTGAAGATAGTCTACGATCTTAGTGCTCAGCTGTTTGTCTTCGAAAGAATAGGCGTTAATATCGCCAAGTAATGCCATTATTTGCTCGGTGTAGGTTTCTATGCCCACGATTTCTTTTTCCTTACTTCTTGCGTATTCTTGTAGATACAGGTCTACAAACGAAGCTCGTTGATTGCTAGATAACTTGTTTTTTAACAGGTCGAAATAGTTGGGAAGCAAGTCATTTATTATTTTAGTGCTCAACTCTTCTGGCGTCATACGTTCCATAAGTGTTGGCAGAAAATCGTTACTGATATAGGCCGATAGTTTAGTGATAAACGATGTGTCAATCAAGCCCTTCATTTTTTCTTTTGTGAGCGAGGTTGCTAACTCGGTTTGATCTAGGTTTAACTCAAATGCAGCGATTTTGCTTTGGTCAATAGCCCACATTACACTGTCGTTAAACGCAAAGGCGCGTTCGTCTTGAACGTGCAGCGTGCCAAAGAGATAACTCTTTTGTACTATTCCTTTTTTAGCTACTTCAAAAAGCAACGTGTTTTGTGCTATACCGGCTATTGGAACTAGAAGTAAAATGATGAGAAGTCGTTTCATTACTGTAAAAATAAAATAACTTTGAACTTAATGAATGTTTCTATAGTGCAATTGGACATAACGGCTAAAAATACGAAAGCTAATTTCGTTAAGATAGAAGCGTTACTCGCCGATTGTACCTCAGATTTGGTTGTGCTTCCTGAGATGTTTAGCACCGGCTATTTTACAGATGATACAACGCTAGCTCAACCTATGAATGGGGAGATTATAAGCTGGATGCTCGATTATTCACAACGACAATCTACTGCTATTTGCGGCAGTCTGTTATGCCTAGAAAACGGTGAATTATTTAACCGTTTTGTAATGGTAAGTCAAGGAGAGATTATAGGGCATTACGATAAGGCTCACCTTTTTTCGATGGCCAATGAAAATGTACATTTTACGCCGGGTAATACCAAGGTAGATATGGTGTTGAATGGTTTTAAGATAAGACCGACTATCTGCTATGATTTGCGATTTCCATACTCTTCGTTTAACGACTCCGAATATGATATTTTAATAAACGTAGCCAGTTGGCCAAGTCAACGTATAGGGCATTGGGATGCCTTATTACGTGCCAGAGCAATAGAAAATCAAGCTTATGTCATTGGGTGTAATAGGGTAGGAGAACAGGTACATTCAGAGGATAAAAAATCTCATTATCCTGGTCACAGTGGCGTTTATGGACCTGATGGTGAGCGTCTGGTACATTCGGTAAAGGAGGAAGTGCTAACATTAACCATTACCCAAGAGGTGATAGCAACTACTCGGAAGCAATTGCCGTTTTTAACGGACCGAAGAATGTAGTTCGGAGAAAGGATTAATGCATTCTATCGCCTCGTATAGCTAAGGTTTTAACCATTTCTGCTTCAAAAACGACGTACTCTGCCCAACGGTTTAGTACATAGTTTTCGTCGGCGTATTTTTTGGCTAGGTTTATAAATGCCTTGTAATGTCCTGCTTCACTTACCATAAACTCGTGATAAAATTTTTGTAATTCTGGATCTTCTACATTCAAACTGAGCAGTCTAAATCGTTCGCAACTGCGGGCTTCTATCATCGCAAAAGCGAGCAAATATTCTACGAGTTGCTTGGTAATATGATCTCCTCCCCGTATAAATCCGTTTAGCTTATTGACGTATTCATCTTTGCGCTGCGGTCCCAATTCATGGCCACGTTTTTTGAGCTCTTTGAGCACTTTTCTAAAATGACCCCATTCTTCAGCTACAATAGGAGCAATAATGTCTACCACGTCGGTATAATCACTAAATTTACTAATCATACTAATGCCGTGGGTAGCAGCTTTCTGCTCGCACCAAGCATGATCGGTAAGAATAAATGCTATGCTTTTTTCGGCGATATTTACCCAACGAGGGTCAGTTGCCATTTCTAGGCCTAAGGTAGTTTTGGATGTGGGTGACGCCATAGGTGCAAAAGTAATAAATGAGTGTTGATATAGGACTTTAGATTTATGATTTTGGATTAGCGTTAACCAGCTTGAGATACTCGTTTTTATTGATTCTTTAATTCGTTTCCAATCCTTCGCTACACTCCGTCGGACAAAAGAACTGATTTACGCCAAGCTTCCCTAAAACACCAACAACACTCCCACAAACACCAACATACCTATCAACATAAGAATAAGCGTATAAGGCAAGATATCTTTGGCTTTTAATCCTGTGATGCTTAACAACGGCAACGCCCAAAAAGGTTGCATCATATTGGTAAGTTGGTCACCGTAGGCCATGGCAAGTATGATTTTGGGTAGGGGCACCCCCAGTTTAGTAGCTGCATCTAACAAGATCGGGCCTTGTATAGCCCATTGCCCGCCTCCGCTGGGCACAAATAGATTTACTAATCCTGCACTTAGGAATGTGTAAAGCGGGAGCGTTTGTGCATTTGAAATCGTTATAAACCAATCCGAAATAAGGTTAATTAATCCGCCGCTTTGCATTAAGGCCAGTATTCCAAAGTACAGCGGGAATTGAATTAGTATTCCCGACGAACCTTTAATAGCATCATCCACAGCACCCAGAAAAGTTTGAATGTTTTGATGAAGAAGAAGACATAAGGCAAGCATACCAAAATTGATATAGTTGGGTGATATAAATCCTAAGTTCGGTCCCTCATAAATAACGGCAATGTAAATGGCCAGTGCAACCAACCCGACGCCTATAGATTTGCTGATGAAACCGAGGTGATCTATGTATTCAGCACCTTGCAGATGACTGGGTTTTTCGTGTTTTAGTTTAACCGCTTCAATATTCGGTATAGCTGAATTTAAACGTTTACCTAATAGATAAAACGCTGTAGGAATAAGAACCAGGAGCAGTAGGAAGGCTGTAATGTTGAGCGAGGAAAAGACCGTTTCGGCATAAGTTACAGCATTGGGCAGTGAGGTGTTATGGGCTATTTCTTGCAGATGTCCTTTTTCTGCTGCCTTTGCCAATGCAGAACCAGATAACCCGCCATGCCAAACCATTAAACCTACATAGCCAGAGGCTCCTATGAGCGGATAGTTTAAAGGTAACTGTTCTTTGGTAAAACGTTCACCTATTTTTCGAGCGATAATGGCTCCAAAAACCAATGCCAATCCCCAGTTGATAAAAGCAACCAATATGGTGCTAAACGTAACAATAGCAGCGGCTTTTGCCGTGGTATTAATGGGTTTAATCAGGGATGAAACTAACGCGTCAAAAAAGCTGCTCAAGGCTAAGGTATGTCCTAAAACTAGCATGAGCATCATCTGAAACGCGAATGCGAGTAAATTACTATTCCATAAGCCTTCTTGCCAATCTAACAGTAATTCGGTGGTTGGTTTAGGACTGTATACTAGGGTAAGAAAGAGCGTGAAAAGTGTGAGCAACACTGCAATACTAAAGGGCGAAGGGAGTAACCTCCGAAACCAATTGGCGTAGTGTTGCGTAAAACTCATAGGTAACTCACCAGTTCTTCCAAATAGGTGGCATCTACGTTGTCAAATGCACCAAATTCGGTACTATCTATATCTAACACCGCATACACTTCATTATTACGAACACATGGAACCACAATTTCAGCATTACTAAGCGCACTGCAAGCAATATGTCCAGGAAACTGATGCACATCTGCTACAATTTGTGTTTGTTGTAGTTGCCAAGCCGTGCCGCATACACCTTTCCCCAATTGTATGCGTGTGCAGGCAATAGGTCCGTTAAAAGGGCCTAATATCAGTTCGTTGTTCACCACGCGGTAAAATCCAATCCAGTGGTGTGGAAAATGTTCCATGATCAATCGGCTGACATTAGCCATATTAGCTACATCATCTACCTGTTTATCTACAAGCGATTTGGCTTGTTTCAGTAAAATTTGATAAACTTGTTCCTTGTTCAATATTACAATAGTATTACTTATCTAATAGAAAGACATTTCAAAACGAAATTACTTTTGACCTACATAAACTGGTCATGAATTTATCTCATCAAAAAATCCTCCTGATTGTACTGGCGATTAATGCCCTCTTCTTACTTGGCTTATTCCTGTTTTGGTACTAGCCATAAAGAAGAAGCAGGTTATTAGTTTGAGTTACTTCTTTTTCAATACGATATAACCCCATGCATCTAATACTCCTGTTGCAGCATCATACTTATCAGAAAGGTCTACGCCGTAGCCTTCCAAAGCAGATTTCGGGTATGAGGCATTAGGGGTAGAAACAACATTTACCACAATTCTGTATTCAGCATTTTCGCCACGATCTACGGTAATAGTGTTTTCAACTTGTAGTGCTGGAGGAAAAAACATCGCACTATTAGTAGCCATGGCTTTATCTGATTTGATTCTGTTTAAACTCTGGTAGAATCCAAAGTAATCTTTAGCATCTTTTCCTTTCCAGTCAATCTCATCTTTACCAAAGAAACTTAATCGGTGATTTAATCCTACTTCTTGACCACCGTAAATAAGAGGTAAACCTCTTAATGCGTAGCTTAAAACGGCCATTGCTCTCCACGATTCCCCTAGTCGTTCATCAATGGTTCCGTTCCAGCTGTTTTCATCGTGATTGGTGATGAAATTCATAGGAAAGGCTCTAGTTCCATTGATGCTGTCTTTATTTTTAACCACACGGATAATTTCACTTGCGGTAACTTCACCTTTGGCTAGTTTGTTAAACACGTGATGCATTTCCCAACCGTAATAAGCATCAAAGGCCTTGTCAAATTGGTCTGGTTTGTGCGTTTCGCTTTCCGCAAGCATAAACATAGGCTTAATAGTTTCTATTGCCGCTCTGGCTTCGTTCCAAAAGTCTGTAGGCACTTCGTTAGCCACATCGCATCTAAAACCGTCTAAATCGCATTCTGTCACCCAAAACTGCATGCTTTTGATCATTTCTGCACGCATTTCTTTGTTTTCATAATTTAGGTCTGCCACATCCGTCCAGCCGTAGCTTTTTCCATCTTCTCCTATTGGGTCTGTTATTTTGCCTGTGCTATCATGCGTATACCAATCAGGATGTGCGGTTACCCAAGCATTATCCCAAGCCGTATGGTTTCCAACCCAGTCCAACATTACTTTGATACCCATGTCATGACATTTGGCAATGATTCGTTTAAAGTCTTCTACCGTTCCGTACTTAGGATTTACCGCCATGTAATCGGAAATAGAGTACGGACTACCCCAGTATTTATCGTAATCAGGATTAGCTAAGTCCTGAACAAAGGTATCACCTACTGCTTTTCTGTTTAGCTTGCCTATGGGTTGTATGGGCATAAACCAAAGTATGTCCACTCCAAGATCTTTGATTTGCGGTAACTTTGCTTCAAACGCCGCAAAGGTGCCTTCAGGGGTGTATTGTCTAACGTTTACTTCATAAATGGTCGCATTTTGTACCCATTCTGAGGGTGAAGCTACTTCGATAGTTGCCTCTTTGGCAGAATTACAGGCAAATAAGCTAATGGTTAATACGCTAAAAATGATTTTTTTCATGGTGTATGTTTTCTGAAAATTTCGGTGGTTGCAAATAATGAAATGAAAAAAGAACTTAAGGTAATGAAACCCAATGATTCGGTATAGTCGGACAAAGTATTTCCGATGAATAACTCTGAGCTAAAGGTTATGAGTAATAAGGGAATAACTAGAAAAAACTTCTTGTTGGAATTTCGTAACTGATAAAAAAGAGCAATTACCACTGGCACCAGAAATACAAAGTAGCATTTCCAAGCCAAAGGAGAGAAAACAGGAATGAAGGAAAGCGATATAATATATTGATACGCCAGCTGGTGTTCTGCTTTCTTGTTTTGTATAAAATGATACGCCACATAAATAGCTGCAAGTCCTATAATGGACAGACTAATTAGTTTCGTCTGACTAACATCTAATGAGGTTAGGTTAAAAAAGAATTCGTTAAATCTAGAGGTATGTGAAAATAACCCACAAACCCAACTCCATAAGGATTGGTTAAAATGATTGCAATCAAAGCCTAAAGCTACTTGTTTTACATACCACTCAACGTACAAAGAAGTCTTATCTAATCCAAAGAAAGCGAGTACCGAAAGGTGGGTAATTGCAAGTCCTACTAAGGTAAATAAAAGCCACCTAAATTTCTTTTTGAATACTAAAAAAGGCAAGATGATTATAGGATAGACCTTGGTTGCCATCAAACTAGCCAGCACTATGCCAGACAGGAAAGTACGGTTTTTTTGCGCCAGATCAAACGCTAATAAGCAGAGCCAAAGAAGATAAACGTTAACTTGTAAGTTACTTACTTCTTCTATAAAAATGCGAAAAGTAAGTAAAAAAGGTGCCAAGAATGCTGCGTCTGTTAAGGCTATTTGATTTGTTTCCGTTGTCTTTAGTTTAAGAACCAGTTTTTGTTGAAAAAACGTAAAAAGAGTCCATTTAAATATGTGCCAATAGGCTATTACGATACCTACTAACCAAATAAATCGCAATCCAAAAAAGCTTATAGCATCTAGCCAATACAGCGGAATGGTAATAATACTCATAAATGGAGGCCAAGTATTGCGATGCGCTGAATAAATATACACCTGGTTCCACGCTAGTTTACCAGCTTCCACATAGCCACCAAAATCGCCTTCGCGTTGCACATCCCTTAGAATTTCTAAACCTAAGAAGATAGCGCACGCTGCGATTAAAAATACAGATAGCTGATAGCGATATGTTTGAAAAAAGCTGATAATTAGTTAATTATATAGGTCCAGTCCGATTTAATTAATGTTACCGTAACTTCATTGCTAAAGTACTTACGTTTATAGGTTAATCGGTTCTCAGTGTTTTCTAGGATGGTAAAATCCCCATAAAGTAGCGCCATATTATCCGTACGTAACTGGGTAAGTTTGGCAATTTCCTTATGAAGTGCGATTTCTTCTTTACTTAGATTTTCAAAGCGCATCATTCTTCTATTATCAGGGTCACCTGCACCCGTCATGCCTATTTCGTCACCATAATAAATAATGGGAATACCCGGAATAGTCATGTTAAACGCATTGAACATAGCCATTTTTTTATACGCTATGTTGTCTTGTACGGTAATGTCTTGCTTCCAGCCAATGCGTTTGTACTCTTGACCTGGTAAATCAAAAGGCAAGCTTCCATCGGCGTAGCCCATAAATCGTGGTTTATCTTGATTACCTGTAATATTGCCCATCAAGTGATGATAACCATAAGTAGATAAGCTTGCTTCCAAAGCTTCTGCCAACTGCATCATACTTGCCTGTTCTTTAGCAAATACAGGAAGTGCTTTGTCGTACATATTAAAGTCAAACTGTGCATCTAGCATTCCAGAACTAATGTAACTGTTAATTAGATCGTGGGTGCCATAGGTTTCGCCTATTTGGTAAATGTATTTCCCTTTTTCCTTACTTACTAATTTTACTTTTTTGGAAAGATTACGCCAAAAATTCTCAGGAATATGTTTCGTAGCATCGTGTCTAAATCCGTCAAAATCATACTTGGTAACCCAAAATAGCGCTGAGTCAATCATAAATTCAGCTACTTTCGGATTTTCTAAATTAAGCGTAGGAAGAAAAGTATCAAACCAAGTGGTAAGTCGGTGATCGTCCCAGCGTTCTGTATTCATAGTGCCATCGGGAAGATAGAGTGGCGTCACCCAATCTTTGTGTTGCTGGTACACAGAATGCTGTTCATGTACGTGATTGGCAACGTAATCGAGCAAAACACTGAGGCCGTTTTGATGCGCTACGCTAAGCATTTCTTTTACATCAGCTTCAGAACCAAGTCTAAAATCTACAGTGGTAGAGGTAACAGGCCAGTAGCCATGATATCCGCTAAACTTGGTTTCTGGATCATGAAACTGTCCCCAAGCGTCTACTGGGTTTTGGGTAATAGGAGAGACCCAAATGGTATTGATATGAAGGTCTTTGAAATAACCACTTTTTATTTTCTGGGTAATTCCCTGAATATCACCACCGTAATATTGGGCTTTAGGTAATATTGCAGGATCATTTACCGGATGATTATTTGATTTATCGCCATCTACAAATCTATCCACCATCATAAAATACATAATGCTGCTATGCCAGTCACTGTTATTTAACTTTTTAGCATCGGTAATTACGTTTCCTTTTTCTAGTGGTATCAGTAAGTCATTACTTACAGCGTCTTGGTTGTATCCAAAAATTCGAATATGAGAGCGATTTATATTCCTAGCAAAGACAGGAATTACGAGTTTAAAATTATTACCTTCTTTTTTGGTTTCTATTCTGAAGTTGTTCCAATAAGCATAAATAGCATCGGTATTTACCGAAGAAATTACAATTTCATCGGTTGAAAAGGATTCGGTTACAATGGATGGTGTTAGCTCTTTAGGAGGCCCCGAAACCTCAAGCACATTATTAAACCCACCCATGCCGTTACCTACTTTTACGGGATTACTTGGGTCGTCTATTTCTTTGCCATCGGCTATAAGCTTGTATTGATACTTTCCAGGCTTAACATTAAACTGGGCTATCCAATGATTATGCGTGGACTTAATGAGCTCAGTTTGGGAAGGATCCCAGTTGTTGAACTCGCCTTTTACACTTACCGACGAATAATCCTCTTTGAAGTCTATGTTTAATTCTGCGGGTTTGGTTTTCTTTCCTTTCACCAGGATAGCATAAGGAATACCCTCAGCGTAAACGGTTAGATTACTCAGCGGCTTTGTATTTTTGCTTACTAAGTAAAGGTTGTTAGTATCCAACGATATCGTTATAGCATCATCCGAAACGACAGAGTCAATATGCAGTGGACTCTCAAAATAATCAGCAATAACCACGACGGTAGTATCACCTACCAACTGAATAGGAGAGGCCAAACCAAAGAGCTTAGAATCCTCAGAAGTCGACGTATTTTTTGAGCACCCTGATACCAGAATAAAAATAGTTAAGGCAAAACCGAGTGACTTGGTTATTTTATACATAGTGTCATTTTTACGCTAAGGCAATTATAGGAAAAAAATATAACAAGGCGTTAACCTTGTATTTCTATGCCTTGTTTTGTGACAGACACGTTTTTTACATCTCCATTAAATCGAATTTTAAAAGAAAAGCCATCCCAATTTTCTGGTAAGAACGGTTTGAATGTAAGTTCACCGTTTTTAACCCGCATACCTGCAAATCCTTTCACAATGCTCAACCATGTTCCTGCCATACTGGTAATATGAAGTCCGTCACGCGTATCATTATTGTAATCGTCGAGGTCTAGACGGGCAGTTCTAAGGTAAAATTCATACGCACGTTTTTCATCGCCTAGTTTAGCTGCCAAAATACTGTGCACACAAGGGCTTAAGGAAGATTCGTGTACGGTGAGTGGTTCATAAAAGTCATAATGACGCTTATGTTCTTCGTCTGTATACTCATCTTCAAAGAAATAAAACCCTTGTAAGGTATCTGCTTGTTTTATGTAGCAGCTACGCAATATTCTGTCCCAGCTCCAATGCTCAACAATAGGGCGTTGTGATTCAGGAAGGTCTTTTACAGGTATTAACTCCTTGTCTAAAAAGCCATCTTGTTGCAAAAAGACTTGGTGTTTTTCAGAATAGGGATAGTACATATTCGCGGAAATCTCAGCCCATTTTATGGCTTCCTTTTCATTATACTTTGTTTTTGCAAGTATTCTAGCGTACTCAGCTGGATAATTTTGCTCAACCCAAGCGATAGATTCGCGGCAATAATCCATGCACCAAGCAGCTAATTTATTGGTGTACCAATTATTATTTACATTGTTCTCAAATTCATTGGGGCCAGTTACACCTAGCATGACGTATTTCTGTTGGTTCTCACTCCAGTTAACGCGTTGCGCCCAAAAGCGAGATATACCCATAAGCACTTCTAAGCCATACTCGGCTAGGTATTTTTTATCAGCGGTATAGTTAATGTAATCATAAATCGCGTAAGCAATAGCACCGTTTCTATGTATTTCTTCAAAGGTTATTTCCCATTCGTTATGGCATTCTTCACCGTTCATGGTTACCATGGGATAAAGAGCCGCTCCATCGGTAAAACCAAGTTTTCCGGCATTCTCAATAGCTCTATCCAGGTGTTTATATCGGTAAATAAGCAGATTTCGCGCTACTTCTGGATCTGCAGTGGCCTGATAAAAAGGTAAGCAATACGCCTCGGTGTCCCAGTATGTACTTCCTCCATATTTTTCGCCCGTAAATCCCTTAGGTCCTATATTTAAGCGTTCGTCTTCACCCGTATAGGTACAGTTTAATTGGAAAATGTTAAAACGAATGGCTTGTTGTGCAGAGATATCACCATGGATAACGATGTCACTTTCTTCCCATTTGGCAGCCCAAGTAAACTCATGATTCGCTTTCAGCGTTTCAAAAGAGGCATGCTTAACGCTTGCCATCTCTGTTTCGAGAACCGTTTGAATATTCTCTTTTTCGTAGTCCAAAGACGAAATAATGATGGCTTTTTTCTCGATGCCAACAACAGTGTCTTTTTTCAGTTTAAATGCAGTGGTAGAAGAAGCGTATTTTTTGCTTGTCTCTGCATTTTCGGCATGCAGTTGCTCGCCATTTGTAACGATTTGTGTATCTGTAGTTACGCCTACATAAAAATCGGTTTTCTTGGTTTTAGCAATCAAAAGAGCAGTTTCTTTGGTCGCCATCGTGTTTACCCCAATCCAAAATTTTTCGTCGTAGTTAGAGTCTGCATTCACGATAGTACCGTCAATACTGGATTCTATGCTTACCGTTGCATCTTTATCTAGTGAAAAGGAATACGAGATAGCACCTAAGTTACTTTTAGACAAGCTACAAAAACGCGTGATATCAGCTGTAATGGTAATTCCATTTTGCATTTTTGCCGTAAATGAACGGTGTAACAAGCCTTTTTGCATGTCAAGTGTTCTATTAAACGTAGAAACCTCACACAAGGCAAGATCTAGTTCTTCATCATCTACGGTGATATTAAGGCCTATCCAATTAGGCGCATTAAGAACCTTGGCAAAGTATTCAGGGTAACCATTTTTCCACCAACCTACACGTGTTTTATCTGGGTAGTACACACCGGCTACGTAGTTTCCTTCAAGGGTGTCACCACTGTATTTTTCTTCAAAGTTGGCTCTTTGTCCAAACTTACCATTTCCGATGCTAAAAATACTTTCGGATACGCGATTTACTTGCGTGTCAAATCCTTCCTCGATAATATGCCAAGGATGGTGTTTTATGTAGTTTTTCATCTACGAATTCTTAAAATAAGGTTTTAAATTTTTCTAAATCTGCTTTTAACCAGTCATCTATTTGAAGATGAGCTCCTTTAAGGCCTTTGTC
>JAFMCI010000052.1 GCA_017857855.1 Bacteroidia bacterium | reverse complement strand
CTAAAATTCTTAAGCGTAGCAGATCAAACCTATCATTGGGGTATTTTAGATAGAGAAATATACATAGGCCTTTGGATTGTAATCTTCTTGCTCATGGGGTTATATCTTTTGGGTAAATTAAAACTCAGCCACGATAGCGATATGCCCTATTTGGGAGTACCCAGACTTATGCTGGCTATTGTAACTTTTGCGTTTGTTTCTTATTTAGTTCCTGGACTATTTGGAGCTCCATTAAAAGCGTTGGCTGGCTATATGCCACCTATGAGCACACTTGATTTCAACTTATCAGCTAGCGGCAACAAGGATCATTCTTCCGAATACTTTGCCGGTGTAAAACCAAGGTATAATGATAAACTACACATGCCTCACGGCTTAAGAGGATATTATGATTACGAGCAAGGTATGGAAGTTGCAAGACGCACGGGTCGTCCTGTATTTCTAGATTTTACAGGTCATGGATGTGTAAACTGTAGAGAAATGGAAGCTGTAGTTTGGTCTGATAAACGTGTTCTAACTCTTATGGAGGAAGAGTTTATTGTGATATCACTTTATGTAGATGATAAAACGATTGAGTTGCCCAAAAGCGAACATTTCTACCCTAAATCTGGAGGTGGAATGGTGACCAACTTAGCCAAGAAAAATAGTTGGATACAAGAATGTTTCTTTAATGCCAATGCACAGCCGCAATATGCCTTATTAGACAATGAAGGAAATTTATTGCAGCCTACCCGTACTTATGACAAGAATACAGAAGAGTATGTGTCTTTTTTAAAGGCTGGAGTAGCAGAATATAAGTTGAGAATGGAAGCTAAACTAGCGGCTAACTAATATGAGTATAAAACAACATTTTACAGAAGCACAAGAAGTACTGACCGCATTTTTAGCTGATGATAAAAACTTTGAAAACATTGAAGCCGCAGGAAAACTGCTGGTAGAGAGTTTTAGAAATGAAGGCAAGGTGCTTAGTTGCGGAAATGGCGGAAGCTTGTGCGATGCGATGCATTTTGCAGAAGAATTAACTGGCAGGTACCGCAATAATAGACCTGCACTCGGAGCAATTGCTATTTCTGATGTGAGTCATATGGCTTGCGTTGGGAATGACTATGGCTACGACTTTGTTTTCTCTCGCTATGTAGAAGGCGTAGGTCGCAAAGGTGATGTTTTACTGGGCATTAGCACAAGCGGTAACAGTCAAAACGTAATCAATGCCATAACTGCTGCCAAAGAAAAGGGTATGAAGGTAATCGGTCTTACTGGCAAAGACGGCGGTAAAATGGCTGGATTATGCGATGTAGAGATACGTGCCCCAAAAACAGAATATGCAGATAGAGCTCAAGAAATTCATATTAAGGTTATACATTCCTTAATTGATTACATTGAGCGAAACTTATAATACGTATTGCAAATACTTTATTTTCTTGCCTTCAGCTAGCCACATTTGCTCATAAAAAGTTTGGATGTTGGCCAAGTATTCAGGAATTTCTTCCCACGCATAGATGTCATCTGAGTCTTTGAGTATCGTCAAGTTTTGTTCTTCTATGGTTTCTTTTGTGTATCCATAAAAACGCGTTGAGTCACTTTTTAAATTCATAATTGCGCCATCCTTGCTTATTGCGCGGTATCGGTCTAAGAACATAGCGTTGGTCAGTCTTTTACGCTTTCGAACGTGTTGCGGGTCGGGAAATGTGATCCAAAACTCATCTATTTCGCCTTTGTCAAAATACTCTTCTATGTTGCCTATCATTAGTCTGTGAAAAGCAACATTGGTCAGTCCTTTTTCTATAGCGTACTGAGCACCTTTCCAAATCCTATTTCCTTTAACATCTATCCCAATAAAATTTCTATCCGGAAAACGTTCGGCTAAACCCACGGTATATTCCCCTTTCCCACACGCTAATTCCACAGTGATAGGATTGTCATTTTTAAAGTAATCTGTCTTCCATTTTCCTTTCATTGCTTTGCTATATTCAAAACAATTATCAAACGATGTTACCTCCGCAAATTTCTGAAGTTTACCCACTTTTCCCACGTTGCAAAGTTAGAAAAATAGGTCAATCCCGCTTTATGCATTAAAACTTCATAATGAGCAATAAAACCTATACAAAATCAAACTCTTCGTTGACTTTTCCTCAGGATGATGTGCGATGACTAACTTGATGGCGCTTTAGGAGATGCTTTTTCGGATTACCTTACCTGTTTCCGTAAATTGAATCTGGTCTACAAATACTAACTCTTTGGGGTGCATATATGCTGGGATATCACGTTTTAGTAATTCTAGAAGATACGAACTGTCTTGTATAGCTTCCCCTTCTATTACCAATACAGTAATTTCGCCAAATACGGTATTGGGTTTTTTACTAAGGTAGAAAGCACGATTAATACCTGCAGAAGCTAAGGAAACAGCGATTAACGGTTCTATGAGCACGGGATGGATTTTGACACCTCCACTATTGATAACGTCATCAGAGCGCCCCAATAATTTAAACCGATGATTAGTAAATTCTACTATATCATGGGTGAGTACGTTTAGTCCTAATTCCGGAATGGATACGGATAAGCAATCTTCAATAACCGAAAGTACAACCCCGTCTTGCGCTTTAAATAAAGAATCCTTTCCCACTTCTCGCAAGGCAATATGACTGGCGGTTTCGGTCATACCATAAGTCTCGATAAAACGCAATCCTGTGGTGCTAAGTTTTTCTTCTAAGCCTGGTGAAATGGGGGCTCCACCCACCAGAATAGTTATAGATGATGAAGGTGTGAAGTCTTGGGTAAGTATATTTTCGAGCTGGGTGGGAGTGAGAGATGTGAGCGAGTAATGGGAGCTGTTTAAATGGGTACTAGGGTCGTTGGTAGGTTTTACAAAATGAATAGGACAATCCCAGACCAAGGCTCTAATGAGCTGCATAAATCCGCCCGTTTTTTCAATAGGTAAACAGCATAAAATAGAGATATCATCGCCCAAGTTTAGTGCACTTTTGGTGCCCATAGCACTCCATTGCAACAAGGACCTATCTAGTTTTATTTCCTTGGGATTTCCAGTACTTCCAGAAGAATACAGCGTAAATGAAAGTGAGTTGTTGACCCACTTTTTTACCGTTGCTTCTACTAAGGGTATTGCTGTAAAATCGTTTGCATAAGTAGCGATGAAATGTGTCAATTTGCGGCTATTTTAAGTCAAAAATATGCAAGTTTGTAGAGCGTTGCCAAATTACGTATGAATATTTACCGTGAGGCACAAGCTAAAGGGTATAATTTACTAAATTCGCAACCTATTTTGTAATCAGAATCAAGTAACAATGAGAAAATCAATTTATTTTTTAGCATTAATTATTTTTACCATTACGGCAGCTCCAGTCAGTGCACAAGTTAAGTTAGAAGCGGTAAACGCAACCAAAGTTAGTGATCAATTTCCTGTTTTTAGTTTTGGAGATAAAATGGTTTACAACGATGAGTTTATGCGTGTTTTTAACAAGAATAAACGAGATAAAGCAGCGCCTTCACAACTGGAGATTGAAGAGTACCTGGACTTATACGTTAAGTTTAAGCTCAAAGTAGAAGAGGCCTATCGTTTACAAATGGATACAGTTCCCAGTTTTATAAATGAATTGGCAGGTTACCGCACGCAATTAGCGCAGCCATACCTTACCGATAAGAATGTTACGGAAATGCTGATTAAAGAGGCCTACGCAAGAAGTAATGAAGAGGTAAATGCGAGCCATTTATTGATAAATTGTGCTTTAGATGCAAAGCCAGCAGACACCATGCTTGCTTACGAAAAAGCATTGAGCATGAGAAGCAGAGTAGTAAGTAGAGGCGAGAGTTTCGCTTCGGTTGCTAAAGAATTTTCTGAAGATCCGTCAGCAAAAACCAATGAGGGTAATTTGGGCTACTTTACAGCTTTTCAAATGATCTATCCTTTTGAAAATGCAGCTTATACTATGAAAGTGGGTGAAGTTAGTATGCCAATCAGAACCCAATTTGGGTATCATTTAGTGTATCTTCAAGATCGCCGTAAATCATTTGGCGATGTAAAAGTGGCTCACCTGATGATTAAGTATTACAACGAAGGTCAAATAGACAGTGCCAGACAGCGAGCTGAGGGTGTATATGCTAAATTGCAAGCAGGTGGAGATTGGAATAAATTAGTGGAAGAATTTTCAGAGGATTTTAATACCAATGCAAACGGTGGAGAGTTAAGTTGGTTCAACAGAACAACAACCAACATACCTACCGAGTTTAAAGATATTGCATATACCCTAAAAAATAATGGAGATTATTCTGCTCCTGTTCAAACTAAATTTGGTTGGCACATCGTAAAGCGAGTAGATCTAAAAGAAATCGCGACCTATGAGGAAGTGAAGGATGCTATACGACGCAAAGTGGAGCGAGATAGCCGCAGCGAATTGAATAAAGATGTAGTAGTAAGTCGTGTAAAGGTGGAAAATAAATTCAAAGAATTCGCAGGTTTAAGCGCGGTGAAAGGAAACTTTACTGAAGAGTTATTAAAAGGGAAATACGAGAAACTGCCGGGTAAAGGAATGGTGCTGTTTACGATTAATGAGAAAAAGTATACTGATTCAGATTTTTACGACTTTGTAGTCGTTAACCAATCCCGAAGCAGTAAGGCTTTAGATAATGCAGTTGCAGATTTGTATACAGACTTTGTTAGACGAAGTAACCTAGATTATGAGTTAAGTGTCTTGGAAGGGAAATACGATGATTTTAAATACATAATGCAAGAGTATAAAGATGGGATATTGTTGTTTGAATTAACCGATAAGGAAGTGTGGAGCAAGGCAGTACAAGACAGTGCTGGTTTGGCAGCTTATTATGCAGCTAATAGTGATAAATACATGTGGAAAGAGCGTGCTAACGCTATCATATTCAGCTGTAAAGATGCTAAAACTGCGGCTACTGCTATGAAGTTGGCTAAAAAAGGAAAATCATCAAGTGAAATATTGACTAAGTGTAATGCCAAAGATCCACTTGCTGTTAAAGTAGAAGAAAAGAAATACGAAAAAGGAACCAATTCTTTGTTGGATAAAATAGCATGGACTCCGGGTATTTACGCTTTAGAAAGTGAGAATGATAGAAATAAATTTGTTCAAATAAAAGAAATAATAGCGCCTAGCACTAAACCTATTTCTGAGAATATGGGACAAGCTACCTCAGATTATCAAACTAAATTGGAGCGAGATTGGATAGAGAATTTAAAATCTAAATATCCTGTAAAAGTCTACGAACAAAACGTTAAAAGATTATATAATTAGTGGCTAGTTCATTCCATATAGCATTTGTAACCGCACTGTTAGCCCTAATAGGTTGTAGTGCACCAGAAACCAATGTTCTAGCGGAGGCTTATGGCAATAAACTATATGCGGATGATCTTAAAGATTTAATCGGTGAATCTGTTAGTCAAGAGGATAGTGTTTTTATAACGCAAGAATATATCAACCAGTGGCTGAGTAAACAGGTGCTTTTGCACCAAGCGGAAGAAGTATTAAGCGAAGTAGAAAAGAATAAGGAGAAGCAACTAGAAAACTACAAAGCAGACTTGCTAACCTTTGAAGTGCTCAATAAACTCGCAATGCAATTGGTAGACACTAGCTTTGAGGAGTCAGAACTTGAAGAATATTACGATGAGAATGAAGAAGATTTTGAGTTGGCTCAGAACATATTAAGGATCAACTTCTTCAAAATCCCAGAACAGACCAATGGCGTTAGTAAGCTTTGGGTTAAATTTAAAAAAGACGATAAGGAAGCTTATGCGCAGCTAAAGGCAATAAGTGAAAAACGTGGAAATTATTATGAAGATAAAACCAATTGGGTGTATTTTGATGACATTCTAAAGGAAATTCCTATTACAACTTATAACCAAGAAAATTACCTAAATAACAATAAGTATATACGGTTTAACGATAACGGATATACCTATTTCATTAAGATAATTGATTTTAAGATAAGAAGCGATATGTCTCCTTTTTCATTAGAAAAAAATAATATTAAGGAGTTATTAATCATGAAACGTCAGCAAGAAATGGTAAAAGAAATTGAAACTAAATTGATAGACGAAGCGTATAACAACAAAGAGATTAAAAGATTTTGAGACAAATAATAGTAGCCATAGTATTCGTGGCAAGCCTTACCGTATCAGCACAAAATATAAGAGTGTTAGATGAGATAGTGGCAGTAGTAGGAGAAAATATCGTTATGAGTTCTGACTTAGAAGCAGAGTATGCGCAAGCCAAAAAGGATATGGACGTATACGAAGGCGATCTTAAATGTGAAATTCTAAATCAGTTGATCATACAAAAACTATATCTGCATAAGGCGGCAGTAGACAGTGTTTATGCTTCTGAAGATAGAGTAAACGATGAGGTGGAACGCAGAATTCAGTATTACGCAAGTCAAATTGGGGGTGAAAAAAAGCTCGAACAATATCTTGGAAAAACCATAGCCGAATACAAAGCGCAGATGCGTCCTAAAATTGAAGATCAAATTGTATCTCAGCAAATACAGCAAGGACTTACCACTGCAGTGAAGGTGTCACCAACAGACGTACGCAACTTTTTTGCCAATATTCCGGAGGATAGTTTACCTGATTTTGGAACAGAAGTAGAGCTGGCCTTGGTTACCATGAAACCTAAACCAAGTCTTTATGCCAAAGAATATGCCTTGGAGCAAATTACCAAAATAAAAGCTGATATAGAAAAAGGAACTTACTCTTTTGAATATGCGGCCAAGTCAAATAGTGACGATAAGGGTTCGGCTGTCAACGGAGGCGAACTGGGTTATTTTGCCCGTGGTCAAATGGTAGGGGCTTTTGAGCGAGCCGCATATAAGCTAGAGCCTGGTAAAGTTTCGGATATTGTAGAAACAGAATATGGGTATCACATATTACAACTGATAGATCGGAAAGGTGAAAAGGTGAATGCTAGACATATTCTTATAAAGCCACTTATTGTAAATAGTGATTTGGTCTCTCTTAAGGAAACAATGACTTCCTTAATCAAGGATGTCAAAAACAATAAATTGACTATGTGCCAAGTCTCATCTGAATTTAGCACCAATGCAGCGACAAAAGATAATTGCGGTTTCTATGCAGATCCAAGCACAGGTTCTCAGCAAGTACCGGCAGATGCTTTAGATCCGCAAACAAAATCTAAAATGGAGCAAATGAAAGAAGGAGACTTTTCCGCTCCTGAACAATTTTTGGATGTCGACGGTACGGTAGGATATAAGTTTTATTACTTGCGTAAAATAGTGCCGGCGCATCAAGCTAATCTAAAAGATGATTATCAAAAAGTACAGACCTTAGCAACGGAACAAAAACAAGCCGACGCTATCGAAAACTGGGTTGCAGACTATAAAAAAGGAGTTTATATTTGGATAGACAACAAATACGTTCTGTGTCAAGAGTTAGCCGGTTGGAAAGGGCTAGATAAATAATATGATAGATTTTTCTGACGATAAAAAAGCAGCAGATGCTCTGGCACTAAAGGTACAAGAGCTCAAAGCCGAAATAGGTAAGGTTATCATTGGACAACATGATGTTATAAATGGGGTAATTACGAGCATTATTAGTAATGGTCACGCGTTACTTATTGGCGTACCTGGACTGGCTAAAACTTTGCTCGTAAAGACCATTAGTGAGGCGTTGGATATGAGTTTTAACCGTATTCAATTTACGCCTGATCTTATGCCAAGCGACATAGTAGGCTCTGAAATATTGGATGACAGTCGTAACTTTAAGTTTAACAAAGGTCCCGTGTTTGCAAATATTATTTTGGCTGATGAGATAAATCGTACCCCTCCTAAAACACAAGCGGCCTTGCTTGAAGCCATGCAAGAAAAAACCGTAACCGTATCGGGGACAGAGTATCGTTTGCCGAAGCCGTTCTTCGTATTAGCTACACAAAATCCTATTGAGCAAGAAGGAACATACCCGCTTCCAGAAGCGCAGTTGGACCGTTTTATGTTCAATATGATATTAGACTATCCGACTTTTGAGGAGGAAATAAGCATTGTAAAGGCAACTACTAGCTCACAATCCATAAACGTAAATAAGATTGTTTCTCAAGAGGAAATAATCGGTTTTCAGAATCTAGTAAGAAAAGTGCCTGTTTCAGATAATGTGTATGAATATGCGGTGAATTTAGTTGCAAAAACAAGAGCTGGCAGAAGTCTAGCGTCTCCTTTAGTAAATGACTATATTGAATATGGAGCAGGGCCAAGAGCCTCCCA
The DNA here is from genome assembly GCA_017857855.1 of Bacteroidia bacterium. Classification (GTDB taxonomy): domain Bacteria; phylum Bacteroidota; class Bacteroidia; order NS11-12g; family UBA9320; genus UBA9320. Next base: position 4,768 of record JAFMCI010000052.1, on the reverse strand, counting down.
ATACCTTATAATTGGAGCTAAAGCGAATGCTTTGATTAATGGTAAATACTCGCCAGATATAGAAGACGTACAAGCGGTGGCTAAAGAAGTTCTGCGCCACAGAATGGTACGTAATTACAAAGCAGAGGCAGAAGGAGTATCAGCAGATCATATTATAGAAAGTATCTATTAATATTATAATGAATAAGTATTTCGGGGAATGATTTATACTGTAATAGATATAGAAACTACCGGTGGATCTCATGGTAATCGAATTACGGAAATTGCTGCTGTAAAAACAGACGGATTGCGGATTTTAGACAGTTATGAAACGTTGGTAAACCCAGAAATTTTCATACCTAAATCTATTACGTTATTAACGGGTATTACCAATGCAATGGTTCAACGAGCACCATTATTTGAAGATATCGCAGATGATTTAGTAGCCTTTTTAGACAACACCGTTTTTGTAGCCCATAACGTAACTTTCGATTATGGTATCGTCAAGAACCACTTTGAAGATTTAGGATACACGTTTAATAAGAAGAAACTGTGTACTGTAAGATTAGCTAGAACGGTATTGCCCGGGCATGCTTCTTATTCATTAGGAAAATTGTGTACCGATCTAGGTATCAAAAATCACAGTAGGCACAGAGCCATGGGAGATGCCAAGGCAACTGTAGAACTGTTCCATCATATTATCACACAAGATAAAGATGATTTTATTTTTCTTTCACTTAATCAATTAAGTGGAGAAGCCTCCTTGCCTCCCAATTTGCCCAAAGAAGAATTTGAAAAATTACCAGAAACTGCTGGTGTGTATTACCTGTTAGGCGAAGATTTGAAGATTCTTTATGTGGGTAAGGCTAAAGAAATAAAAAAGCGTATTTCAACTCATTTTACAGAAAGCTCGCGTAAGAAAGCAGAGCTCCTTAGAAAAATATATCATGTGAGTTACCAAGAAACAGGTAATGAACTAGTGGCACTATTGCTTGAAAGTGATGAGATTAAGAAACATTATCCGCCATATAATAAAGCGCAAAAACATAAGTCTAACGACTACCATGTGTGTTATTATGAAGGGCAAGATGGGGTGCTTCGTGTAGATGTTTTTTTACAAAAATTTGCCAAGAATAGCATACAAAGTTTCAGTTCAATGGTGATGGCCAAAGACCATTTGTATAAACTTGTTGAGAATACAAAACTATGTCCTAAGTATACAGGATTAGAACGCACCAAAGAGACTTGTTATTTGGGAAGTGCATGCGCGTTATGCAGTGGCACTGAGACAATGGAAGAATACAACCAAAAGGTTATGGCGGCTACGCAAACTTCGCAAAATAAGCGAAACGTGTATATAGTGGGACCGGGAAGAACCAGAGAGGAAAAGAGTGTCGTACGTTTAGTAGACGGTGATTATACGGGTTTTGGGTTTGTAGCTGAGGATCTAAGTATAAGTCAAGAAGACTTACACGATTGCATTAAGCCGTTTAAAAATAACAATGACATTAAGCGAATCGTTAATGGATTTTTTGCTCAGCCCATACCTAAGGTTTTTAGGCTAATAAAGATCGAAGAATTCCTTTAATAATCTTCTGAATACTTGCCTATTTCTTTATCTGTTCCCGTATAAACAGTCTTTATGTAAAATACGCCCTCGTCTTGTTTACTCTTTATTCTAAGGCTAGTATATTTAGTTCCGTTCATCGCTTCCCATTCTGCAGGAAAATAGGGCTGAAAAATATCGCGGGTCAACTCTAAAGTAGCATTTAGATTAAGGTATTTTTCTGGGATGTTCGTAAATGACGTTTGACCGTTGTTGTCCTTGACAGTTATCGTGTAATTCCCTTGACCTACTTTATTAATTATCAAATCTCCCTTACTTAAAGGTTGAGATACCAAATCATCGGTATTTGCCAGCGCTTCTATTCCTCCCGTGGAACCAACGCCTAAAAAATCAGAAGCATATGAAATGATCGCGGTGTTTGGTAGTCCTGAAATATCGGTAATAGAATGGACATAAACGTGCTCTTCAGCTTGACAGCCAAGGATTAAAAAGGAAAAAATAAAGAGGGATTTTAAGAAATAATTCATCCTATTTTTTCTTTCGACTGTCTTTAATGCTACAACCGATAGCTTTTGTAGTCGTTACCTCGATTTTAGTTCCAGCAATTAGCGCATCTACAGCGTCTTCTACATATCGTTCAGTCACATCTTCAGGATTAGCATAGTTGTTATCAATAGCGCCAATATACTTTACGATGTTTTTGCCATTTTCTTTATGTAAAATAAAAATATGAGGCGTTTTAGTAGCGCCAAATAGCGGATATACGTCTTGTTTCTCGTCTAGTAAATAGGGAAAAGTATATCCTTTGGTGCTAGCTAATTTTTTCATCTCATCCATTCCGTCTTCAGGCACCAATGCTGGGTCATTGGGGCTTATGGCAATTACAGGGTATCCAAGTGAGGCGTATTTAGCATCCAGGTCCATAATACGTTGCTCGTAAGCTACTGCGTATGGACAATGATTGCATGTAAAAGTGACTATAAACCCTTTGGCATCTGGGTAATTAGATAAGCTCACCATTTTGTCATCTATATTCTTCAGGCTAAAATCAGATGCTTCGTCACCAATGGCGTACCCTTTAGGTGCAACGTCTTCGGTTGTTTTAGATGTCGAGGGTGCATAGTCAACTAGCTTAAAAGCTGAAAGCGTGAGTGCTGTAATGGCGATAAATAGTAGGGTTATGTTTTTCATGTGATTATAAATGTTTTTGTATGATGGTGGTTAATTCTTCTTTAGTTAGCTGACCTTCTGTAAAGTGCAGTTTTTGTCCATTTTTATAAAATACAGTTGCAGGAATAGCCCCACTCCAAGTAGAATCAACAGCAGATATCCAATAGTTCATTCGCTTATTATCATCTAAGAGATAAACGTCATTATCTATGTTGAGCTTTGTTATCATTTGAGCAACATCGGTTTCGAGAAGTTCAGCTTTATCCAAGGAGACTAGTATCATTTGAAATGGTGCTTGATTTTCATAAGCGCTGCTTACTTCCAAAAAGTGGGGAAGCTCTTCTATGCAAGGTCTGCACCACGTAGCCCAGAAATTAACCACATATAATTTATCGTCGTTTTTTTCTATAATTTCTTTTAGCTGATCGTAATTCACTGATGCTCTAACCGGAGGTGTTTTGATTCTGTGTGTGGCAGAACTCAGTAAAAAGACGAAAGCTATGAGTGCATATAGTTTCATATTTTTATTTTAATAACTACTTTTTTAACGCGAGCGGGTTCGTCTAGTTGTATGCAAGGCAAGTGAATGTCATCTGGAAAATAAACGCCAAACATCCCCTCTTCAAAAAGCATGAAAGAATAATTTTCTTCGTCATAACTGGCGTAATCTTTTTCAAGATTCACTAAGGTAGCGACGTGGTCTGTTTTGGTTACCAAACCCATTAACTCTTTACCCTCTATAATGTACTGAATGTCAATGTATTTAAAATGACTTTCCATCAGAGCCTCTTCCTCACTTTTGGTATCATACTCCTGTACTAATGCAAAAATGTGGTCTCCGTCTAGCTCATATTTACCCGATGCGACATTTACCAAATCCGTATTTTTAAGATAGTCAAAAGCCATAGTAAATCTGGGATTAATACCTGAGTACAAGGAAGCATTTTCTAGTTTATCGATGATCATTTGGTGCTAAATTACTTAGAACGGCTAAGATACACGAAAAATGTAACTGTCAGACTCAAATGAGCCTAAATTTACCAATAATGACAGACTGGTTATAAAGACGGCGTACGTTAATGCGGTTCTTTTTACGTTTATTCTACCTGTTGATATACCTGCGAAGTAATATAAAAACAGGTACTAGCGCAGTGTATCCTATAAAAAAGGGAAGAACGTAATTAAGTAATCCTACTGAAAGCATTACCGCCATTAATAGCATTTGAGATCCTAAACCCAGCAAAGAAATACAAGACATAAACCAATTGGGAAATTTTTGATTTTTAGGAGCTTGTCGATCTGCATAATAAATGGTTTGATCAAACCCTCTGTATAATAAATTGAATATGTTATAGAGTAAGTTGACGTGTTTTTGTTTTTCACCTGGGAAAGCAATAGGGACATTTTTTTCGTTGATACGACTGGTATTATCGCCGTCAAATTCATTTCGCAATATGACGTAGTAATAGTTGTAAAGCGTTCCTTGAAGTTGAATGCCTAAAAAAGCGAGTAAAGCTATAAAGATGGAGCTCTTGGTGATGTAGCATATACTTACTATAATCACAGCGTTTAACAAAATATCAAAAATAGAATCTAGATATCTTCCCGTATAGGAAGGTGTTTTTTTTACCCTCGCGAGTTCACCGTCGGCAGCGTCTAAGATAGACTTAAGAATTAAAAAAAGACCAGCTAGATAGTAGTGATTACTGAACATAAAGCCACAAGCTGCTAAACCAACAACCCCAAAAAGAAGGGTGACGTGAATGGGGGTAACTAACGTATCTTTGAGTGCATGGGCTATCCAACGAGCCGGTGTTCTGCCGTAGTCTGAAAAATCTAGAAACCGGTGGTTAGGGGGTAATTTACTCATTAATAATTAATAAGAACAACAGCCTAGGAGAGTTTGTTTTAAAGTAAAAAAAACAGTGTAAAAATAAGCTCATCAACATTTGTTTTATCTAAACTCAATTTCAAAAACTATGAGTTTCTGGTTATGATAGAAAAATAAGCGTTTTAATTTCTATAGTCTTGTTGTGCAAGGTTTAAGCGCAG
>JAFMCI010000013.1 GCA_017857855.1 Bacteroidia bacterium | reverse complement strand
TCTCCTTCAAAAACTTTTACTGCAGGTCCCGATAAAAATATATTTTCAAAAGACTTTGGTTTTTTATCAAACGAAACCATGAGTGGTCCTCCCTTAGTTTGGATTTTTTGTGAGAAGTGTTTAATGCTACTGTCTTGCTCAAGGTAATGGGCAATGGCCGCGGCGGTTACGCCAGTTCCACAGCTTAAGGTTTCTTCTTCTACTCCGCGTTCATAGGTGCGAATATACAATACCCCATTTCGCGCTTCGAGATAGTTGACGTTAATCCCAGTTTCTTCGAAGCGTTCGCTGTAACGAATAGCATGTGCAGCTTCTATTAAATCTAATGCATCTAACTCCTCGGTGTATGCTATATAATGTGGCGATCCGGTGTTTAACATATAGCCTTCATCTTCTACCAGTACCATATCTACATTGTGCATTTTCAAGAATACAATTGCATCTTCTATTCTTGCTTCATGTGGACCGTCATTAGATCCGAATGTGCATTCATTGGTTATCCATCCAATACTTTTTGCATGCATCACCGCGCATCTGCTTCCGTTACCACAAAAACTTTCACTGCCGTCTGCGTTATAGTACATCATTTCGAAGTCGTACTTGCTTTCTTTTTTCATTACGATTAAGCCATCTGATCCTATCCCATATTTGCGATCGCACAATGCTTGAATTTGCTCCGTGGACAGGTCAAAAATATCTGTAGTGATTACAAAATCGTTTCCAGTACCTTGGTATTTATAAAAATGTATTTGTTTAGTCATTTAATATGTTTAAAAGTGTAGGATTTGAAACCTCACTAAGTCTTTTATAGGTTTTATTTTTTTCGATAAAGTAGTACTTACTATCCATTTTCAAGTAAATTCTATTATCTAATTCTTTGAATATTAGAAGTTTATTTTGAGGAATACCATAAAGCTGTACTTTGTTGCCATCATAGATATATCCTTTAAAATTTACTACACTCTTCCAATATTCTACATCTAATTTTTTAGTTTGAGGGATTTTAATTTCCTCTGATGGTGTATTCTGTTTGTCTTTTTTTAGTACAGATGCATCTTCAAGTGTTATTTCCGTCTTATTAACGGCTTTACTAGTTGTAGCTTTTAATGAATTCTCTTTTAAACCTGTCTCATCGTAGGTGTTATTAACTATGTTATCCAAACTCTGCAAAGAAAAAATTTTACTGGCGAGTAATTCGTCACGCTCCACAACAAATTCTTCGGACTTTGCAGTTATAATCTCTTTTGTTTCATCCCTTTCTGCATTATTTTCAGTTGGCAATAATTCCTTTTCTAGTAAATTATCAAAATCAGAGTACTCTTCTACTGTCATTTCCATCTCTGGTGCGGGTATTTTATTTGTAGCGAGTAATGGTGGTTCTTTTGCAGTTACTTTTTTCTTTTTAAGCGTTGTACTGCTTTTAACTTCGGTAGGTTGTTTCTCTGTTAACGACTTATTGTTTTTTGTAGGTTGCTCCTGTACAAAATAAATATAAGTCAATAAAAACAAGGCGATAGATGCTGCCATGCTCAGAACTGTTCTTATATTTGATTTGACACTTATAGTCTTTAGACTAGAGCTGTTTTCGTTACTTATTATTGCTCGAAGTTCTGCTTCTCGATGTTTAGAAATCTCATCAATCACAGCACTTTGAAGAGCAACTTGTTGTCGTAACGCTTTTGAATTTTTTAGAGCAATTTTAAATTTATCTAATTCCGTACCTTGTAAATCTCCACTAAGGTAGTTATCAATCAAATGATATCGTTTTTGATCTTCCATTAGATTAAATCTGCTTTGTTATACCTTGCGAGTACCGTGGCTTGTAATTTCTTAAAACATTGATATTTTTTACTTTTTACAGAGTCGGCATTGGCAAAATTTAGTTTTTCTGCAATTAATCTGGTACTATAACCATCAAAGTAAAAGTAAGAGAGAAGCTTTCTGCATGTCTCGTCCATCTCGTTTACCATTTCTGCAATTATTTCCTTATCAAAATTATCCTTTTGGTTCTCACTGCCAATGCTTAAGTGGCTCGCTTCATCGACTAGTTTAAATTTACTTCGTTTCTTGAGTTCTTTAAACCATAGGTTTTTTGAAATTGCAAGTACGTAGGTACTAAGCTTTGATTGCAAAAGGAATGCGGGCTTATTAGCATTTTTCCATAACGCAATGATGGTGTCTTGCATTATATCATCAACCACGGATTCGTCTCCGTTGTTTTTTAGAATAAAGTTTTTTACCATACCATAATGTTTTCTATATAATAAAATGAGAACGGATTCGTCTCCCTGTTTTATCCGCTCAAGGATGGCTTGATCACTTAAACTACCTAAGCCAAACATTTTTGTAGATGGTTAATACGTATTAATCGAGAAAGGTAAATCATCAGCATCAAAATCGATACTCCACACGTTGGAAACAATAGATGGCAATGGTACATTTGCTTGGCAAAATTAATTATTTTTTGCTGGAGCTGTTAAACTTAGTTCAGCACTGGTTTTGGTATAAAATTTGGATTAAGAAAAAAAAGTAAAAAAAATGATAAAAAGTATGAATTTTAAGAAAGTATTAAGCGTTTTAGCTATCGCCATTATTGGAGGATTAATAGCTCTGGGAGTTAATCGTCTTACGATGAATGGTGATAACTCAAGTCAATTTACACAACATCAAAATGCCAAATTTACATTGGCTGAAAAATTGGCAGCCTCTCCTGAAGTGAACTTTGTTTCAGTAGCAGAAATTGCTACACCGTCTGTGGTACATATTATAAGTACGATAAAAAGTAGCCCTCGTGGTCAAATGATTAATCCGTTTGAAGAGTTTTTTGGAGGTCCGAGTTTTCCTCAACAGCAAGGCCCTCAGCAGGCTACTGGTTCTGGTGTTATTATTAGGCAAAATGGATATATAGTCACAAATAATCATGTGGTAGACAATGCTTCTACTGTAGAGGTAGTATTAGATGATAAGAGAAGTTATGTGGCTGAAGTAATTGGCACTGATCCGGAGACAGATTTGGCTTTACTTAAAATAGATGAAGATAATTTACCATTTCTTAACCTGGGAAATAGTGATGAATTAAAAGTTGGAGAATGGGTAGTTGCTGTTGGAAATCCTTTTAACCTGACTAGTACTGTTACGGCTGGTATAGTGAGCGCAAAAGGACGAAATATTAACCTACTGAGAGAGCGCGGTGGAGACTATGCCATTGAAAACTTTATACAAACAGATGCAGCTGTAAATCCTGGTAATAGTGGAGGAGCTCTAGTAAATACTAAAGGTGAGTTAATTGGTATTAATACGGCTATAGCTTCACAAACGGGTTCTTATTCCGGTTATAGTTTTGCCATCCCGATTAATTTAGCAAAAAAAATAGTAGGAGATTTAAAGGATTTTGGTGAAGTAAAAAGAGCAATACTGGGTGTTAGAATACAAGATGTGACACAGGAGTTAGCGGATGAAAAGGGTCTTAGGAATTTAAATGGAGTATTTGTTCCTTCGGTAAGTAATGGAGGGAGTGCTGATAAGGCGGGTATTAAAGAAGGTGATGTTATTATTAAAATAGGTGATGTTGTCGTAAATAAAGGTTCAGACTTGCAAGAACAAATAAGTAAATACCATCCAGGGGATAAAGTAGATGTTACCGTAATCCGGAATAAATCTGAAAAGGTTTTTACAGCAGTTCTTCTTTCTAAAGATGGTTCCAATGAAATAAGTTCAGAGATAAATCGCGATGAGAAAAAAGTATTGGGAGCGGAGATTGAAAATACGTCGCGTGAAGAGCGATTATCATTAAAAATTAAACATGGTGTCAAAATTGTAAAATTGGGAAATGGAGTGATTAAGCAAAAGGGTATTCCTCTTGGCTTTGTTATAACTCAAATAGATAAAACACCGATGTATACGACTAAAGACGTAGAAACTTTGCTAAAGGGCAAATCTGGTGCAGTTCTTATAGAGGGAGTAACTTCAAAAGGTGATAAAGAAGCGTTTGCGATTAGATTAGACTAATCACCAATATAGCGCTTGAATTTATACAAAAAGGCCTCGAATATGTTTCACTAATAGCTTGAAAACCGAGGCCTTTTTGTATGGGTTAATTCGACCGTATATAATGATATTTGTTTAAATTCGCGAAGATTGTTTTTAGAACTCAAACCCATTCCATGTTTCAAATTTCCAAATTTCAACTACTTGGTCGATGTGCAACGTATAGGGAGCATAAGCGCTATTAGTACTTACTAATGTAATACTTTGCTCTTTTTTTATCTTATTGTATAGCCGTTTGAAAACAATTCCCTCGTCTTTAGTTACGACAATGTAGTTTTCTCCATCTTTTATGTCGTTCCAATCTTGCAAGTAACTTGCAGTAACCCAAGATCCCTCACTTACTGGAGGCATACTGTCTCCCTTTATTTGAAAACTTCTGTAAGTTCTATTTTTAGGTAAGAAAGGAAGTTTAAACTTCGGTAGATTACTGATAAATTCTGGATCAGCATATCCGCCGGTATAGCCTGCTTGTGCTTTCATGCTGACTATTTCAATATTTTCATCTTCATTAGCATCTACACTTACGGTTAATAAACGTAGTTTTCTGCCTCGAACATCTGCTTCACTTCCTTTTAATATTTGTGAGAGTTTAAAATGTGTGAGTTTAGAAAGGTCATGGCGAACTAATCCGTCAAGTGTTACGTTAAAATAATCTGCAATATCTATTTGAATATCAAATGGAGGTTGAACGCCTCGTTCGTAACTATTTAGTTTAGAGCGTGTAAGATTAAGTGAATCGGCCAAGTCTTGCTGTGAGTATCCTTTTTTTGTCCGAAGTAATTTTATGTTTTGATCGAAATACATGACTTTGCAAATATATAAAATTGGGTCATATAATTATCTTTATTCAGATAATTATATTGTCAAACTGTTGTTTTAAAGCTTCTCGAATTCCTATGATTTGATAAAGAGTTAATTAGGGCTCTTTGTTTTTTTAATTACTCCTTATAATTACCCTATCCCGCATAGAATTTACTTAAAAAATAGGTACTTTTGTATACTTATTTTCACCAATCCAACGAACACATAAACCTAAATGGGAATTTTCAACTTTTTAACTCAAGAATTAGCGATAGACTTAGGTACTGCTAATACCTTAATAATATATAAAGATAAATTGGTGGTAGACGAGCCGTCTATCATTGCAAGAAATAGAAGAACGGGTGAGATATTGGCGGTGGGTACTGAGGCTCAAAAGATGCATGGTAAGACTCACGAGGATATTAAGACTATTCGTCCGCTTAAAGATGGAGTGATCGCAGATTTTGAAGCTGCCGAACAAATGATTAGTCATTTTATTAAAATGATAAATAAGAAATCTGCTTTTGGTAGTCCACAATTACGAATGGTCATTTGTATACCCAGTGGTATTACTGCAGTTGAAAAACGCGCAGTTAAAGAAAGTGCCGAGCGTGCAGGTGGAAAAGAAGTTTATATGATACCTGAGCCGATGGCAGCGGCAATTGGTATAGGTATCGATGTTTCTGCACCCATGGGAAACATGATAATTGATATAGGTGGAGGTACTACAGAGATTGCCGTAATAGCGCTTTCTGGAATCGTTTCTGACGAATCTATACGCGTAGCTGGTGACGATTTTACAAATGATATCATAGAATATATGAGACGTCAACACAATCTAATGATTGGAGATCGTACCGCAGAGTTTATTAAAGTAGAAGTTGGTGCAGCATTGCCAGAACTTGAAAATCCACCTGAGGATTGTCCTGTAAATGGTAGAGATCTAATGACAGGAATACCAAAACAAATTATGGTATCTTATTCAGAAATAGCATTAGCTTTAGATAAATCAATATCTAAAATAGAAGAAGCAGTTATGAAGGCGTTAGAGCTAACTCCTCCTGAATTATCTGCTGATATTTATCAAACAGGGCTCTATCTGACTGGTGGAGGTGCACTTCTTAGAGGATTGGATAAACGGATTTCAAGCAAAACAAAATTACCTGTATACGTGGCTGAAGATCCACTTAGAGCCGTTGTAAGGGGAACTGCTATTGCGTTGAAAGATATAAAAAACCATAAAACCCTTTTTAATCAGTCCTAATGCAACGCCTGATAGCGTTTATAGAGCATAACATACACATAATGCTGTTTGTAATATTGCAGATGATGTGTGCAGTATTATTGTTCTTCTTAAACCCTTATCAGCAAGCTTCATTTACGCACTCTGCAGCTGTTTTTACCGATAAAAGTAATCAGTTGTCTTCAACGGTGACAGGTTACTTCGATCTTCAACAACAAAATAATATTTTGCAGGCCCAAGTGGCGAATCAGTTTAAGAATGATGCTCGAAGTAGTCTTTCCTTTATGAACGATACCATTACTTTACGTGATACTTCAAGGCATAAATTATTTGATGTCATTCCCGCCGAGGTTATTTATAATACTGTTTATAAAGCAAGTAATATATTTATCATTAATAAAGGGATTAAAAACGGTATTCAAAAAAACATGGGCGTCATATCATCTCAAGGACTGGCTGGCATCGTATTACAAAGTAATGAGAATTATAGCTCTGTTATGTCTTTGCTTCATATCAATATGAATGTAATTCCAACGATTAATAATCTGGAGTACTACACCGGTTTGAAATGGGATAATGCTAATCCTCAAACTTTAAAAATAACAGGACTGAATAAACTAGAAGAAATTAAAGTGGGAGACAAGGTGTATACTGGTAAGTCCTCATTATTATTTCCAGCGGGTATATTGATCGGTGAAATAAGTAAATTAGAGACGTCTCATTCAAGTCAATACTTTACTACACATGTAAAAACAGCTACTAATTTCAGAAACCTCGAATATGTATATGTCATTGTAAATAAGGATATCGATCAACTTTCTACTCTATTGCCAGCTAATGATTAGACTTATATTCTATTGGACAGCCATATTGTTTTTACAATTTATAGTGTTTAATCATTTGGGATTTACGGCATATTTAGCGCCGCAAGTTTTTATAGTATTACTTATTACCTTACCTCTTCATATTTCTAAACCATATCAAGTTTTACTTGGTTTTTTTTTAGGACTCATCGCTGATTTCTTTGTTGGTACTCCGGGTATTCATGCTTCTGCTTGTATGTGGCTAGTTATGATAAGATTTGGGCTGCTCGGTGCGCAAGATTTGAAAGAGCAAATTGCAAATCATTTGCCCTTTAATGTTCATTCGGTCGGGCTTTCAACATTTGCTGTCACTACGGCTATCTTAGTGCTTTTTTATCATTTCTATGTATTTTGGCTAGAAAGTATAGGTGCTATAAATTGGTTATTTATTTTGCTCACTACTTTAGTTAGCGCATTATTTACGCTAACTGTAATAGGAATAGTCCAACTACTGTCCGACAAGTCTTCCGGTGAATTTTAGATTTAGATCATACTATATTTATGTAGCAGTAGTTTTTATCGGACTAATCTATATTCTTCGCCTTCTTGAAATTCAAGTCTTAGACGATAAATACTCACTTATAGCTGAAAAAATAAGCCTGAGAAAGCAAACAATCTATCCTCAAAGAGGACTTATTCTGGATAGAAATAAAAAGCTTATGGTGTACAACGAGCCTGTATATGATCTTATGCTCTCTGTTCCTATTAAGTTGCAAGACATTGATACTTCAGAGTTTTGTAGGCTAATTGAGATAGAAAGGACAGAGTTTGATAAACGCCTAGAAAAAGCTAAAAAAACGGCGTATCATGGCAAAGCTATTTTTACAAAAAATGTATCAAATATCATTTTTGCAAGGCTTCAAGAGCGTCTCTATGAGTACAAAGGTTTCTTTTTTGAGATTAGACAAGATAGAAATTACAAGTACAATAGTTCTTCTCATGTTTTGGGCTATCTCGGTGAAATTACACGAAATGATTTAGAATCTCAGCAAGAATCTTATTATGAGCAAGGTGACTTTATGGGTAAAAACGGAATTGAAAAATTCTATGAAGAGTATCTGAGAGGTGAAAAGGGAGAGAGCTATTTTTACGTTGACAAGTTTGGTGTAAATAAGGGGATATATAAAGAGGGGAAACTGGATGTTGATCCTAAAGATGGGAATAACTTATTTCTCAGTTTAGATATAGATTTACAACAGTATGGAGAGGGATTGCTGGATAATAAAATGGGAAGTGTAGTAGCTTTAGATCCTAAAACAGGTGAAATCCTAGCGCTGATTTCTAGTCCGTTTTTTGACCCTGCGAATTTTAATATTCAAAACAGGAGTAAGCATTATGCTGATGCACTCATGGATCCAACAAAACCCATGTTTAATAGAGCAGTTTCTGCCCCTTATCCGCCAGGTTCTACGTTTAAACCTATCATGGCATTAATAGGCCTGCAAGATGGTGCAATTTACCCTGAAACACATTTTGGATGTCCAGGATATTATAGATTGGGACGGAGAATAATAAAGTGTCATGGTCATACCTTTAATACCAGTCTAGAACGAAGTATTGCGAGTAGTTGCAATACCTACTACTGTAATACGTTTAAGGCGATGATGCAATCAGACAAATATGCCAATACCGAAGCAGCATATAATAGTTGGAGAAATTACTTAGAAAGTTTCGGTCTTGGTCAAGAGCTCGGGGTAGATGTGAGTGGTGAGTTCAAAGGTTGGCTAAAAGATGCTAGCTTTTACGATAGAATGCATGGGAAAGGTTCTTGGAATTATTCCAGAATAATTTCTCTTTCCTTTGGGCAAGGAGAACTCGGTATGACGCCAATTCAAATGGCAAATGTAGCAGCCATAATAGCTAATAGAGGACATTATTACACGCCTCATGTCGTTCATCGCATTGAAGGGGTTAATGAAATACCAGAAAAGTACAGAGTAAAACATAGAACAATGATTTCTCCTACTACATTTGATCCTGTAATAAGAGGAATGTTGTTGGTAAATGAAAGTGGAACAGCCGCAGGTGTATCTATAAAGGGTATAAATATCGCGGGTAAGACTGGTACGGTTCAAAATCCTCATGGTAAAAATCATGCCGCTTATATGGCATTCGCACCTGCAGAAAATCCACGTATCGCAATTGCTGTAATAGTGGAAGAAGCTGGTTATGGAGCTACATGGGCAGCCCCAATTGCTAATTTAATGATAGAGCATTATCTAAAACCAGATTCTGTAGAAGGTAGCTCAAGATCGTATCTTGAAACTAGATTACGAGAAGCTAATTTAATTCCTGAAAAGTTTATTCGAAAATCAGTTACATCCTTAAATGCAGACTAAATCACGTATAGATATAATCGCTACTTTCTTATTTCTATGTATTGCAACATTGGGTATTTCGTGTGTTTATTCTGCTACTTCTGAATTTGGTGTTTTTAGTCTATTTGAGGGCAGAAGCGGCAAACAGATGATGTTTTTAGGTATCGCTATATTTATTGGCCTAGTCTTTTTCTTGCTTAATTCTAATTTTTTTGAGCTTTTTAGTTGGCCTATTTATGGCGCAATTATGTTGCTATTGGTCGCTGTTCTCTTTGTGGGCTCAGATATTAATGGTGCACGGTCTTGGATTAAGATTGGCTCGTTTAGCCTACAACCTTCAGAATTCGCTAAGTATGGGACAGCATTTGCGGTTTCAGCATTACTAAGTACTATTGGTTTTTCGTTTTCTAAAAAAGCAGACATTGTAAAGCTTTTATTGGTAATCTTACTACCTATGGGGCTTATTATATTACAGGGAGATACGGGGTCTGCATTAGTTTTTGCAAGCTTCATACTCGTCTTCTACCGTGAAGGCCTTTCTCCGTTACTACTTGTTTTAGGTATCTCTATCATTGCCATATTTGTAATTACGCTTATTTATGGCTCCCTTATTTTTAGTGTGGCTATGATAGTGCTTTTGGGTGTTGTTTTCGCTTTTACATATACCAATAAAAAAATTCTTTTACCTAGTATAATAATAGCTGTCTTAACGATCCTATTAAGTTTAAGCGTACAGTTCTTGTTTGATAATGTATTGCAGGAACATCAAAAGAAACGCATTCAAGTGACCTTAAATCTAATAGAGGATAATCAAGGTGCGGGCTATAATGTTAACCAAAGTAAAATCGCTATCGGCTCTGGCGGTTGGAGTGGTAAAGGTTTTTTAAATGGGTCTCACACAAAAGGAAATTTTATCCCTGAGCAAACAACTGATTTTATTTTTTGTACTATAGGGGAGGAAGGTGGCTGGTTGTTAAGCTCTGGTACTATTCTATTATTTGTTTTGCTCATTTTACGATTATATCATATGGCAAATAGAGCTAAGAAAAAATACAAGAGAGTGTTTATCTTTAGTTTAGCCTCTATTCTGTTTTTTCACTTAACCATAAATGTGGGTATGACCATTGGAATAATGCCGGTAATAGGAATTCCATTGCCTTTTATTTCCTATGGCGGGTCGTCTATACTCTCATTTACCGTTTTTATGTTTACAGCCCTCAAAATGGATGCTTCCAGAGATGAAGATTTAACCTCAGAATACTAATGACACACGTACATCAACTTACTTTCGGACCTTTTGCTGAAAACACCTATATTGTTTCGGATGACGATGGAAATGCACTTATCATTGATCCAGGAATGTATGATTCAGTTGAGAATGCAAGATTCTTTGAGTATGTGAATGCTCAAAATTTAAAACCTATACAACTAGTACTCACCCATGCTCATTTAGATCACGTATTTGGCATAAACTGGGTTCATCAGCAATATGGCCTAACACCAGTTTTGCATCAAGCAGATAAGTTTATATACGATAATGCAGCAAACGTGACTCGACAGTACGGGCTTAAAATGGATGACTTAATTGAAACAGACTTAGGACTAGAGGATGGGACTGTCCTTGAATTTGGTGAAACTATATTTGATATTCTTCATGCGCCGGGACACTCTCCTGGCAGTGTTTGTTTTTATAACCGTAAAGAGGAGTATGTTATAGCTGGTGATGTACTTTTTGAAGGCAGCATTGGTCGAACAGATTTACCAGGTGGCGATTTTGATACCTTAATTAGAAGTATAAAAAGTCAATTAATGGTTATGTCTGATGATGTTTTGGTTTATTCTGGACATGGTCCCTTAACAACCATCGGACAAGAACGAATTTCTAACCCGTATCTGCAGGCTTAAGGATATTACAAAACAGATTGAGGAGTATGGGTTTTGGTTAATGTTCGGTAATTAGCTTTCCCTGCTGGCAAGCATTTCTAAAATTTGTTCGAGATATTCTTTGTCTCCTTTACTGTTTAGATCTCGCAATACATCCGAACTTTTTTCGGAATATTCTTCCGCTTTCTGCAAGGTAGAAACCTTGGCCCCGGTTTCATCCATTTTTGATTTTATAAAGGTTATTATCTCTTGTTCAGGATGGCTATATATCGTCATTACTTCACTCTTTGTCTCCGCATTTAAGTTATTCCACATCTCATTCCAGAGGTATGTTTTTTTCTTTTCTAAAATATCGCCACCAATACGTTTACCTACTTTGGCAGTTTCACCAAAGCTGTCCAGGTAGTCATCCATGAGCTGGAAAGATAGACCAATGGATATCCCTAAATCATAAAGTTTTTGTGCATCATTGCTTGGGGCGCCGCCCAAAATAGCACCTGCTTGCAAACAAAATCCAAGTAACACTGCTGTTTTTTGGCGTATCATGTTCAAGTATGAATGGTTACTTACTTCTCCTGTTTGCTCAAATTGCATGTCATTCATTTGACCTTCGCAGAGTTCACGAGCCATTGCGTTAAATAGTTTAAGTATTTCTACGTTCCCTACTTCTGCAAGCTTTTCATAAACTTCAATTTGGAGTAAATCACCAGATAGAATAGCAGTCGCATCATCCCATTTTACGTGTACCGTTTCTTGACCCCTGCGCAACGGCGAATTATCCATAATGTCATCGTGCAGTAGCGTGAAGTTGTGAAACATTTCAACGGCCTGAGCTACTTTTATAACTTCATTGGAATATTCTTCTTTATAAAGTCTGTAGGCTGCTAACACCATAGCTGGACGTATACGCTTTCCCCCTAAACTAAGTATGTAGCTAATAGGTTCATAAACGGCTCTAGGAGATCCGGGCTGTGCAATGATATCTGCAATAGCAGGTTCTAAATCGGCAAGAAGTTGTTTTAGCTTGTTCAAGGAAGCAAAGTTAATCGGATTAAAAAAAAGTATAACCCCTGAAAATAATATTTGGTTCTTTTGATTAAAAAAAAGTGATTTACATCAATAAATTTTATCTTTTTTGACCTAGATTAATCTTGCTCAACAAACATAAAATCAATGTTACGCTTAGCCAGATCTGTGTTTTTTACACGAATTCTAACTTGTTGCCCCATAGAAAATGTTTTTTTTGTACGATCGCCAATAACCTTTTTCTTTTCAGGAAGGAAGGTGTAGTGGTCGCCCTTCATATCACGAAGTCTCACCATTCCCTCGCATTTGTTCTCTACTATTTCTACAAATATGCCCCAGTCTGTTACTCCACTGATAATACCATCAAATTCTTCACCCTTAAAGTTAGACATATACTCAACTTGCTTGTATTTGATACTTGCACGTTCAGCACTTGTTGCTTTTTGTTCTTGCTTGCTGCTGTGACTAGCCATCTTCTCAACGTTTCCGTAATCAAAAGACTTATGCTTGGTTAAATAGTCTTGCAGCATTCTGTGCGTTATTAAATCGGGATATCTTCGTATAGGAGATGTAAAATGAGCGTAATAATCAAATGCTAATCCAAAATGACCTATTTTTTTACTGGTATAATACGCTTTTTCCATGCTTCGAATGGCTAATGGTTGGAGAATGTCACCTTCTATAGTGCCATCTATTTTAGCAACCATCTCGTTGATGGATGCGCTATACGCTTTGTTGCTGCTGATGTCAATTTTATGCCCGAATTCTAATGCTGTTTCAGCAAATTCTGTCATTTTTTCTACCGAAGGTTGTTCGTGTACGCGGTATGGTAGAGGCATCTTGTCGTTTTTGGTATATAGGTGCATTGCCACGTATTTATTCGCCAGTAGCATGTATTCCTCTATCATTTTGTGAGCATCTTTTCTCACTTTGGGTATTACAGCGGTAGGTACCCCTTTATCGTCTAATACGAATCGGAATTCAGTAGTCTCAAAATTGATTGCTCCATTTTTATAGCGAGCATTTTTAAGTTCTAAGGCGACATTATTCATCATTTCTAACTCAGAAGCATAAGGCCCAACTTTATTTGCTATTACTTCTTGGGCATCTTCATAAGAGAATCTATGGTCCGAATAAATCACCGTTTTAGCAAATCGGTATTTTTTAACTGTACCTTTATGATCTAACTCGAAAATAGCTGAAAAGGTTAATGATTCTTCATGTGGCCTAAGTGAGCACAACTCATTACTTAGTCGCTCAGGAAGCATGGGTATTGTTCTATCTACTAAGTAAACAGAAGTTGCTCTATCCACAGCTTCTTGGTCTATAATGTCTCCTGGAGTAACATAATGAGAAACGTCCGCTATGTGCACCCCTAACTCAATATTTCCGTTAGGTAAAATTTGAAAGCTAAGAGCATCATCAAAATCTTTGGCATCTGCTGGGTCAATTGTAAAAGTGGTAATTTTTCTGAAATCCTCACGTTTGGCAATTTCTTCAGCACTTATTTTTTTCGGTAATAGCTCTGCTTCTTGTTCTAAGGCATCGCTAAACTGGGTATCAAATCCAAACTCTGCGACAATCGCGTGCATTTCGGCAGTATTTTCACCTGAACGACCAAGAATAGTGAGAATCTCAGCATACGGATTCTTAGCTTTAGCGGGCCAATCTCTGTATTTGAAAATAACTTTATCTCCATCAGTGGCACCGTTCATACGTTCTTTAGGTACGTAAAAATCCGTATGAATTTTATGTCCATCTGGTATTACGAAAAATGAGTTTCCTCCGGCTGAAACCGTTCCTACATAGGTTTCTCGTGCCCTGGTTATAACACGAGTTACAAATGCTCTAGGTTTTGTTTTGCCTTTGGTATAGCTTAGTTTTACGGCAACTTCATCACCATCAAATGAGTCAAGCGTATCGCCTGATTTTATTTTGATATCATCATCTAGATTTTCTACCATGAGATATGCATCACCACGTGCATTGAAATCTAATTTACCTATAATTTCGTCTACTGCTAATCTTTCAAAAACGTATTTGCCAATTTCAGGCTGCTTTATTTTGTTATCATTTACAAGCTGTTCCAAAATTTGAGAAACTTCTTTGTAGGATATTTGAGGTACTTGTGCACCTATTTGCTTGTAATTTAGAGCTTTATTTGGACTGTTTGCCAGTACCTGAAGCACTTCGTCATTTTGATTAGACTTCCTAGTGCGGTTATTTCTCTTTTTCAATATTGTTTTTAATTAATGCTGTGTTTTAGCAGTGTTTTGGTGTAATCCGATTGGGGATTACGTATTAATTCATCGGTTTCACCTGCCTCTATAACTTGTCCCTGCTTTAGAATTATTATTTTATTGCAAAAATAGCTCACCACATTCATATCATGGCTTATGAGTAAATAGGTTAGTCCTTTTTCTCTCTTTAGGTCATTTAGCAAGTTTAAAACTTTCGCTTGAACACTTACATCTAGTGCACTTACCGCCTCGTCTAAAACTATAATTTTGGGGTTTTTGGCGAGGGCCTTTGCAATACAAATCCGTTGTCTTTGTCCGCCAGAAAACTCGTGAGGATACTTGTCAAAATCAGAAGCTGTTAGACCTACTTCTTGGAGCAAACATACTACTTTATTTTTAAGTGCTGTTTTTGAGTCTATATCGTTGTCTAATGTTTGTACAACTTCGGCTATCGCATTTCCTATTTTGTGCTTTGGGTTTAGAGAGGAAAATGGATCTTGAAAAACCAATTGAATCTCTTTTGATAAATCTGTTATCTTAGATAGTTCTGTGTTGTGCAACTTAATACTACCACTTGTCGGTTTCCATATATCAAGGATAAGTTTGGCAATTGTACTTTTTCCACTTCCACTTTCTCCAATAAGTCCAAGTATATCTCCTTGATGCAAGGATAGATTGATATTATTAAGCACCTTAGTTTCTTTTTTGGCAAATAAGAAAGATTTAAAGTGCGATTTTTCAATTTTCTTAAGTTCCAGAATGATATCATCTGAATTTTTCTCAGCACTCAGTGCAACACTTGCGGGCTGTTCAAATGATAATTCACCACTGATATCGTGAAGCAAATCATTGATTTCTGCTAATACTTGACCTCTTTTATTATACGTGGCTCTACTTTCAATTAGTGCCTTAGAATAAGGATGTTTTGGGTTGGCTAAAATTTGGGTCTCTGTGCCTACTTCTACAATATTGCCATGATACATCACC
Organism: Bacteroidia bacterium; assembly: GCA_017857855.1. GTDB lineage: Bacteria > Bacteroidota > Bacteroidia > NS11-12g > UBA9320 > UBA9320. The sequence continues at coordinate 35,405 of JAFMCI010000013.1, read as the reverse complement.
GCTATATTATCAGCAAATCCTTTTAGTGAAAGGAGATCATGGGTGATAAAGAGGATTCCCATTTTTTCTTCGCGACTTAGCTTTTTAAGCAAGGCTAAAATCTCAGATTGTACCGCTATATCTAAAGCAGTGGTTGGCTCATCGGCTATAAGCAGCTTAGGTTTTTTAGCAAGTGCCATGGCTATCATAACACGCTGTCTTTGTCCTCCACTTAGTTCATGGGGATAGCTTTTTGAGACTCTATCGGTGTCTGTGAGCTCAACTTTAAGTAGGAGCTCATTTAAATAATCAGTACTTTTAACCTCTGCACATTCCAGTATTTGTTTACCACATGTAAGCAGTGGATTTAAAGCAGTCATTGGTTCTTGAAAAATATAAGATATTTCTCGTTTGCGTATTTGCGTTAGCTGGTCATTGTCTATGGTGAGTAAATTTACGTGATGATCCAGATGATTAAAAAGTACCTCTCCAGCCATAATGGCGTCGTCTATTAAGCGAGTTATACTCTGACTTGCTACTGACTTTCCGCTTCCACTCTCGCCTATTAAACCTAAAATTTCACCTTGATGGATACAAAAACTGATTCCTTTCACCGCATCAAACGTTTTTTGTTTCGAGATTTTAAATCCAACGCTAAAGTTATGTACGTCTAGTATTTTCAATGATTAACGTAATCTGTCCATGGATCTAATAAGCTGCATATCCTTATTGACTCCTCTACCGGCTAAAAAGTTAAAAATGACTAGCATTATGGGTAGAACCGCTGAGATCTCAATACTTTGAGTTCCTTTACCGTCAAAATAATCCATGTGTAAACTGTATAAATACATCATTGCTATACATCCCAAAATCAATACATAATTGATAGAAGTGAGCAATAGTTGAGTTTTTCTATTTTTAAACATAAGCATTGCAGCTAAACTAAACGCTCCCACAGCAGCAATAAAAGCTATTAGATAGGTGTTTGTTTCCTGATCTGCTTCATCAGCAGCCATCATTTTAGTTAAGTCGTACTGAATTACAACACGTTGTTGATCTTCTATATTTTCGGCTTCAAAAAATACCAGGTTCGAAAACAATAACATTATGCTAATAGCAATATTAGCTAAAAAAAATAGTGTCTGAGGTCTTTGAATCATTTGGCAAATGTAAACATTAACTAAGTTCTAGTGTTTTACCTTTGCTTCACTTATTAAGTAGGTTGACCATAATTTGAAACACAATACAAAAGATACATCCGCGCTGGTAATAGGCGCTGGGGTAGCCGGTTTGTCTTCGGCTATTCGGTTGGCAAACAAGGGAATACAAGTTAAAGTATTTGAACAGCAGGACACTTACGGAGGTAAAATGGGTGTCTGGGAGCAAAATGGTTATCGTTTTGACACAGGACCTTCGTTATTCACCATGCCGCACTATGTGCAAGATCTATTGACGATAGACGGTAAGAATGATGTTCCGTTTGATTTTGAGGAATTAGAGGTGATTTGTCACTATTTTTGGGATGATGGTACAACATTCCGAGCTACTAAAGATTTGGAACAACTCAAGGATTCTTTTGAGAAAAATATTGGGGAACCAAAAGAAAATATTGCTTCTTTTCTAAAAGACAGCCAAACTAAATATGAGATAACGAATCATGTTTTTTTGGAAAAATCGCTTCATAAGCTAAAAACATACTTTAGCTGGGGTACGATTAAAAGTATTTTTAGACTTCATCGTATTCAAGTTTTTAAAACAATGGCTGCACAAAATGAACGCCAATTCAAACAAGAAAAGACGGTTCAGTTTTTTAATAGATACGCAACCTATAATGGGTCAAACCCGTATGAAGCTCCTGCAACTTTAAATGTGATACCGCATTATGAGTATGGATTTGGGGCTTTTTTTCCTAAGAATGGAATTCGGTCTATAGCTGATGCATTATACAAGAAGGCGCTATCTCTGGGCGTGGAATTTCACTTTAATTCACCCATAGACAAGGTGGAGAAACGTGGAGAAAAGTATCTTTTGAATGGGCTAACGGAGTCGCACATTGTAGTTTGTAATATGGACGTGGCATCGGCAGCTAGAGGTCCTTTGAAACATTTGTTAGGTGGCAAGCGAAAGGATTACGAGCCATCGAGCTCGGCTCTTATTTTTTACTGGGGTATTAATCAAGAATTTGAGTCCTTAGGTCTGCATAACATATTTTTCTCTGATGATTATAAGAAAGAATTTCATTCTATTTTTTCTCAGAAACAAATTGATGATGATCCAACGGTATATGTGCACATAAGCAGTAAACAAAAACCAGATGATGCTCCAAAAGGATCGGAAAATTGGTTCGTAATGGTAAACGCGCCTTACGTAGAAAATCAAGATTGGGATACTATGGTTGCCTTGGCACGAGAACATATTGTAAAAAAGCTAAGTCGATCACTTGGAATTGACATTGCTCAGCATATTGTATTAGAACATAAGCTCACACCGCAGCTAATCCAAAAACAGACAGGAAGTTACAAGGGAGCATTATATGGTTCCAGCTCCAATAACAGAACGGCGGCTTTTTTGCGTCAACCTAATTTTAGTAGTGTACACAAAGGACTATATTTCTGTGGAGGAAGTGTACATCCAGGTGGAGGAATACCCTTATGTTTGCTCTCAGGTAAAATTACATCAGATATAATAGCAAATGATTTCAAGCTTTTTTAATAAAAATTTTTATTTACTGTTGATAGTTCCATACGTAGTGGGGCTGATTGGAATACTATTGCCCGTGAGCAGATCTCTTTTTTTAAGCTTAACTCCTTTTAACTTAATCTTTAGTTTTATTCTGGTAATGGTAGAAGAGTCCAAGTGGCTGCGGTACAACATACTTGGGCTAATTTTTATACTTTTGGCGAGTTTTGGTTTGGAGTATTTAGGAGTTACGTACGGTTATGTATTTGGCGATTATAGCTACGGTAAGATGCTTGGATACGCTTACCAAGGAGTGCCCGTTATTATTGCAGTTAACTGGGTAATGCTTTGTGTAGCGTCAAGAAGTTTAGTAAACTTAGTCAGTCAGAATGCTGTGTTATCGTCATTTTTAGCAGCGGCAGTAGTCACAGCATATGATTATCTGCTCGAGCCGGTTGCTATTCGATTTGGTTGGTGGGCATGGGATAATGGCTCTGTTCCTTTATTTAACTACGCGTGTTGGTTTGTATTCTCCCTTATTTTTCAACTCACTTTCAGAAAAGTTCCTAGTGTTGCTCGAAGAAGCTATTGGATGATTTTTATTCAAGCCGCTTTCTTTTGGATTTTATTGCTGATGTAGTTTCAGACATAATAATATGAAATGGATAGCCTTAATACTTGTTTTTTATACATCTACCATATCGCAGTATAGATTAGTATATCAATCGCAAGATGAAGGTAAAGTTACTGCAATGTTGAAGGTATTGGAATCAAAGACGAGTCTTACTTCAGATGAGCTTTGTTATAAAGCAGTTTTTCAATGTATGAAAGCGGAGTATCTATATAATCCATATCAAAAACTAAACTCGTTTAAAAAAGGGTATAGTACACTGAATAACCTGATATCAAAAAACGCTAATAATGTGGAATATAAATACCACAGGTATATGATTGAAAAACATACCCCTTCATGGCTTTTAGATAATAATCATATGACATCAGACAAAGCATTCGTGAAAGCTAATCTAAAAACGAATCATCCGATGTACAGCTTTATTACCAAAACCATAGATTAGTACTTATTTTTGCTCGCAATGAAACGAGCTTATGTAGTAGATGCCGCGCGCACAGCGGTGGGTAAATTTGGAGGAACACTTTCAACCGTAAGGCCTGATGATTTGGGTGCTGACGTTATCAAAGCATTGGTCGCAAGAAATTCAAGTATCGATCTCAACGAAATTGAAGACGTTGTTTTTGGTGCTGCCAATCAGGCAGGAGAAGATAATCGTAATGTTGCACGTATGAGTCTTTTGATGGCAGGATTACCAGTAACAGTCCCGGGTCTTACTATAAATCGATTATGTGCGAGTAGTCTTCAAGCGATTGCTGATGTTTCTAAGAATATTGCCATTGGCTACGGAGATATGTTTATAGCCGGAGGAGTAGAAAGTATGACGCGTGCACCATTTGTGTTGCCTAAAGCAGAATCAGCTTACAGCAGAGCGGGTCAAGTATACGATACTTCTATAGGTTGGCGATTTATTAATCCCAAACTATCAGCTTTATATCATCCTTATACTATGGGCGAAACCGCAGAAAATATCGCTGAGAAATATGGAATTACCCGTCAAGAGCAAGATGAATTTGCATATAAAACCCAATTAAATTATCAGAATGCATTAAATGCCAATAAATTTGAAAATGAAATAATTCCTGTTCATATACCTCAACGAAAGGGTGATGCTTTGGTTTTTCAACAAGATGAGCATCCAAGATTAAGTACGGTAGATCAGCTTTCTAAGCTGTCCGCAGCCTTTAAAAGTGGAGGAACTGTAACGGCAGGAAATGCCAGCGGTATCAATGATGGAGCTGCAGCTTTGCTCATTGTAAGTGAAGAAGCCTTAAAAAGATATAATCTAGAACCAATAGCAGAAGTGGTGAGCAGTGCAGCAGCTGGCGTGCCTCCAGAAATAATGGGCATTGGACCCGTTCCCGCCACACAAAAGGCATTGAAAAGAGCTGGGATAGGAGTTAAAGATCTTGATCTGGTTGAGCTAAATGAGGCTTTTGCGGCACAAGCCATAGCCTGTATGCGAGATTTGGATTTAAATCCAGATATCGTTAATGTGAACGGTGGTTCTATTGCTATAGGTCATCCTTTAGGAGCATCCGGAGCTAGGATTACAAGTACTTTATTACATGAGCTCAAACGTCGCCCTAGTGCTCAATATGCGTTGGCTACCATGTGTATAGGAGTAGGGCAAGGAGTTGCTGTCGTCTTTAAGCGATGTTAATACTACATAAATAGCATAAAAAAAAGCATCCATCTAATCAGACGGATGCTTTTTTTTGTGACGTTGTAGCCAAGTTATCGTTTAATTTTTTTGTGCTTTAAAAGCGTCAATATCAAATAAGATACTGAATCTAATGGTGTTTTGAAGCGGGTGTCTTCTTGCAAATGGTTGCAAATAAGCTGCGTCTATTTGGAACACGTTATACTTTAATCCTGCCCCAAAAGTTAGATACTGACGAGCACCTTTGGTTTGAGCCTCATGAAAGTACCCTGCTCTTAGTGCAAATTGTTTTGCATACCAATATTCAAAACCGGCAGAAACGGTAAATTCATTAAGTTCTTCTCTAAATCCTCCCGGAGCATCATTTAAAGAGGAAATCATCCCACTTATCCCAGGGCCATCATTTAGGGTTCTTCCCGTAATATTTCCCAATGAGTCAAACAAGTACTGTGGCGTAGGTACTAATAGTTTATTAAAATCAACACCAAAGCCTACTTCGTTATAATCATCTAATTGGGTTTTCCAAAAGGTGCCTAAACGCAAATTTACAGGGATGAAATCTCTGTTAGCTTCATTCGTATAGGTTATCTTATTACCAATATTACTAATGTTTCCTCCGATAGTATAATCGAATTTTTTACCGGATATTTTGGTATCGTTTCGATAGGTCATTGAAACATCACCTGCTCCTGCAATTCCTGCTTTTATCTCAGAACCACTAGAGCCAGTTTGACCACGTGCTAGGTCAGAAAAAATAAAACGGAGTGCAATGCCTAGAGCAAGATTGTCGGATAATTTACGAGCATAAGCTCCGTCAAGGGCAAATTCTTTAGGTTCGTAATTTCCAGCAGGATTTCCTAATTGATCGGTAAATTGTATTTGTCCTAAGGTAAAGTAACGCAATGATCCTGCGATTGTACTCTGTTTGTCTATTCTTTTATAGCCACTTAGGTAGTAAAACCAAATATCTGGTACTAGTTGGCGAAGCCAAGGTGCTGCGGATATGGCTATACCTGCGTCATCTTCTATAAAAGCAAGTTTGGATGGATTCCAATGTATGGAATTAGCATCAGCAGAAGTTGCCACACCAAGGTCGCCCATTGCTGCACCCCTAGAGTCTGGGCTAATAAGAAGAAATGGCGCTGCTGTTGTTATAACATTGCGTTGGCCAAGTAAATCTGTATTGGTGTTTACGGTTTGAGCTTGTATGCCTATTGCGGCAAAAAGTGCTATAATTAGCGCCGATTTTTGTTTCAATTTCATTCGGTTATGTGGCAAATGTATTATTTATTTTCTTTTTAATTTACGATATATAATTTTTCTGTTTTCGAAGAAGTGGTGCCATCTTCTGCTCTGACTTCCAGGTTGTATAGATACACTCCTCTAGCCAAGCGATCTCCAAAATCATCCCTGCCATCCCAGGTTATTTCTGAAGAATGAGCAGGTGCATTTGTTATTTCTTGGGTTATGCTTTTTACCACGTTACCGGCTACTGAAAGTATGTTCAACTTTACAGTGATATTTTGGCCTGATTTATTGTGATCAAAATGAAATTCTGTATAGTTGTTGAAGGGATTTGGGTAGTTAAGGACATTATTAAGTGATATGTCCTCATTTTCTCCAATCACAAATTCAGTATACGCCTCTGCAGAGTTGTTATAAACATCCCACACAATCAACTTAAGCGTATGTCTCCCTGCGCTCATATTTTCCAAAGGGTATTCTATGGTTCCCTCGGTGTAGCTATTTAATTGTGCTTTGAAATAATCATTGAGAATTACAGATTGTTGGCTTTCCGTGCCTGCATCAATTATGGCCTCCATCTCTCTTCCTATTCCGCTTCCTATGGTGTTGATGCCATTGCTATCTTTGAGATGAGCTAGTAATAGTGGCTTACCCGAAGTAGTCCCTCCAAAAACCCATGATTCATCGTCAATAAATAATTCAAGTTCGTCAAATTGATTATCCACCATTAGACTGTCGGATGTGCCGCCTATAGGGTAATTGTATTCCGTACCTCCAGCATCTCGCGTGCCATCTTTAGCGTAGTAGGATAATTTGCCTTTGGCGACGTTGTAAGCGATATCTTTTGGTACGACAAACTTGAAGCTAAACTTTCCATTTGTTACCGAAACTTTTCCTTTGTAGATGATCCTGTTTTGCTCTTCAAATTCGATTACTTTGCTTGATGGGTCTTGCCCAAGCGTTTTATATTTTGATTTTTTATCATAAAAGGTGGGGTATGCTTCTCCCATAAAGTCTGTAACTACTTGTCCATCTTTTCCTCTAATTTCACCTTCGATGGTAACTAAGCTAAGGGCTTTTAGAGTATCAGAAAAAAGACCAATTTCGGTTCCGTTAATGGCAGTAGTTACCACATCATATTGATAATCTAACAATCGCATAGCGGGGTCGCCCAACAAAATAAAACAACGTTGGTTAGTGCCTTCACTGGCACTTAAGTTTCGCATAATACGATATGCTTCGCCAATAGCGGGCTTTTGACCATTTACTTTTTTGAGTAAATTATCATTTACAAGTGAACTATTTAATCGTGTATTAAGGCCTATATAAACCGCACGAGTGGTTGCTACCATGCCAATAGCTCCTCCGTTTTCGTCCATTAGCATGAGCTCGCCCGGAGTTTCAACAATTAAGTTATCAATTTTAGCAATTTCGCAACTTGCAGTTATATAGAAGGATAGTTTATCGTAGTTATCCCAATTTACAATCTCGTCTCGCGTAACTACTCTTTCGTGTGCCATAGAATTTTCTCCTCCGTGACCAACGTAGTTAAAAATAAGTGTACCTTTATTGCTCACCATTTTGGTGATTTCTTCATTTACTTTAGGATATTTATTACCACTACCAAATGAAACTTGTTCATAAGCATCAAGCCATATTTTTTTAATATTATACGCTGGAGATTCAAGATCTAAACTAGAAGTCATAGCCTCAGAAGGGTCAAGGTGAGCGTTTCTGTCCTCATCGTCGGCCACAAATGTGAGGGTATTTATCCAGTCACCTTTACTGGCTTCACTGTGATAGTGTATAATTTTATCTACCAGTATTTTGGCTTCGTTTACATTACTAGCAGGTAGCCTGCCCACTGCAATATCCAAGGACTCATTTACACTACTTGTACCCCATTTTCCTTCACTATTATCCAGGATGGCATAATAGTCGTCAGAACAATAAGAATATGTGTGCTGATTTGAATTGTAACTTTGATAAATGGGTACCACGTTGGTGTTATTAGGCTCAACGTCTTTGTAGTCATAACTTGCGTCTCCAAATAATAAAATGTATTGAAGTGAATCTGACTTGCCATCACCTCGATCATAAAGTAGTTTGGCGTAATCTCTAATCGCAGTTACATCTTGAGAGCCACTCGAAAATTCATTAAATATTTGCTCGGTGCTCGAAACGGTGACACTCAAGCCTCGTTGCCTATGGAAATCTGCCAACTGATTAGCTTGATCCAATAGTGATTTATGTGTTACAATCAGATAATTGGTTCCAGTATTCTCGTGTAGATTTTGATTTTCAACCTTTCCGATGAAATTAGGAAGAGGCGCACTGTTGGGGTTAAATACAATGAAAAGGGGTGGATTAGAGGTGTTAACATTCGAAGTGGTAAAATAACCACCTGCTCCTGTTTTGGCAGTTTGTTGTAAAGCAGGATTACCAATGTCCGAAATATTCCAAACAAAATGGTCAATAAGGTTATCAAAGTTATATTTGATTGCTCCATTTACCGCTAATCTGTCTATTCTCAGAATTTGCTGATCACTGTAGGCGCTCATTTTTCTAGGAAGGGAGAGCACAAAATAGTCAATGTATGCAGCTGCATCGTTTTGTAATTTGTTATAGCTGTACTGTAATTTAACATCTGTAGAGCTGAGATTGAAAGATACTATGGTTGTTTTTGGCGCATCAGCAAAATCATCATCGTATTCACCTGTTACCCAGTTATAATATACTTGTGAAATAGGTGTTTCATTTAGGCTAATATTCATACTAGAATTAACGGTACTCCTAGCGGTGGTTACAGTATAAAGTCTACCTGTTTTTGGAAGTAAACCCGGTACTGAATAGTCAAATGTTTTTAAGGTAGTTAGTTGCATTTTATCTCCCCACCAAACACGTCCAGATTTGATATGATTTTCCTCATTACGTTCATGGTAAATTAAATGATCATATTCGGTGAGTGTCAAATTAGGCGTAATATTATTTCCATCAGGTAAACTCGCGATTCTTTTTCCTGACGCACCTTGCCAATTGAAGAAATAGTATGATGCAACATCAAAGTCATGTCCTATGGCTGTATAAGATTCAGAACCAGGTACATAATTGAATTTCGTTGGACCTTTTGCATACCATAATAGATAATCATCGGCATCCATTTTGTCATTACCGTTTAAGTCAACGCTGTAAATTGCATTTTCAACTAAATCTTCAGCACGAGGGGTTTGAATTAGTTCTGGAAGCATTTCTCCACCGTTGCCATACACCTTGAATTTAGACATGCTAACCGTATTTATGTCAATACCGTTTGCTTCCAAAAAGGTTTTGTTTATCTTAAAAACACCATCACTTTCAATCTTCACTTTGTAAAAATCTCCGGAGTTAAGGACTGATTCATAAGTGGCATCCTTCTTATTTTTAGTTGTGTTGGGATTGTCTGTGTTAGGTATTGTTTTGATATCCCATTCAAAATCAGTAAGATACTCAGTTTTGCTACCACTTTTACGAATTGGAGTAACGGTGATTAAAATAGACCTCTTCCTTTTTTCGTAAAGTATCTGTTGTGTTATAGTAAAATCTTCATCAATAATCGTGTGTAATCCATTGAATGGGCTAAATTGAGTTTTAATATTTTTAAGAGAGACTGAGGTGGTATTTATAGCGTTGGCGGAAATTTTAAAGCTATATGTGGGTATAACTGCCTTTTTTACAAGGATTTGGTCACAATCATCGCATTTGAAAGGGATAAGCAACTCCTTTGAATCTGTTTTTTCTGATAGGTTGATATCCCAAGTAAGATGTACGTTGTTTTGTTGGGCTTCCAATGGGAATACTATGTAAATTAGCAAGAAGGAAATGCTCGCTCGAAGTAGGGAAACAATTTTCATTAAAAAGACTTTTGAATTTTTGTAATCATCTATTGACTAACAAACTTAGCAGTATTTTTATTGTGTATCGGCGGTAATTAGAATAAATTGACACAATAATTATAATTTCTGCTCGTATAAATAGAAAAGTTATATCTTTGTCTATTAGAATTTAAGTCAGAATGAAACGAATAAAAGCAGTGATTTTAGTTGCACTTGGCCTGGTAATGGGTGTTCAGGTGTACGCACAAGACCCTGAATTTACGCAATTCTACGCGGCCCCTGTATATACCAACCCGGCCATGGCTGGTACTGGAAGTTGTGGTGGAGGTGGTAGAGTGGTGCTTAATTACAGGAATCAATGGCCATCTTTACCGGGGACATTTATAACAACCGCGGCTAGTTATGACCAAAACTTTGATAAAATTGGAGGTGGTGTTTCATTACTTATTCTGGATGATAGAGCGGGTGAAGGATTATTGACTTCCCAGTCGGTTTCAGCTGGATATTCGTTTCAAATGCCAGTAAATAGACGTTTTACCATGAGATTTGGTATTGAAGGTCAATATGGACAGCGCAGTATAGATTGGGCTAAACTTCGTTTCGAAGATCAAATTGATCCATCTAGAGGTTTCGTAAATGCGACAAAAGAGCAATGGTCATCAGACCAAGTTGGGTACGTTAATTTTGCGGCAGGTGTTTTGGGTTACAGCGAACGTTTTTATTTTGGTTTAGCAGCACACAACCTTACGCAACCTGTTCAGTCTTTTTATGGGAATCCAGGTGCTATTATTCCCCGCAGATATACGGCTCACGGAGGGTTGGTTATTCCATTAGATGGACGTAAAAATCCAGAGTCTACTATTTCTCCTAATGTGCTATTTATGATGCAACAAAAATTTACTCAAATGAACATTGGATTCTATTATAACAAAGGACCTCTTGTTACTGGTCTTTGGTTCAGACAAACGTTTGGAGAATATGGTAATTCCGATGCCCTAATGGCATTAGTAGGATTTAGGAAAGATAGATTCAAATTTGGATATAGTTTTGATTTGACAGTTTCTGACGCAAGAGCGGCAGCACCAACATCGCATGAAATTTCAGCAGGTATTGAGTGGTGTGCACGTAAGCCTAGTCGTAAATACAGAAAGCTGTCTTGTCCAGATTTTTAATTAGAGGTAAATTGCTATCATTGCACAATATTTAAAAGAAAGAAAAAGTTTATAAAGTAGTTTCTTATAATATGAAATTAAATAAAGTTAAAATAGGATTACTAGCGCTAACAGTTATGTCAACTGTAGCTTGTAAAAAAGAGCAGTCATCAAGTACTGGATGGAATTATAATGATTCGAAGTGGGGTGGTTTTGAGAAGCATGAATATGCAGGTCAAGAAACAGGACCTGGGTTGGTTCTAGTTCATGGTGGTGCATTTACCATGGGTTCATCTGAACAAGACGTCACCTATGAGCATAATAATGTTGAGCGTAAGATAACAGTTGGCTCGTTCTATATGGATGAAACAGAAGTAACCAACATGCACTACAGAGAATATGTGTATTGGTTAAATAGAGTTTATGTTGACTACCCAGAGGTAGGAATCAATGCATTGCCAGATACAAATGTTTGGAGAAACAAGTTGGCTTATAACGAGCCATACGTGGATTTATATTATCGCCATCCTGCTTACCAAGATTACCCTGTTGTAGGAGTTAATTGGCAGCAAGCTGCTGCTTATGCAGCTTGGAGAAGTGATCGTGTGAATGAAATGATTCTTATCAGAGAAGGAGTCTTAAAACCAGATCCAGGTCAACAAAACGAAACAAACTTTAATACGGGCGCTTATTACGTTGGTCAACATGATGGACTTACATTTGGAAAACACCAAATGAGGAATTATGCAGGAGATAAAAAAGCTAGAAGAGATGTAAGAATTGAAGATGGTATTTTATTACCAGAATACAGACTCCCAACAGAGGCAGAGTGGGAATATGCGGCACAAGCAGGTGTAGGATCTTCCACTTACGAAAATATTAATCAAAAGAAGATTTATTCTTGGGAAGGCCTAACTATCCGTTACAGCGGAGGTAAAGAGCGTGATAGAGGTTATGTAATGGATAATATAAAAAGAGGAAAAGGAGACCAAGGTGGTATTGCTAATCGTCTTAACGATGGTGCTTTAATAACAGCTCCTGTTGCTTCTTATTGGCCAAATGATCATGGTCTTTATAATATGTCAGGTAACGTTTCTGAATGGGTAATGGATGTTTATCGTCCATTGTCGTTAGAAGATGTAACGGATTTCAACGCATTCCGTGGTAACGCGTTTAATAAAATTAAACTAGACCAAGATGGTATAGTTGATCTTAAAGACAGTTTAGGTAGAATAGTTTATGTGCCTGTTACAGAAGAAGAAAATGTAGGAAGAAGAAATTATAAAAGATCTGACAATAAAGGATCTATAGATGAAGAGACTTATATGGATGGCGAGCAAGGTTACGAGTATGGTGTATCTACACTTATCGATAACCAAGCAAGAGTTTACAAAGGCGGTTCATGGAACGATAGAATTTACTGGGCTTCACCTGGGACTAGGAGATACCTAGATGAGCAACAAGCTCTATCTACACTCGGTTTTAGATGTGCAATGCACAGAGTTGGTGCTCCATAATAGAAAGATCTTAAAAAAAAATCCCAACCACGTAAGTGGTTGGGATTTTTTTTGCCTATGGTATTCTGCACAAAAAAAGCACTGAGTATGCAGTGCTTTTTTTGATAAGTAGATAATAACGTGTTGTTTCTTAACTATTCACTAGCAAAACTCTTTGTACACTTCTTGTAAATGACTAGCTATCATCTCAGCACTTCGACCTTCAATATGATGACGTTCTACGAAATGAACAAGCTCACCATCTTTAAAAAGACCAATACTTGGACTGCTCGGAGGGTATGGTAAAAGAAGTTCTCTCGCTGCGGCAACTGCAGCAGAATCTTGTCCTGCAAATACCGTAAAAAGATTATCTGGTTTTTTTTCGCCGTTCAAGGAGCCAATGGCACCTGGTCTTGCACTTCCTGCCGCACAACCACATACACTATTTACTACAAGTAAGCTCGTGCCTTTTGCTGAGGGTAAAGTGTTATCTACTTGGCTTTTATCAATTAATTCGACAAAGCCGTTATTGGTTAAATCTGCTCGCATTGGAGCCACTAATTCTTCTGGATACATAATATTTTAATTAATTCTTGCAAATATGCAACAAAACTAGGGATGCCTTTGTTCTATAAATGCTAAATTTGCAACGTTTATAATACAAATGACAACACAATCAATGAGTAACTACAAAGTAAAAGATATTTCGCTAGCAGAGTGGGGTAGAAAAGAAATCAATATTGCCGAAGCAGAAATGCCGGGGTTAATGTCTTTAAGAGAGGAATTTGGGGCTAGTAAACCATTAGCAGGCGCTCGTATCGCGGGTTGTTTGCACATGACTATTCAGACTGCAGTTCTTATTGAGACGCTTCAAGCGTTAGGTGCTGAGGTAACTTGGAGTAGTTGTAATATTTTTTCAACGCAAGATCAAGCTGCTGCTGCAATCGCTGCTGCAGGAACTCCTGTTTTTGCTTGGAAAGGAATGAACGAAGAGGAATTTGATTGGTGTATAGAACAAACTTTACATGCTTTTGAAGGTGGAAAACCATTGAACATGATTCTGGATGACGGTGGAGACTTAACCAATATGGTTTTAGATAGATTCCCTCAATTAGCAGAAGGTATAAAAGGTATCTCAGAAGAAACTACAACAGGTGTGCTTAGATTACATGATAGAGTGAAAGCTGGCACATTACCACTTCCTGCTATTAATATTAATGATTCTGTAACTAAGTCTAAATTTGATAACAAATATGGATGTAAAGAGTCTGCAGTAGATGCGATAAGAAGAGCTACCGACGTAATGATTGCCGGTAAAGTCGCTATTGTTGCGGGTTATGGTGATGTAGGTAAAGGTACTGCGGCATCTCTTGCAGGTGCAGGAGCTAGAGTTATCGTAACTGAAATAGATCCTATTTGTGCTTTACAAGCAGCAATGGATGGTTTTGAGGTTAAGAAAATGGAGAATGCTATTTCAAGAGCTCAAATAATTGTAACGGCAACAGGTAACAAAGATATTTTAACGGAGAAACACTTCAAGTTGATGAATGATAAGACTATTGTATGTAACATAGGTCATTTTGATAATGAGATAGATGTTGCGTATTTAAATAAACAATATGGTCACACTAAATTTGAGGTAAAGCCACAAGTAGATGTTTATAACATTGATGGGAATGAAATTATACTTCTTGCAGAAGGAAGATTAGTGAATCTTGGTTGTGCAACAGGTCATCCTTCATTTGTAATGAGTAATTCATTTACGAATCAAACCTTGGCACAATTAGAGCTATGGCAAAATGCCGGTAATTATAAAAATGAAGTGTATGTTTTACCTAAGCATTTAGATGAAAAGGTTGCAGCACTTCACCTTTCGAAAATAGGCGTTGAGTTAGAGGAACTGAGTGTAGACCAGGCCAAGTACATCGGTGTAGGTTTAAATGGACCTTATAAAAATGACGCATACAGATATTAATTTAGTCAGATAAAATAATTTTTAAATACTAAAAGCCCTACGCATATTTTTGAGTAGGGCTTTTTTTATTTTATTTGAGAAACTCCGATACTCCCTTTACAGGAATAGATGGCAGTTGCAGATTCAACGTCAGATAAAGTGACGATTTCTTCTGTCAGTTGCGTCCCGTATTTGCTTAATAGGTAGCGTAAAGTTGCGCCATTCACGCCACCGCAATTTCTGCTTGGCACTATTAAGCGATCTCCGATTTGGACTATTATATTACTTACAAGTTCTTCGCATATTTCACCCTCGCTATTTTGAATAAGCAAGTAATCTAATTCATTTTGTTGTTTGTATTTGGCAGCAAAAACATAAAAAGCGCTGCTTAACGTTTTTACGGTCATCCAAGGAACATTGGGTTTAGGTTCTAGATAAATGCCAATGTTTCCATGAAATTGAGGAGCGCTTGCTAAAGAACTTTGCAAATCAGAAGATTCAGGCAAGAAAAAAACACTACTAGTTGGGGTAAATGCATAATCAAAAACTACATTATCTGTTTCGGGTAAGTATTTACCTTTTCCATCTCGGTAAAAGTTGATTCTAAGAATACCATCGGTGTGATATTTATCTACACTTTTCTGAAGGACTTCGTGAATATCAAAAGAATGAGTCATTTGATATATGCAGAAGGCATCTATAATTCTTTCAGTATGAAAACGCAGTAACGGAGCGATGCCGTTAACTATTCGAATACTCTCAAAAAATCCGTCCCCATAAAGAAAACCTCTATTCATTTTAAGAGAATAACATACCAGCGATGGCAGCTGTCATTAAACATGCTAAAGTACCACCTAATAACGCTCTTAAACCCAATTGCGCTAAATGTCCTCGCTGGTTTGGAGCCAAAGAACTAATGCCGCCTATTTGTATTCCTATTGATGCGAAGTTTGAAAAACCACATAATGCATACGTGAGTATGATAATAGATCGTTGGGTTAACATGGGGCCACCTTCTGCGGCAATCATTCCTTTAAGTGATAAATATGCGATAAATTCATTGATAACAGTTTTTTCGCCAAGCAGTTGACCGCTAAGAATCATGTCTTGAGCGTCTATACCGATAACCCAAGCAAGTGGCGCAAAAACATATCCAAGTATCATTTGCAGATTAAATCCGTTGTATATAGTATTTGCTGCGATCGTGGTATTTAGTCCGGAGTACGCGCCAATAATATCGAATAGTATATAGTTAAGCATGGCTATAAATGCTAGGAAAACCAATATCATTCCGCCAACATTTACGGCTAATTTTATTCCTTCAGTAGTTCCGGTAGATATGGCTTCAAGTGGTCCGTTACCTAGTTTAGATTTATCAATATCTAGTTTTTCGTCAACTTGTTCAGTCTCAGGATAAAGTATTTTTGCGCACACAATTGCGGCTGGTGCAGAGAGTATAGAAGCGGTAAGTAAGTGTTTAGCAAATTCTCTTTGAGATTCAGGATCATCACCTCCTAAAAATCCAATAAATGCAGCGAAAACGCCTCCCGCTATGGTCGCCATACCACCTGTCATTAGACACATTATCTCTGATTTTGTCATTTTAGAGATGTACGGTTTCACCACCAGCGGAGCTTCAGTTTGACCAATAAATATATTTGCAGCTGCTGCTAAGCTTTCGGCGCCAGATAGTCTCATCGTCTTACTAAGTATCCAAGCAAAACCAAAGACTATCTTTTGCAATACTCCTAAATAATACAAAAGTGAGGTAAGAGCTGAAAAGAATACCACCGTTGGCAATACTTTAAAAGCAAATATGTATCCCATTGTTTTACTTATTTCTGGATCATTAGCTACTAAATTGCCAAATATAAAACGGGCTCCTTCATCTGTAAATGAGAGCAACTGCGTAAAAAATCCAGCTATTACGCCAAAGAAATTGGCAAAAACAGGGACTTTAAAAACCAAAATTCCAAGAACTATTTGTATGGCCACTCCTGATCCAACTAACTGCCAGTTTATCTTTTTTTTGTGCTTACTAAACACAAAAGCAATTCCTATTAATGCAGTAAGACCTAATAATCCCCGAAGTATCTCCATTACGATTTATTTTAAGGCGGTAAATATAATGGAATCTTTAAGTTCGGAAATTCAATTCATTACTTGAATATACCCACGTAACAACTTGAGATGGACAGTTGACCCGTTTATTCTTAGTTTTAACGATTTTATAAATGATGTACTGCTTAAAAATTACGTTATTTTCAAGTTAGTGTTGGATGGATGTTTTTTTGATACAATCTAATCTAGGTGTCAAGCTAAACTCAATTCCTATCTTAGCCTATCTTTGTTCCTTCTTAAGAAAATAATGCAAGACCAAACCATATATATCCCCCAAAATAAAGTACGTATAGTAACTGCCGCTTCCTTGTTTGACGGACATGATGCAGCAATTAATGTTATGCGTAGAATCATACAAGCAACAGGTTGTGAGGTTATTCATCTTGGGCATGATAGAAGCGCTGAAGAGGTAGTGAATACAGCCATTCAAGAAGATGCTAATGCAATTGCTATGACAAGCTATCAAGGCGGTCACAATGAGTACTTTAAATATATGAGGGATCTTTTGGTGCAAAAAGGTGCTGGTCATATTAAGCTTTTTGGTGGTGGAGGTGGCACCATTTTACCTTCGGAAATAGCCGAGTTAGAAGCCTATGGTATAAGTAAAATTTACCATCCAGATGATGGTCGAGCCATGGGACTACAAGGTATGATCAATCATTTGGTAAAAACATCTGATTTCCCTACAGGCCAAAATCTCACGGATGAACAAGAGTCTTTTCGTCTGATGAATAAAATGTCTATCGCACGTGTAATATCTGCAGCAGAAAATTTTCCGAACGAGAATAAATCACTTCTTGCAGGAATTACCCAAGAAGCAAAAAAACTAAAAACACCTGTTTTGGGAATAACAGGGACTGGAGGTGCAGGTAAAAGTAGCTTAGTAGATGAATTGGTACGTAGGTTTTTATTGGATTTTAAGGATAAGAACATAGCCATTATATCGGTGGATCCTTCAAAGCGAAAAACAGGAGGAGCGTTGTTAGGTGACAGAATTAGAATGAATAGCATACGAAACGACAGAGTTTATATGCGTTCTTTAGCTACGCGTCAAGCTAATTTAGCACTCTCAGCGCATATTGATGTAGCCAAAGACATACTGAAAGTAGCTGGTTTTGATTTGATTATATTAGAAACTTCGGGCATAGGTCAAAGTGATACCGAAATCACAGATCATTGCGATGCAAGTCTATATGTAATGACCCCAGAATACGGTGCGGCAACTCAATTGGAAAAGATTGACATGCTAGATTTTGCCGATGTGATTGCACTAAATAAATTTGATAAAAGAGGGGGGTTGGATGCACTTAGAGATGTCAAAAAACAGTTTCAACGTAACCACGTTCGATTTGAAGATGATGTTGAAACAATGCCTGTATTTGGCACCATAGCAAGCCAGTTCAACGATCCAGGGGTTAATTCATTGTATGCTCAACTTATTCAAACCATTAATGAAAAGACGGAAGCCAATTTAGACTCACATCTTGTGGCAGCTAATGAAATGTCTGAAAAGATCTTTATTATACCGCCTAAACGTGTACGCTATTTATCTGAGATTGCGGAAACCAACCGAGGATATGACAAGTGGGCTAAAGAGCAATCTGCTATTGCACAAAAGTTATATGGGATACATAAAACCATTACTACTGTTAGAGAAGCTAAAATTGCTGATGCAGACAGACTCATAAAGGATTTAGAGGAAACCTATACTACAATTGCCTTAGATTTTGATCCAAAATTACAGGTAGTTATTGATAATTGGGATAAAGTCAAAGAGTCATACGCAAATGATATTTACACCTACTTAGTAAGGAATAAAGAGATACGAGTAGAGACCAAAACCATATCTCTCTCTCATCAAAAAATCAGTAAGGTTTCATTGCCAAAGTATGAGGCTTGGGGTGATGTATTACAATGGAATTTACAAGAAAACGTACCAGGAACATTTCCATTTACGGCAGGTATTTATCCGTTTAAACGCCAAGGAGAAGATCCTACACGGATGTTTGCCGGCGAGGGAGGACCGGAGCGAACAAATAAACGTTTCCATTATTTGAGCAGTAGCATGCCTGCTAAAAGATTGAGTACCGCCTTTGATTCGGTTACGTTATATGGCAATGATCCAGACTATAGACCAGATATTTATGGAAAAATAGGAAATGCGGGTGTTAGTATCTGTTGTCTTGATGATGCTAAGAAATTGTATTCGGGTTTTAACTTAGCAGATGCCATGACCTCTGTGAGTATGACCATAAATGGTCCTGCGCCTATGTTGCTTGGTTTTTTCATGAACGCGGCAATCGATCAACAGTGTGAGATTTACATTAAAGAAAATGGTCTTGAGGCAGAAACTCAACAAAAAATAGATGCGTATTTTAAAGAAAAAGGGAGCGAACAACCTAAATACGATGGTGATTTACCGGAAGGAAATGAAGGTTTAGGTCTCATGCTCCTCGGACTTACCGGAGATAAAGTGCTTCCTGCAGATGTATATGCAAAGATAAAAACGGAAACACTCAAGCAAGTACGAGGAACCGTGCAGGCAGATATTTTAAAAGAAGATCAAGCTCAGAATACGTGTATTTTTTCTACTGAATTTGCACTTAGACTTATGGGTGATGTTCAGCAGTACTTTACCGATAATGGAGTGAGAAACTTTTACTCGGTATCTATAAGTGGATATCACATAGCCGAAGCAGGTGCGAATCCTATTACACAATTGGCATTTACTTTGGCCAATGGTTTTACCTATGTGGAGTATTACTTGAGTCGGGGAATGAATATTAATGACTTTGGTCCTAATTTATCGTTCTTCTTCTCCAATGGTATTGATCCTGAATATGCTGTAATAGGAAGAGTTGCACGTAAGATTTGGGCAAAAGCTATGAAGCTAAAGTATGGTGCAGATGAGCGCAGCCAGATGCTAAAATACCACATCCAAACCAGTGGTAGAAGTTTACATGCGCAAGAGATAGATTTTAATGATATACGTACTACGCTACAGGCACTTTATGCGATATATGATAATTGTAACTCACTGCATACCAATGCCTATGATGAAGCAATTACTACGCCTACAGAAGAAAGTGTAAGACGTGCAGTAGCCATTCAGTTGATTATAAATAAGGAATTAGGATTAGCTAAGAACGAGAATCCTATGCAAGGCTCATTTATCACGGAAGAATTAACTGAGCTAGTAGAAGAAGCTGTTTTAGCAGAATTTGATAAAATTACGGAAAGAGGCGGAGTACTTGGTGCCATGGAAACAATGTACCAACGATCCAAAATTCAGGAAGAAAGTCTTTATTACGAAACCTTGAAGCACAATGGAGATTTTCCGATTATAGGGGTAAACACTTTCTTAAGCAGCAAAGGTTCGCCTACGGTGTTACCTAAAGAAGTAATTCGAGCTACAGAGGAAGAGAAGCAATTTCAAATTAATACGCTACAAAGTTTAAATAAACGTTATGCTAATGAAGCCGATCAAATACTCGCTGACATACAGCAAGTGGCACTGCAAAATGGTAATGTTTTTGATGCTTTGATGGAAGCGTGTAAAGTGTGCTCACTAGGTCAAATAACCAATTCATTATTTGAAGTAGGAGGGCAGTATAGACGTAATATGTAGGAAGAAACTATTTATTGCTAAATCAACCTTTCAAGTTAGTACGTAGTAGTTACATCCTCATCTATAACTAAGATGAAGTCAGCTTTTCCTATGTGCTCGGCATTTAGTTTTGTAATGTCGGCTTGGGTTACTGTAGAGATAGTAGAATAGTTTAATGTGGGGGATTGTCGTTTAAGATACCAACCTATTCCTTCATAGTAATCTGAGTGGAAAGCACCGTTATAATGAATAAATAGCTTTCCTGTTTTATAGTTTTTTAAAATAAAATGGGCCATGGTAGCATCTTTGCTAGCCTGTGCCTTGACAAGGGAAGGCGTTCCATGTTCACCCATCATTTCTAAAATGCTCTTATAGGTTGGGAGTTCTGCATCAAAAGCGATTGGCAATGGGGCAACATAAGATTTTTCGATAGCTGGCAGTGTGTCTAGCGCTTCAAACCCTCCTTTATTAACCAATCGAGCGTATCTCCTTGGGATATTTGTCGCTATAAATTCGAGCTTATTTTCTTTAGCATAATTCACTAAGGGTGCGTAATCTGTTGTATAATTGGGCCAAAGGCGTGCTAAGGTATCTAAGCCTTTTTGGTCGATAGAATCAGATAGGTAAAGATTGACGGCGTTTTGATCATCTGCTTCTAGCATTTCTGCACCAAGTTGTAGCGCTCTTTTCGTGGCTAATTCTTTTGTTACTTCTACTTGTAACCAATGAGCCAAAGCGCTGTTATGAAGTTCTCCAAAAAGTATAATATCTTGTTTGGATAGTGTCGCCATCATTTTTGAATAGCTTATTTCTTTTCCTTTTGCATTGTAAATGGTATAGGGAGAAAGGTTTTGAGCTTGCAGCGAAACTCCTGTCGCCATCAAAAGAAGAAGAATTAACGTTTTTTTCATTTAGCAGCGAAGTTAAGCTGAATTAGATATTCTATCATTGCACTTTATGAAATTGATTAGAATATCAACACTGCTTGTCTTTTTATGTGCGGCAGTTCAATTATGGGCTTGGGGACAAACTGGGCATCGGGTAGTAGGCTACGTAGCTCAACAACATCTTAGTGCCAAAGCAAGTAAGCGGGTTAACCAAGTCCTTACAAAATTTTCGCTTGAAATGAGTGGGAACTATATGGACTTTTTAAGATCAGACACCAATTACAGATTTATGAATTCGTGGCATTATGTAAGTATTCCTGACGGAATGCGGTATGAAGATATTATCCCAAATCCCAAAGGTGATGTTATCAGCATCATAGAGCAATTGATTGTTGAATTGCGAACCAAACAATTTAAATTAGTGAAAGATGAAGAATTTGCGATCATGGCATTGGTACATTTGGTAGGTGATTTACATCAGCCTTTGCACGTAGGCTTGGCGGAAGATAAAGGAGGAAATGATATAAAAGTGAAATGGTTTGGGGAAGCTACAAATTTGCACCACGTATGGGATAGTGAAATCATAGATAATGAGCAGTTAAGTTATGAGGAGTGGGGCAAGCATGTAAATAGAAATATAGAAAAATGGCAAGTGAAAGCTTGGCAAAGCTCTACCGTTAGAGATTGGGCTCAAGAAAGCCAAGACTTGCGAAAAGCATGTTATGACTTTGGTGATAATGTAAATCTGAAATATGAATACTCGTTTAGGCATTTAAAAACGGTAGAGTTAAGACTCGAGCAAGCAGGAGTAAGGCTTGCAGGCTTACTGAACAGTATATACGACTAATCTAAAAAAGTAGCCTTATTTAAAGTGAGTGACATTAATTAATTAATTGTGGTTTAGTTGAGGTTTTTTCTTTTAATTTGACTTTGTAAAAAAAATATGACACGAATAATATTGTTTTTTTGTATCGGAATCACTCTAAATGCTTTCTCTCAAAAAGACCTCCCTACGACGGACAGTAATGCTAAAAAGTATCTAGATGACGGCAAGAATACGGATGCAGATGCCGATATTAGAATTGCTGTTACCTCTATTGTAACAGGTTTTTTGGATTTGGCATACGAGCAAAGAATCAATCATACTTATTCGGTAGAACTGGGTGGAGGTTATCAGTTTAATAGAGGTATAGATGTGTTTAAGTTAGTTAATGAATTGGAGTTTTTTCCATATGATGAAGTACTTACCAAGGGTATGGGTTTTTCGGTAACGGCCAAAAGGTATGGTGGTAAAGAGGCCATTTCAGAGATGACTTTTCAAGCCTTAACCTATAGGAATAGGAACAGTGATTTCGAAACATATAGCTACAATGCACAAGATATATTTTATACTTTTGGATGGAAATACCTATTGAGCAATAGCGTTAGTGCTCAAGCAGGCTTTAACGCAGGACTGCGATTAGCTAAATATGCTCAAACGGTACCTACTACTGGAACTACAACAGTAATTGAGGATGTGAAAAAAACCGGATTTTATGGAGGCTTCTCAGCAGGCTTTGGCTATTATATTAAGTATTAAGAAATGAAAAAAATGAAATTAGCTAAAATAAGTGTGCTGCTATTCTTTATGGTAGTATGTACTAATACTAGTGTAGCTCAAGGTAAAATAAGGGTAAAAGAAACTCATGGTGATCTTTTTGAGCAAAAGGGAAGAGGTTTTATTGATGTTGTAGAACTGCCAAACGGAGGGTATATGTCTCTTAGCGTTGGTAGTGCCGGTGGCGCCGTCTCTATTGGGAGCTTTATCCATTTTGTACAATACAAAGCATTATATTACATCCAGAGGTATGATAAAAATCTTGATCTAGTTGAACAAAAACAATTAGATATTGACCACTTAGGCAAGAATTTAGCATTTGAAAAATTAGTAAAATTCCAAAATGAATTTTATGTATTTTCAACTTTTGTAAATAAAAAGAACAAGAAAAAGTACTTATTTTATTCGAAGCTTAATGTGGAGAAAATGGCGCTGGAAGGCAGCTTTATAAAAGTAGCTGAAGTAAAAGATCCTGCTGCAAAAACGGGGTATGAAGAATCTAGTTTTGATATATCACTCTCCAAAGACGAAAAATACATGGTTGTTTTTGGAAAAGATGCGGAGCCGATTAAAAAGAAATCAAAAAGTTTCTTTGGCAAGAGTAGCAAGCAGAGTAAAATTGGAACATATGATTTTAAATTCACCTTTTGGGTGTTGGACAAGGATTTTGAAATTGTCAATTATGAAAAAAATTATGCCGTAACGCTAAAGGAATCGTCGGATAAGTTCTATGTGCGTGACTTCGCTGTTGATGATAAAGGTGCTATTTATATCTTGGGTAAAAATAATGTGGTAGATGAACTGACACGTGCAGAAGTGAAATCTAACAAGCGTGCCACATGGGTAGATATCAATAAATCAGCTTTTGTCTTGGAAAAAATAAATTCAGATGGTACAACAGAACAATATATTACCCCGGAAAACGACTTATTTGTAGATATGAATATCCTTTTTGATAAAAAAGGGAATATTAATTTAGTAGGACTAAATGGTGAACAAGTATATGCTAAATTAGCTACTACGGGTGTGAGTAGAATTGTTTTAGACAACGACAATTTAGATGAAATTAGTAATGTTAATGATAATTTTACGGAGGATGTACTCGAAAATGTAAATGATATCATGGAATCTGAAAAAGCAATAGATAACATGAAAAATGGAAATCGAAAAGGTCGGATTCAGAAGAAAGCCAAGAAAAAATTAGCTAAAATGACTCCAGAGGAGAAAGCTTATTTTGATATTAAGAAACGTGCTGCGTTAAATGTGAACAGCATTGCTTTTAGTGGTTTAGATGAAAATGGTGATGCCATGATAGTTCTAGAGGAACAGCATTTAGAAATAGTAACTACCACCTATACGGATGCAAACGGTCGTACAACCACGACTACAACCTATTATTATCATTATGATGATCTTATTTTTACGAAGTTTATAGGTGACGATGTAGTCCAGAACTATTACAAAAAGAGTTTTGTATCGATTAACGCACCGTTGCAAAAAAGCATGGATGTTTCGTTGAAAGACGGGGAATTGACAGTGATGACACAAGGTCATATCGTAAAAAGTGATGGTGATTTGACGAAGGTTAGAGACGCTGAATTAAAAGCGTTCAGCAGAAGCGAAAAAATACCTGGAATGAAACGTAAATATTTCACGTACCGCAAAACGGTAAACGAAGACACTATTTTAGCACCAGCTCAAAACGGTAAAAAGGTAGTTTGGTACAAGATAACAGTAGATTAAGATTAACTAGCGTAAATCCATACTAACACGGGTAAAAGTGATGCATCCAGGTGTTTGCTTAGCTGAGCCAAAATGCGCGGTGACACAGTTGGGCATCCCTCGCTTTCACAAATGTCATCTTCTTGTTCATTATCAGGTACGCAAGAGTGTGAATGAAGGACGATGAATCGCTCAAAAGCGTTGCTATTATTGACATCTAGCCCATGCATTTTGTAGGCTATGCCAAAGCTTCCATTGTACTTTTGTCCAATGGAATATTTGCCTAGCGAAGAACAGTTAGATCCTATCTCATTACTAAAACGCGCAATGCGACCTTCAGATCGTTTACAGTGGCCATGTGTTACTAATCCTTTAAGTAGGGTGTCATTCGTTATAAGATTTACTGCGAACAATCGATACGAGCCAGAATATCCAGATAAGTCAATTAATATCACAAATTCCTTATTGTACTTCATCGAATCACAAAAAGTAACAGCATTAATTAATCTAGAGGTGTCTTTCTTAGGTGTATTAATCTGAATTGGGATTTGTTTAATTTCGGAGGTTCTTGGGAAGGTTACTTTAATCCAATATAGAATTGACCCAGCAAGTGCTAGGCAATAGATGATGAGTTTTAATTTACGTGCTTGGGTCAATGCACGTGAAGATTAACCGCCAACAATGCGACCCCTAATCCTATTAATATGGCTACGAGTTTATATCTGCCGTAGGTGTGGCTTTCGTTGTTCTCAAATAAAATGGTAGTGCTGATATGCAAGAAAACACCGATAACCAGGCCGATAAGTCCACTCAAGATGTCCTGATAATTGGTTAATGACGATCCTACAAGCATTCCTAGGGGCACCATAGCTGCGTAAATAGCAATCCATATATAGTTTGAGTTGCTTTTTGAAAAAACGCTCTTAAGCACTACCGCAAGGGCAAATGCGGCAGGTAGTTCATGTAATCCAATGGCGAAAACCATATTGTTCTGAATGGATTCTGAAAAAGCACCACCACCAAGGCCTAAACCTTCAATAAAAGCGTGTAGGCTTAGTGCAATAAATACAGAATAAGGAAATCCTTTTTTAAACTCATGAAAGTGCAGGTGTCCATGTTCTATTCCTTTAGTAAAAAAATCTAATATGATTTGTAAAAAGAATCCTGCTAAGATAAAATAGCCTGCTTTGTGACCTACTTTCTCGTATACTTCAGGAATAAGATTAAGAATAGTGATACTAATTAAAAACGCCCCACTAAAAGCAAGAAAAAGTTTTAGTTGTCGTGTTTTCTCTGACTGAATTAATAAACCCACTACACCGCCTATAAAAGGAAAGAAAAACAACAGAAAAAGCCACCAAAATTGCATCTCTGCAAATTTAGCTAACCAAATGTAGTTTTAAGAAAATATTAATGCATTGTTTTTGGGGTGAATGTTGGGTGTTCTTATTAAATAGAATTACGAATTTTGTAAGACCTCAAAATGATAAAGCAAAAAAGCCTCTCAGGAATTCTCCCAAGAGGCTTTTTTTAATTTTCTAAGGTTTCTTAGTTTACTTTGTCAGAAAGGCCTGATCCCGCTTTGAATTTCACTACTTTTTTAGCAGCGATTGCGATTTCTTTACCAGTTCTTGGGTTTCTTCCAGTTCTTGCAGCTCTTTCGCTTACAGAGAAAGTACCAAAACCAACAAGGATAAGTTTCTCACCACCTTTAAGTGCAGCAGAAGTTGAATCCATAAATGCGTCTAAGGCCTCACCAGCTTGTGATTTTGTGATGCCAGCTTTATCAGCCATAGCTGATATTAAATCTGATTTGTTCATAAGGTTTATTTATTAATGAATGTGATTAAAAGTCCAATGTTAACGTGAAGAACCGCACCAATACAAGGGTTGTTACCTATTTGTTGATAATTTCAAAATATCAACCAGTTTTTGAGTACTAAACCCACTATTTATAGGCATCTTGAGCTGTGAAAGTTCGTAAAAAGGTAATCTTTGATTAAAAATGGCTTTGATTTGAGCTTCTGTTTTATCCTTAAGAGTTGGTCTATTTTTTAATTTTTTTATTCTGAGATACAGTTCAGCCCAGGGTAATTCTAAATAAATTAAGGTTCCACCTTGCAAAATGTTTACATGATTTAGCCGATAAGATAATGTACCGCCTCCTAAGGCTATAATGCCGTCTGAATGCAATGTAATGGATTCTATCAATGTCTGCCGCTCTATATCTCTGAATGCCTCCTCGCCATATTCTTCAAAATAGCTTGCTATAGTCTGATTTATTTTAACCTCAATAGTCTCATCTAAATCTATAAATGTTAGGTTAGTTAGCGATGCGAGCTCTCTTCCTATCGTGGTCTTACCCACGCCTGTAAATCCTGTGATAAAATATATCATTAGGCCAGCTGGATTCGTGGGTCTAATTTCACATAGATTATATCTACTATTATGTTGATGATCACAAATAGCATGGCTATAAATAAAATACTTCCCATAACGACAGGTAGATCGTTCATCTCTAAAGCGTCTATAGTGAGTTTTCCTAAACCGCGCCAGTTAAATATATATTCCACAAAAAAAGCGCCTGCCAGTAAAGATGCGAACCAACCAGAAATAGCTGTAATAACCGGATTTAATGCATTAGGCAACGCATGTTTGGTGAGGATTTCCCGTGAGCTTAATCCCTTAGACTTAGCTGTTTTGATAAAATCTTTATTTAACGTTTCTAACATAGAACTGCGTGTGAGCAAGGTAAAAATAGATAGAGGTCTAACGCCTAGAGCTATTGCAGGAAGAATTAGATTTTTCCATTGGTAAAATTCTCCATTGAATGGATCTATATCTATCCAACTGCCAGACATGTTAAGTCCGGTAATATCGTGCAACACGTATCCGAAGAACCATGCTAGAATGATTGCGGAAAAAAATGAAGGCACGGAGATGCCTAGTGTACTGATAAATACAATGCTTTGATCAAGCCACGAATTGGCTTTTATGCCCGAAAAAATACCCAAACTAATACCTATAAATGCTGCAAAAATGATGGCAACTAGTGCCAGGACAAATGTTCCTTTAAAAGAATTTGCGATTAATGTTGATGTCTTTTCGCGATTTTGAAAACTTCGTCTTAGAAAAGGTTTTTTAATAGCAATAAATTTGGAGCCAAAGCTGATTGCAAGAAGAGAGCCGTACTTTTTGCGTAGTTCAGATGAAGTAATATCACCATGATAAGATATTGGAGAGAGGTCGTTTAAAAAAAGTAGATACTGTGTGAAAAGAGGTTTGTCTAAGCCAAATTCTCGTTTTATTGCTTCTTGGGTTTCAACATCAGTGCGTTGCCCTACAGCCATTTTTTCAGGACTAGGGAAGGAGAAGCTGAATAAAAAGAATACTACGGTAACTACACTAAAGAGTATAAAAATACCATTGATTATCCTTTTTATCAGAAAAGTTATCATTTGTTTAATTGTTTTATGAATCGCTTTACATTGGGTAGTCGTGTTGACGGCCAAATGTTGTGCACGATGTTATCCTTGAATAATAATAAGCCTGGGTTAGAACGTATGATAGATTTAAGGTTGGTTTTATCGCCATAGTAAAAAGGCATGTCTAATTGGTGTTCATGTCTGAATATATCTACATCTTCTTGGCTACTTGCTGTAAGAGGATAGACCTTAACCTTATTTTTTTTACAGGCCCGCAAAATTTCTCGAAGCTCTTCCATATTTTTAGTATTGGCGGATTCAACCTCACTTAAGACTAAAAGTAATTTGAAACCAGAATCTGCAAAAAATACGTCGATGTAATCATTGGTTCGTCCTTCGTCCATCATTTTGAAATCATAAATTTCCGGTTCGTATCCTTTGCTAATCAATTTATCTATTCGATCTACAAAAACATAACCCTCGGCTTTTAAATCCCTATTTCCTATTTCTTCAATAGTGAATTCTTTTGTTTTGCCATCTTTAGAATACGAGAAAACATTAGTGTAGATGTCAGTAGGGGCTCCCTCAGGTATGGTTACCATTTTTTCAATGTCATTACCCACTTTGAATTTTAAGAAATTTTTGACTGGAAGATAATGATAACAATATGCTGCAAAACCAAAAGACAATAAGGTAAACACGGTAAGTAGTCTTGCGGCAAATGGCTTACTGAAGATGGCTTTTACATGTTTTAAACCCAATAAAATAATAATTATGGCTATCGATAAAATGATGTCTTTATTAAAACTTTGCCAAGGTGTAAGTTTGATTGCGTCTCCAAAACAACCGCAATCGGTAACTTTATTGTAGATAGCGCTGTACCACGTAAGAAAGGTAAAAAAAGTCATCAATAGGACCAACATTGTGATGGTGAGTTTTGGAGCCCAACCAATAAGTAGAGACAATCCAAGTATTATTTCAAAAACACATAGTAATATACCTATACTTACAGCGTAAGGTCTAAGACTTTGCAATAAATTTACCAGCCATGAATTGCTAATAAGGTGGTCAGATAGATCAATTGTTGTTTTCTGTGCTTTACTTTCAAAAGCGTTAAAGATAAAATGTTGTTCCCCTATAGCGTGATCGTTTACCGCATAATTCACGGTGATTTTTAATAGCGTCGTATTACTGTCTTCTGCATTAAGAGATGAAGTGTATAATTCTTGACTTCCCCAATAAATAAAAGCGTCACTAAAGTAAACACTATCGTTTAAATTTTCACCCAACGAAACTGCTTTCCAGGGAGTGTTTTCGGCACTTAATTCTGCTATTGGGTTACTGGATTGGATTGCTTTTTTGATTGAATTAATTCCATCAGGAGTAGTTATAGAAATAGTTACGCTGTCTTGCGTTGCTTCTAAATCAGCAGAAAAAACAGAAAAGTATTCGTCTAACTTAATACTGAATCCGGTAGGGTCATTTGCCTTAATTAGACCTGAGAAAATAAAGAGGAGCCCTACAAGAACACGTAATACGTTAACTAAATATTTCATGAATTGTAAAAATTATTAATTCTGATTAAGGCGAAAACAGCATAGTTTAACATATCGCTAAAGTTGGCATCGATGCCCTCAGATATTAGCGTTTTACCTCCTTTGTCCTCTATTTGCTTGGTGCGTAAAATTTTCATTAAGATAAGGTCTGTGTATGTACTAACGCGCATGTCTCTCCAAGCCTCCCCGTAATCGTGGTTTTTAGTAGCCATTAGTTCTTTGCACATATTGGCTTTTAAATCGTAAAGTTTTAAAACTGCATTTGGATCCATTTCCATGTCATCACCATCTTTTAATTCTAATTGAATCAGTGCTATGATGCAGTAGTTAACGATACCTATAAATTCACTTTCTATACTTTCACCCACTTTATTTTCCTTCTTATCTTCTATGCTTCTAATACGTTGAGCCTTAATAAAGATTTGATCTGTAATGGATATGGGCCTAAGAATACGCCAAGCGGTGCCGTAGTCATAGGTTTTTTTACTAAAAATTTCTCTGCATTTTGCAATGGAATAGTCAAACAGTATAGGTGTATCTGTACTCAAAATGAATTTAATTTGCTGCGAAGATAATTTTCCAAACCATACTAATGAAAAGAAGCATCCACATAAAAGGCACAGAATTAGATTTACGTAGGCCTATGGTCATGGGAATTTTAAATGTAACTCCTGATTCCTTTTCGGATGGTGGCAAATATGATACAGTGAATACGGCCCTTACACAAGCTCATAAAATGATAAATGATGGTGCCGGAATAATAGATGTGGGCGGATATAGCTCAAAACCGGGAGCGGCAGATGTAAGTGTGCAGGAAGAATTAGATCGTGTTATTCCTATTATAGAAAAGCTAGCAAATACAGTTGATATTCCTATTTCTATTGATACTTTTAGAAGCAAAGTAGCGATTGCAGCGGTGCAAGCTGGAGCTTGTATAGTAAATGACATAAGTGCAGGCGATGATGATGAGGATATGATTCCTAGTGTTGCCGCACTTGGAGTTGCTTATATTATGATGCACAAGCAAGGAAAGTCAAAAACCATGCAGAATAATCCGCAGTACCTAGAAGTAGTGCAAGATGTTTTTGATTATTTGCTGGCTAAAAATGAAGAATGTCGTATGGCGGGAATAAATGATCTTATAATTGATCCAGGTTTCGGTTTTGGCAAAACATTAGAACATAACTATACATTATTGAAACAATTGAAGGTTTTTAATAGCTTAGAAATACCCTTAATGGTTGGATTATCTAGAAAATCAATGATTTATAATTTTTTGGGAACGGATGCGAGTAATGCGCTAAATGGCACCTCGTTTTTGCATTCTTTCGCGCTTCAAAATGGAGCAAACTTGCTGAGAGTGCATGATGTGAAAGAAGCCGTAGAATGTGTTAAGTTGTTTGAAAAGATGCGTGGATAAAGGATGTTACTTGTTTTAAGCGCAGTTAGAATTGTTTCGTAGTAAGCTTTGATTGGTCAGAAGTGCACCTGTTTTCCACATGTTTAAAAGTTAAATGTAAGTTAACAATCACATAACATTACCCCCGCACCATTGCAGTACAAAATTCAAAGCAAAACAATTAAAATTTAAAAATTCAATCAAATGAAAAACATTTCAAAAATCTTATTTCTAATGATGCTAGCAGTTGCTGCTGTATCTTTTGTAGGTTGCAAAGATTGTGACGAGTCTGATCCATCAAGCGATTGTTACGTTACGCCACCAGTTGCTGACTTAGAGCATTCTGGAGCTATCACTACCAACACTACATGGGCTGCAAATACAATTCATTTTATTAAAGGAAGAGTTTGGGTAGAAAGTGGTGCTACGCTTACTATAGAAAAAGGTGCAATCGTTAAAGGTAGAACTGGAACAGAAGCAAATGCATCTGCACTTATTATCGCAAAAGGTGGCAAGCTAATGGCAGAAGGTACAGCTGATATGCCTATCATCTTCACTTCAGAGTTAGATAACATCGCTCTTGGTCAAAAAACAGGTACAAATCTTACTGGAAACGACAGAGAAAAATGGGGAGGTCTTATCATCTTAGGTCAAGCTAAAATTTCTGCTGAAAATGGTGATATCTCTGCACAAATAGAAGGTATCCCAGCTACAGCTACTTATGGTGCTTTCGGTGGAGACAACGATGCTGATAACTCAGGTGTGTTAACTTACGTATCTATACGTCATGGTGGTGCTCTTATTGGAGAAGGTAACGAGATTAATGGTCTTACACTTGGTGGTGTAGGTTCTGGTACTGTTATAAATCACGTAGAAATAGTTGCTACTTTAGATGACGGTATTGAGTTTTTTGGAGGATCTGTTAATGTACAAAACGCATTAGTATATAACCATGGTGACGACGGAATAGATATCGATTTCAACTATAGTGGTACTGTAAATAATTTTATAGTAATGCATGGTGGTGACACTGATGAAGGATTAGAAATAGACGGTCCAGAGGGAACTACTAATACTTCAGGTTTATTTACCTTGAAAAATGGTACTATTATCTCAACAGATGGTAAAGGTTCTGCTGCAGATTTAAAATCTAAAGCACAAGGTACTATCGAAAACTGTTCTTTTGCAGGTTACTCAGGTAAATACATCAAATTCAGAGCAAGTTTTGGAGATACTACTAATTGTACTTCTAAATCTGATGCTTACGCATACTTCATTGCTGCTACGCCAAAATTAATCGTTAAAAATAATGATTTAGGTGCTTCTAGCTTAACTGCTATGGCTTCTGGTTACACAGCTTCTTGTGTTTCTTGTGGATGTTTTGATTCTGCAGCAGAAACAGCTCTAGATGCTTTAATGGCTACTTCTGGGAATGCTCTTAACACAGCTTCTTCTAAAGGTGCGAATAAGTCTGAGTTTACTGGATGGTCTTGGACATCAGTTAACAATAAATTATAACCGAACGAAACACTTTAATTTATATACTATTATGATGCCTACTGCACAAAGCAGTAGGCATTTTATGCTTAAAAAAATAAAATGAAACAAACACTTAATACCCTTTTATTTATTCTAATTGCAAATTTTACGTTTGCGCAAAATGGCACACTTAGAGGTAAAATCTATGATGATGCGACCAATGAAATTTGTGTAGGCGCTATTGTTAAAGCGATAGGCGTAAACGGTGGTACGATCTCAGATTTTGAAGGTACTTATGTATTTTCTTTACCTCCAGGAACGTATACGCTAACTTTTAAATACATTGGTTTGCCAGAATACAAAGAGTATGATGTAGTGATTCTTGCGGATAAAGTAACCGTAAGAGACGTACGTATAGTAGGGGAGGTAGAGAGTGTGCTTACCAAAGGACCAATTGTGGTGTCTGGGGTACGTAAAACGAATACAGATGCAGCTATTCTAGCAGAGAAGAAAAATTCAATAAATGCAGTTGACGGTGTTTCGGCAGAGGCGTCAAAACGTGCTGGCGATAGCGATGCAGGACAAGCTGTAGCTCGTGTAACGGGTATTAGTGTGCAAGGAGGAAAGCATGTTTTTGTCCGAGGCCTAGGTGATAGATACACTAAAACAATTCTTAATGGTATGGTTATTCCAGGTTTAGATCCGGATAAAAATGCCGTACAAATGGATATTTTTCCAACCAATGTGTTAGATAACATTATGGTTTACAAGACATTTACTCCAGATTTACCTGGAGATTTTGCAGGAGGTTTGGTAGATATTTCTACAAAAGCATTCCCTAGTAAAAAATCAAGATCATTCTCTGCCAGCTTAGGATATAATCCTACCATGCACTTAAATAAAGATTATATAACCTATAAAGGTAGTTCAACAGATTTTTTGGCTTTTGATAATGGAGACCGTGCGTTGCCTATAAGCCGTTCTATTGACTTAACCAAAAATCAATATGATCCCAGTGCAAATAATCCTGAACTGACAACCATAACAAAAAAATTTAGCAATAATTTAGCTACCGAGCGAAAATTAAATGCACCCAATACTTCCCTCTCTTTTAGTCAAGGAGATCAATTCAATAAAAAAAATGGGAACACTCTCGGATATAACCTAGCCCTGAATTACAGCTTGCAAACAGAATACTATGAGGAAGCTATTTTTAGCTCTTATATTAAACCCCAAGAAATTGTACAAAATGAATTATTGCGAGACAAAGACCTTAAAGGAAACATGGGCAATAGCACTGCGGCTTGGAGTATTTTAGCCGGAGGTGCATATAAAAAAGGGAATAGTAAATACTCGCTCAGCGGGTTCAGAACTCAAAACGCTGAATCTAGATCGGCCTTTTTAAGACAAGAGGATTATAGAGAAAATCCCAATGTGCAATTCAGAAGTAACTTGGAATATACCCAACGAAGTGTTACTAATTTTATGCTGAGTGGTAAACACGTTTTAGATAGTGGAAAATGGCAACTTGATTGGAAGCTTTCACCTACTTTTAGCTCTATTGACGAACCTGATATGCGTTTAACCGCTTTTGAGCTAACGGATGATATCAATCCTAAATATGCTATAAATGAAGCAGTGGGAGCAGGAGTAACACGTTCTTTTAGAAATTTACAAGAGCAAAATTACAATGCCAGAATCGATCTTGAAAAAACCATGAAGATTGCGCCAAAGCGCGTAGCTAAGCTTAAATTTGGATTACTTGAAACATATAAAGCGAGAGACTACAGCATTCTAGATTACCGTATTAGAATACAGTCGGAAGGTAAATTTTCTTGGACTGGAGACCCTAATGAACTCTTGGCAGATGAAAATATTTGGACACCAGCTCCTTTAGGTGTTGAAGATAGCGGATCTTATATCAATGGACAGCGTCAGCTCTCTAATACCTATAGCGCTACTCAAAATATAGCTGCGGCTTATATTATGCATGAATATCCATTTTCAGAGAGACTGAATATGATTTACGGTGCTCGTTTGGAGCAAACTAGAAATCACTATACAGGACAAAATCAAGATGGAGTGCGATTAAGAGATTCCTTGTTACTCAATAAAACAAGTATTCTTCCATCAGTTAACTTTATTTATAAGGTAACACCGAAAACTAATGCACGTTTCACTTACGCCAGAACAGTGGCACGACCATCGTTTAAAGAATTATCAAATGCGGAGATTGTCGATCGAATATCTGGACGTACTTTCCTAGGGAACGATACCCTTACTCAAACTTCTATTGATAACATTGATTTGCGATATGAGTCATTCCTAAAAGGAGGACAATTACTTTCAGTAAGTCCTTTCTATAAACGATTTACAGATCCAATAGAATTGGTGGCCTATAACAGTCAAAATCCAAACAATTTTCAGCCTAGAAATGTGGGTACTGCTAATGTATACGGTGTGGAGCTTGAAGCTAAGTTATTAATAGATAAATTGAGTGACACCAATTCAATAACTACTTTCGGTAGTAATGTTACACTAGTGAAATCAAGTGTAGAAATGACGGTTGCAGAAAGACTAGGTAGAATATCAGCAGCAAGAGTAGGAGAGGTGATAGGAACAAATAGAGACATGGTAGGTCAATCTCCATATATCGTAAATGCCTACATCAACTACACTAATCTTAAAAGCAAGTGGGATGCTACATTTACCTACAATGTGCAAGGGCCAAGGTTATCTGTAGTAGGTGTTGCTCGTAATCCTGATGTATATGAAATGCCATTTCATAGTCTTAACTTTAAGGCAAGCAAAGCTAGTGGCAAAAATGATCAGTGGAAGTGGAGTCTGACAGCTAATAATATTATGGGCAGTGAGCGCTATTTTGAATATGTATCTTACGGTGCAGAAAATCAATTATTCTCGTCACTTAAACCCATGAGAAC